>JBDTLV010000056.1:0-30716 GCA_039934615.1 Tahibacter sp.
TTCCAACCCGCCTCCGCTAAAAATAAAAAGGGCCGCACAAGGCGGCCCTTTTTATTTTTGGTGGAGGCGGGGGGAATTGAACCCCCGTCCGAAAGTACTCCGCACCTGGCGCTACATGCTTAGTTGGACTTCATGTCACGACCGGGTACCCGCCCAACTAGGTACTCCGACCGTCAGTCTGTGGTTTTAGACGCTGGCCACCAGACAAGGACAGCGGCGATCCCGTGATTGTGACCCCGAACATCCACGAGCACGAGCACAAGTGGGTCGAGGGCTTACGCCTTAAGCGGCGAGAGCGTAGTTGTCGTCGTTGGCAACTAAAGTTTGCAGCTGGATTTACGAGGAAAGCTACCCCCTCGGCATGCTCCAAGTAACTTTGTGACTCCCGTCGAAGCCGATCGCCCCCGGGAAACAGGTTACCCGCCCAGTATATGGGCGGGGGTGCGGGGATTCAAGGACGCTGCCACTACATTGCTTTGTAAAACTATCCATTTAGTTCACAATGCCGAATCACGCGGATGTCGAAGTCGTCCGCGAATTGACGAAAATTGCTACGCCGCGAGGACCGCACCGCGCGAACGCATTGCGAAAAAAAGGCGGCACCCAGCGCCTGTACGCCCCACCCTTCGCAACGCGGTGGCGGCCCTGCAGGATTACGACGTTCGATCGCGGCATCATCCAGGATTGCCGCGACCGACCAGCGATCCGTGTTACTGGCGGATTTCCGGTTCCACGAGCTTGGCGAGGAGGATCAGCGATTCCTGCCAGCCGAGGTAGCACATCTCGACGGGGATCACTTCCGGCAGCCCTTCCTGCAGCACGTTCAGCTCGGTGCCGCAGAGAACCGCCTTCAGGCTGATCGTCACCTGGATCTGACCCGGAAGATTGGGGTCCTCGAATTTGTCGGTGTACCGGATCAGTTCGTTCGGCACCAGCTCGATGTACTGCCCACCGAACGAATGACTTTCCTGCGTCGTGAAGTTGGTGAACGACATGCGGTAGCTGCCACCTACCTTTGCGTCCATGTGATGCACGGTGGCGGTGAATCCGTTTGGCGGAATCCACTTGGCCAAGGCATCAGGATTGAGGAACGCGCGATACACCCGTTCCGGTGGTGCACGCAAAACGCGATGGAGACGAACGGTGTTTCCAGCCATGCTTCATTCCTCCTGCGGTGTTCCGACGTTGCATCAATTTCTACAAATCCGCATGCACGGATCCGGGTCGGATGATCCGGGACATGCCACGTGACATCAAGTCACCCGACCTCGAATCGCAAGAATAGAACAAAAGCCATGACCGTCGCGACCGCGCGGAACCTCGCCATCACGACGGCGCGATTTACGGTCTGCATCGTGCCTGCACGCTCGCACGGCGGACGGGACTGCAGGCAACGCAGATCGGCATGCGCCTGAAGGTTGGTCGCAATCTGCTGATCGGGAGGCACCGCGATTGCCGCGCATGCACAGGGTGAAACTGTGGAAATAGCAAGTTGCCCTGTTTTTCCGGGCATTTCTTTCAGGCGTCGTTGGTGCCAGCCTGATGTCGCTGCAACCCTGGATGGCCCTGCATGAAACCGCTCGCCCTGCAGTAACTCAGGGCGAACGGGGATTCTGATAGGCAGGAACGGGGGCTCCCCGATTCCAATCCAGACGCTGGCGTTGTGCAGCTACGCTTTAGCGCGAAGACGGGTGCGCAGGCACGAGCTGTGCTTGCGCGGGTCAAACTCAGGCCTTGACTTCCAGCGCCTTCTTGAGCGCCGCAGCCGGCTTGAACGCGGCAGCCTTGGAGGCGGCGATGGTCATCGCTTCGCCGGTGCGCGGGTTGCGGCCGCTGCGCTCGGCGCGCGAACGGACTTCAAACGTGCCGAAACCAGCCAGAACGACGGACTCGCCGGTGCTCAGGGCATTGGCGACCTGGGCCACGAAGCTGTTGAAGTAGGCTTCGGTTTCGGTCTTGGGACGGCCGGTTTCTTCGGCGATGCGGGCGATCAGGTCGGACTTGTTCATGATTTGGATCCCTTGGCAAACATTTATTCTCTCATGAAACCCGCGTTTCGGCTGCACTGTCCTGGCAGATCCGGGCACGAGGGGCGTCCGCCCAGTTTAAACCGTAAGTGGGCGTTATTTCGTGGCAGGGCTTGCAGCATCGCGAGAAAACGTCGAAATCGCGGACTGACCCAGGGCTCGGGCACACGTAAAGGACTCCAGACATATCAGTCGCCTGCGAGCATTTCCGCAACCGATGCGCGATGCGGCGGTGAAATGGTCGCGCATGCAGTAAGAAATATTGCGCCGCGCGCGGGTGGCGGGACGTGAGTCTCGAAGACTCGATCATGCTGGTTTAGGATACCGGGCCAGTTCCGCCCACGATTGTTGCCCACCGTCGATTCGGGCTGGCGCTCCGCGGGTCCACGATCTTTCCAGGAAGCCTCCCCATGCGTCGTTTTCCACTGCTGCTGCCGGCAGCTGTTCTGTGCGGCTGCGTCAGCGTTCCGCATCAAGCCATCGATACCACTGCCGGCTCGGAATTGAGCGGCCAGACGGTTATCTACACCACGCACAAGAAGCCGGACTTCATCGCCATGAACGCCGGAAAAGCGATGTTTGGCCTGCTCGGCTTGTCGGCGATGGTTCATACCGGGAATAACCTGGTGAAAGAAAACCACATCGATGACCCGGCGGAACGGATTGCTGATGCGCTCGCCAAAGCGCTGGAAACCGCCAACGGCGCGCACTTGGTCGTACCGCCATTGCACATTCCGCCGCACATGGACAATCCCGCGCAAGTTTCGGCCGCTGTCGGAAGTCGGGCGCGCTTTGTGCTCGACGTGCAAACGCTCGGCTGGAGCTTCGCGTATTTCCCGACCGACTGGAACAATTATCGCGTCGTATACTTTGCCAAGGCACGCCTGATCGACGCCTCGACCAAGACCGTGATCGCCCAGGGTGAATGCAAACATTCGCCCGAAGAAACGCCGGACGCGCCAAGTCGCGATGCGCTGCTTGCCAACAGTGCAGAACGGCTCAAGCAGGAGTTGCTGGTTGCTGCCGACGCGTGTGTCGCGACGCTCAAGCGAGACATGTTGCGCCTGTGAGGCCGATCTTCTGATCGACCTGGAATAGCCACCGGGCACGGCGAGCCTGTCGCCGCTCCCGGTGGGAGTCGATCATCGTTCATGGCAACATTTTATCGCTCTACCAGACCGCGATGATCTCGCCGACTTGCTGCACGTGTTTCTCGATGCGGACATCGGTGCGTTGCGCAAGAAAGAATTCCGCAACTTCCTGCGCCGTGTGCAGATCGGCGACTTCGGGCTTGAGCCGTTTCTGCGGCCACAACGGTTGGCTTGCCGCGATCGCTTCGTTCTCGTCGATGCGCACCGACTCGGGCGTCTCGTAGACGAATCGCTCGCAGTGGAACGGATCGATGCCAATACGGCTGAATATCCACTGCTCCGCACACACGCCATCGACAGCGACGCTAAGGCGATCGAAATGTAGGGGACCCATGACCTTCTCCAGTTGACGTCACGAATCTACCCCCGTCATTTCGTGCGGTTCAATCGCAATACGTTGCTCAAATGATGCGTTACGGTGAAGACGGGGCTTACTGCGGTTTTTTGTACAGCCTGAGCGTTTGCGCGGCAAAGGTGCAAAACGACGCATGCGGATTTTGTTGCTTTTTTCCACCCCGCTGCGGTTTCTTTCCACGCCGCGATCGACGGTGTTTTTCGCGCCTGACTGTCGACACTTGGCGCCGACCCTTCATCCCCCCTACTCTTGCCGTCCCTGGAATCCAGTGAGGCTTGCCGTGACCCTTTTCCGCCCTCTCGCACTGCGCCATGCGACGCCGCTTGCCGCCGCGCTGTTGACCACGTTGCTGGCAGCCTGTGATCGACCCGTGCCGCCGCCAGCCGCTGCGCCCGCGCCCGCCACGACTGCAGCGCTGGCACCGCCTCCCGCCGTTGAGGCGCCCAAGCCCGCCCCGAAGCCCAGCCTGGGCAGCTTTGGCTTTGACGCGACGGGGATGGACAAAAGCGTGGCCGCGGGCGATGACTTTTTCGACCACGTCAATGGCTCGTGGGTGAAAAACACCGAGATCCCGGCGGACAAATCCAGTTACAGCAGCTTCAGCACACTCAATGACCAGGCGCAGAAAGACACGCGCACGATCCTCGAGGCCGCGGCGGCCGACTCGACCGCGAGTGGCGAGCGCAAGAAGATCGGCGACTACTTCGCGGCGTTCATGGACGATGCCGGCATCGAAGCCAAAGGCGTTGCGCCACTCAAGGTCGAGCTCGACGCGATCACCGCGCTGGCTGACAAGCCTGCCTTGTCACGCTTGCTCGGCGAATCCCTGCGCGCCGATGTCGATCTGCTCAATGCGAGCGACCACTATACCGACCGACTGTTTGGCGTCTGGGTCACGCCGAATCTGACCAATCCGACCGAATACGCAGCGTACCTCGTGCAGGGCGGACTCGGCATGCCCGACCGCGACTTCTATCTGGAAGGCGGACGCATGGCGGAACTGCGCAAGCAGTACCAGGCGCACATCGCCAAGGTGCTGGAACTGGCTGGGGTTGCCGATGGCGCCGCCAAGGCGACGCGCATCCTCGCGCTGGAAACGGCGATCGCCAAGGTGCATGCGACCGAGCTGGAAACGAACGATGTGGAAAAAGGCGCAAATGTCTGGGCGATGGCGGATTTCGCCAAGAAGGCCCCTGGCATCGACTGGAACGCGTTGTTCGACGCCGCGGCGCTCAAGGCGCAGCCGACTATCGTGGTGTGGCAACCCAAGGCCGTCGCCGGCATCGCGGCCGTCGTCGCCAAGCAGCCGCTCGATGCGTGGAAGGACTACCTGGGCTTCCATGCGATCGAGCGCGCATCGGGGTATCTGCCCAAGGCGTTTGTCGACGAACAGTTCGCCTTCAACGGCAAAGCGCTGTCGGGCACACCGGAATTGCGCGATCGCTGGAAACGCGGTGTCGACGAAACCGGTGATGCACTCGGCGAAGCGATCGGGCAACTGTACGTCGAGCAACATTTCAGCCCCGCAACGAAAGAGCGGGCCAATACGATGGTGCGCAATCTCATTGCCGCGTTTGGCCGTCGCATCGACAACGCCGCGTGGATGACGCCACAGACCAAGGCACGGGCCAAGGCAAAACTGGCCGGACTGCGTGTCGGCATGGGATACCCCGATCACTGGCGCGACTACGCTGCACTCGACGTGCGTCGCGATGATGCATACGGAAATGCGCAACGCGCGTCGCAGTTCGAGTATCGGCGCAATATCGCAAAGCTCGGCAAGCCGATCGATCGCGACGAATGGTTCATGTTTCCACAAACCGTCAATGCGCTGAATATACCGCTGGAGAATCGCCTGATCTTTCCGGCGGCAATCCTGCAGGCACCGTTCTTCGACGCCGCAGCAGACGACGCGGTCAACTACGGTGCGATTGGCGGCGTGATCGGTCACGAAATCAGCCACAGCTTCGACGACAGCGGCGCGCTGTTCGACGAGAGTGGCAAACTCGCCAACTGGTGGACCCCGGAAGACTTCAAACGCTTCAAGGCCGCTGGCGCCGCGCTCGCCGCACAGTACGACCAATACAAACCGTTCCCGGATCTGGCTGTGAACGGCAAGCTGACCCTCGGCGAAAACATCGCCGACGTCGCCGGCCTCGCCACGGCCTATGACGCCTACAAGACCGCGCACGCCGACTCACCCGAACAGACGCTGGATGGCTATAGCGCCGATCAACGCCTGTTCCTCGGATGGGCCCAGGTATGGCGCAGCAGGGCGCGTGAAAAAGCCTTGCGCAACAGCATCCTGACCAACGGGCACGCGCCCGGCCACTACCGTGCCCTGACCGTACGCAATATCGATGGCTGGTATCCCGCGTTCGACGTCAAGCAAGGCCAGACCCTTTTCCTGACGCCGGAGCAACGGGTCAAGGTTTGGTAGTCCGTCACTGACAGGAACGGCGTGCGGTCGCGTTCGGCGACCGCACGATCACACGTCCCCGCACCACCGTCGTTGCGGCAGCGCTGCGTCTCACCGAATGCGTGCGAACCTCAGAAAGTCATACTTCACATTGTGAACAAGTGGACCGACGACGGCCAATCCTTGATTCAGTGCCGAACTTGCGTCGTCACATTCAACATTTCGCCGACTTGCGCTTTTTGTTGAGCGTGCCACGCGCTTCCATTTTCTTGATCTGGTCGGGAGCGAACGACAATTTGCAGGCGCCGACCAGATCCACCGTGACGGGCCCGATCTCCTTGGCCGTCGCGAGCGCGATCTTGTTCAGCGTCTTCACGTAGGCGCCGACGTTGATGATGAAACCGTTCATTGCGACCTTGACCGGATTGGGCTGCTGGTGGATGGACTTGGCTACACGCTGCAGCAGCGATTTGATTTCCTCGAGATCAAGCTCCGCGTCAGATTTGGTCGAGACGAGACTGGCGTAAGTGCCCCAGCCGCCTGACGCAACGGTCTTGTCTTTTGCGTCGATCCATTTCAAGGCCATTTCGCGTCCGTACGGACTTTCCGACGCGACCCAAGGAACTGTGTATTGGGCAACCGTGCCCCACGATGCGCCTTCGATCCACTTCTGCAGATCTTTTTTTGTCATCTTTGCATCATCGGCAATCAGGCCGGCCAGATACATCGCGTCGGCGATGCCGGTGTCGTAGAGATCCAGGGCCAGCTTGTAGTCCTTCTTGATGCGCTTCTGGATTTTCTTCATGTCCTCGACTTTCACACCGAGGCACGGCTCTTGCGCACCATGCGTTATCCACATTTTCTTGGTCTGCGCGGTAGCGAAGGTCTGCATTTCGGCGACGACTTCGGCGACATTCATGCGAATTCCTCGCGATTGCGGTGGACCCGGAGACGCATCACTTCATTCGGCTGAACTGCAGGGAACGCAGGGCCGCCGAGAGCGGTTCCTGCTGCGCATGCAATCTTGCGCTGCGATGAGTCGGATATTTCCACGTTCGACGTCGCGCGGCAATCAGCGCTCTGCGCCGCTGCTTTGCGCAGCACCTCGGAAGTCGTACTCCCGGTGGCGACTGGCAAACGATAGGCGGCTATTCAAATCCGTCAGCGAACAACGCAGCCCATCGCGATTCGCCAGGGACGAAATCGTCGAGCTCGACGAGCGCTGCGCGAGCGAACCTCGCCTAGGCTGGCTGCAGCAGCGTTTCCGCCCCCAGATCCGGCCCGTCGTGATCCAGCGGATCGGCACTTGCCGCAATCACGGGCTCAACACGCCGCATTCCGCGCTGTGGCAATGCGGCATCGATGTCTGGAAACGGATCACCGATCCATTCGCCCATGAGGATCGCAGACGTCTCGTCTTCTTCCGCGATTTCCACCGAGACAATGGATTCGATCAGCCGAATAAGGGCGTTCGCATCCGCACCAACGCTGTAGACCGCGAGCTCGGGATGGGTTCGTACAATGTGGATGAGATCGCGCATCGCTGCTTCAACCCGGCACGCGGCGCGGCTCGGCGCCATAGCTATATTCCATCTGGACCATGCCGTTTTCGCGATGCACGAACAACCGGGCCAAAGTGCCGTTCAGCTCATGGGCGCTCGCGCGCAACTGCGCCTCGCGCACGGCGCGGTCCTTGGTGTCGAATTGCGCCAAGGATCGACCGCCCTCTTCCTCGACGTGCCAAGTCCGGTCCTCGGCCTTGTAGACGACGTGATAGGTACTTCGCAGCATGTCGTCCTCCCGACGATCAAGACACGTTCGTTGTAGCAGGGCGGGACTGAACCTGCGCCCAAGCGTGCCGGGCGAACCACCCTGCCCTGACGGAGTCCACGCATCGGAGCAAGCCTGAACTCGCCCAGGTCCGCGAAGGTCCGCCTCATCCATCGCCGATGTTGAGCTGCCTTCCACCATCGACATTGATGACCGGTTCCGTGCGTGCCGATCACGCTGTCCATGTCGCTGCCGCAGGTGCTCGTGCGCTATACCTTCTGACACGATTAAATGGTGCGTTCCGGGCGCGAACCGGGCCGCACTACAGACGTTCCGTCCCGCTGCAGCAACGAACATGCGTCGAGGGGTCCTCGACGGCCCGTGTATCCGGATGCCGGAATGTCCCGCGTGCACGGTCGTCCTGGATTTCTCAACGATTTCCTATACATTGCCAATGGTCCACAACCCTCGCCCCTGAAGGTACCTCTCATGTCACTTCGAATTGCAACGCTCGCACTGCTGTTGTTGACCGGCATCCAGCCCGTCGCCGCGCAATTGGTCGATGGAACGATCAGCACCCTGCCTATCGCACCGACATCGACTCTGATAACGACGGTCGTTGTCACCGCACGCGGCTGCTTCCACGGCGGGCCCCATCCTTTTCCCGCGCAGGTATCGCGCAATGGAACGGCAATCGCCATCACCCTGGTTGAAGACGACAACTACGCGGTGTGTTTTTCCGCGGGCGATCCCTATATACCGTTCCCCGTCGAAGTTGCGGTCGGCGTGTTGCCCGCCGGAACGTACAGCGTGGCCTATACGCGCTACGAAGGCCCCAGTGCGACGCCAGTTGGCGCACCGAATCTGCAATCCAGCGGCAGCTTCAGCGTGACCGGCGGCAACGCTGCGGCAGAAGCGCCGACCCTCGGAACCGCTGGTCTGCTGGCACTGGGTCTGCTGCTCTGCGGCGCCGCACTGACCCAGCGCCGACTCGCTGCCCGGGGCTGATACACCACACGCGCGCCGCCTGCGCATGGTCGGCTGATCCCTGCGGTGAAGCAGTGCTGCGCCGCAGCAGCCGACGGATTGCAAAGATACCTTCTGATAACTGTATTGTACGAAGAGTGGTGTACGTCAATCTTAGTTGATAAGCTCCGGCGACCTTGACGCAACGGAGTTCGACGATGCACAGCACCTCCTGGAAGCGGTCAGCCGCATGGCTGGCACTGGCGGCGATACCAGCGACGCACGCTGCCCCGACTGCCACGTCCGATTTGATGCCATCCAGTTGGGTGCACGAGGGACCGGCACCGGCGAAACGAACCAGCCTGCTGCCGCTGGCACCCGCTACGCTGGCGTTTCGCCGCACCGCGGCTGTCGACGCGGCAGAACGTGAACTGGCTGTTGCGCAACGCAGCGCGACGAGCGGCATCATCCTCAAGCTGCTGGATGCACAGGTTCCCGCGGACGGACCCATCGTCGTCCGCTACAAGTCCACCGTCGAGGGGATCGAGGTGTACGGCGTGCCGACCAGCGTCGTGCTTGATCAACAGATGAACGTTCGCGCCGTATCCAACGCCCCGGATCGTCCGTCCGCCAAAGCGGATCTGGCGGCATTTCTGATCGACGATGGCGCAGCGCTCGACTCGGCACTGCAACTGATCGGCGAAAGCGCCAATCGCCTGAGTGCGCGACGTCGTACACAAAGCAGCGGCGCATTCCAGCACTACGATCTGCAGCCCTCACGCGAATTTTCCCCCGGCAGTGCCCGGGTCAAACGGATCTGGTATCCCGCGGCGTCGGTGCTGAGCGCCGCCTACTACGTCGAGCTGATCGGGACGCGACGCGGGGTAGAACAACCCGTGGCACAGGCCGTTGTCGTCTCCGCCACCGACGGATCGGTACTTCATCACCACAGCCTGATCCATGACCTGCATGCGTTCAACTATCGCGCATTTGCGACGACGCAGGGTTTTCCCTATGTGGATCCGTATGGACTGACCAATCCGCACCCGACTGGCACGCCCAACGGCTATGTGCCAGGCACGCCGGCACCGATGAATCTGCTTTCCCTCAGCCATGCGGCTATTTCGACCGGCGATCCCTGGCTTGCGGACAATGCCACCGACACGCGCGGCAACAATGTCGACGCATTTTTCAATGGCGATGTGCCGGATGAAGACGGCTATTGCAGCGGTCTGGGTTATGGACCGGCGTTCAATGCCGACGAAGGCGACTTTCGTGCGCCTTTGAGCGCGCCGTGGACGTTTGACTACGCGTACAACGTCACAACGCAATCGCAGGATTATTTTCAGTGCGCCAGCGAGCCCGGCGATCCCATCCCGACCGCCTCGCCGCAATTCCGCGCGAAAATCGTGCAGGCGTTCTACGCCACAAACTGGCTGCACGACTACTTCTATGATCTCGGCTACGACGAAGTATCCGGAAATTCACAAACGGACAATTACGGTCGTGGCGGTCTCGACAACGATCCGCTGATCGTACATGCCGGATTCGACGGGACGTTTACCTACGCGCCGGCCGATGGGGAGAGTCCGGCCCTGAGCCTGGGCAACAATTCGCAAAGCCGCACGCATCGCGACGTGAGCAGTTTCGATTTCGGCGTGATGGCTCACGAATGGACGCACACCGTATTCGGCCGTCTCGCCGGCACGCACTTCTACTCGGGCCAGGAAGGCGCCCTGAACGAGGGCATCGCGGATTTTGTCGGCACGTTCGTCATGGTACGAGCCGAGGATCGCAATGCAATGCCAGGTCCAGGTGCGTTCAACGGCACGTACGCGGTTGGCGCTTACATGAACCTGGACTATGACTATCGCCCCGATCCGCTTCCGCGGGCCGGCAGTCCCGGTTTTCCGGACAATTCCTACTATCACGGCATCCGACGTTTTCCGACCACGTTCGACATGAGCAAGAATCCGCTGACGTTTCACCACATCAGCGTCGATCAACCCTTGCCTGCGAGCTGGAATGCCTACGACTGGAAAGCCCGTTCGCTGCAGAATTCAGAAATCCACACCGCTGGCGAAATCTGGACGGCCGCCATGTGGGAATGTTCACGCAACATCCTGACGGCGTCGCCGGCAGCGCAATTCGAAGCGACCAAACGGCGCATCCTCGGCTACGTCGTCGCCGGCCTCAAGGGCATGCCGCTGGAGCCAACCTATACCGAAGCGCGCAATGCCCTGCTGTTCGCCATCCGCGCACACGATGACGATGACTATCGCCGCTGTCGCAGCGGATTCGCCAAACGCGGACTGGGCGCCGGCGCCATCGCTCCCGATCGTCACTCCTACAGTTTGCGCGGCGCGATCGAAAGTTTCTCCGATAGCGATCGCGCGGTCAGCATCGTCGACAGTCAACTGATTGAAATCGGCGGCGATGGCGATGGCGTCCTCGATCGCGGCGAGAATGGACAGTTGCGCATCACCGTGATCAACAGCGGACTGCTGCCACTGACCCATCTGCGCCTCAGCGTCCCGGCCATTCCTGGTTTCTATACGTTTCCGAGCGGCAATGAAATCGAGAACATCTCGCTGCAGCCAAATCAGAGCCAAACCTTCAACTTCGCGGTAAAAATTCAGGGCGTCCTGCGCTCCCAGACGATCTTTTTTCCGATCGGCGTCATCGATACGCAGCAACTTGAAGCGCACGATTTCCATCTCGCCGATTTCCGGACCAACTACGACCTCGTCCGCGACAGCAGCGTCGACACGTTGTTGTCCGCAGCTGGCTTTTCCGCCGACTGGACCCACAGCTTCGATGGCTATCCGCACGGTTGCGCGCAGTATATTTGTTCCAATGATCCGGAAGTGGCCAGCAGTTTCGCCGACATGCTCGACTGGAAACGCACGCGCCACCAGGGCGAGACCGCGTACAAGATCGGCGACCCGCACATGGCGATCGGCAGTTCGCTCGAGAGCGTGTCGTTCAACGTCTCTGCGTCATCACCCTTGCGCATCAAGCTGCGCCATGCGTGGGATGTCGACCGGCAGAGTGCGCCCGCCACGGATGGTTTCGCGGATCCCGGCCTCGCGACAGTCGAACTCAGTGTCGACGGGGGCGACTGGCAACCGGCGTCAATCTATCTGGCATCTGGCAGCGCGGCCTACACCGGTGCGTCGAGCGGCTGGCGCAACGAAACGCTCGACTTCGCCGATCACCTCGCAGGTCGACGTCTGCGCCTGCGCTTGCATCTGGTTACGGGCAGCAGTTGGGTCGCAGACGATGCGTACTGGGCGATCTCGCGGGTCGCGGTGGAAGGCGCCAGTTCGCCGATCTTCAGCACCGTGCATGGCAATGTGAACTGAGCAACGATCGCGCGGTCTGGTGCAAAAGGCCGCGCTAGCTTTCCTGTATTTATCCATACGAATACTCTCGCGGCCGGCACGCCGGCCGTGAGACAAGGAGCACACCACCTGCACGGCGGGGACTTTGCGGGAAGCGCGATTGTCGCCATCATCCGAGCCTCCCTCGCCGCGCAGGTCCGTTCCTTCGTGAAGCCAGAGCGCCTGCTGCCGCTGATCGTTGCCTGTGCCCTGTTCATCGAGAACATGGATTCCACCGTCATCGCGACCTCGTTGCCGGCCATCGCGCGCGATCTGGGCACGGCGCCGATCGCCCTCAAACTTGCGCTGACCACGTACCTGCTCGCGCTGGCGGTGTTCATTCCGGTCAGTGGCTGGATCGCCGACCGCTTCGGCGCGCGCAGCACTTTCATGCTCGCGATCGGCGTATTCCTGGTCGGCTCGCTGTGCTGCGCGGCCAGCGGATCGTTGCAAAGCCTGGTTGCGGCCCGCTTCGTCCAGGGCATGGGTGGAGCCTTGATGGTGCCGGTGGGCCGCCTCGTTCTGCTACGCAGCGTGCCGAAGAACGAGCTGGTCGAAGCCCTTAGCTGGTTGACCATCCCGGCCCTGATCGGTCCGGTGATCGGACCGCCGCTCGGTGGCTTCATCACGACGTATTTCGACTGGCGCTGGATCTTCGTGATCAATCTGCCGATGGGCGTGCTCGGCATCGTGCTCGCACACCGCCACATTCCCGACCTGCGCGAAGCACCCGGTCCGCTGGACTGGGTAGGATTCGCGCTGTCCGGCGTCGGACTCGCACTGACCATGTTTGGTTTTTCGACGCTGGGCCGGCATTTGCTGCCTACCTGGCTGGCGGCCGCGGGCCTGATCGGCGGCATCGTTGCCCTGCTCGCCTACACGCTTCACGCGCGACGTCATCCACACCCGTTGCTGGATTTGCAATTGTTCCGTTTATCCACTTTTCGTGCGGGCGTGCTCGGCGGCTCGCTGTTTCGTATCGGTATCGGTGCGACACCGTTCTTGCTGCCCCTGATGCTGCAGCTCGGTTTTGGGCTGAGTCCGCTGCAGTCCGGATTGCTGACCTTCGCTTCGGCGGCCGGCGCGATGTTCATGAAAACCATTGCCGCCGGCATTCTGCGTCGATACGGATTCCGTCGCGTGCTGATCCTCAATGCGCTGGTCGCGTCGGCCCTGCTCGCCGGCTATGGCCTGTTTCGCGCGACGACGCCGCACCTGCTGATCATCGGCACTTTGCTGGTTGCCGGATGTTTTCGGTCGTTGCAGTTCACCAGTCTCAATGCGATCAGCTACGCCGACGTCGATTCCGCGCGCATGGGCCAAGCGAGCAGCCTGGCCGGAATGATGCAACAACTGTCGCTGAGCCTCGGCGTTGCGATTGGCGGATACGCGCTGGAATTTTCCGCGCGGATCAGCGGGCTTGTCGATACGGCGGCGGACAATTTCGCATTGGCGTTTTTTATCGTCGGCGCCATTTCCGCATTGTCCGCCTGGATGATGTGGCGCCTGCCCGCCGACGCCGGCGCCGAAATGTCCGGCCGCGCAATACCGGGCAAGGAAATTGCCGAGCCCAAGATCGAGCAGCGGCCCGCGACGTGAGTGGCATCTTTTCGGCGCGAAAAAAAGCAGTCCTGTCCCGCGACCGTCTTGGCCGGCGCCTCCTTCGTTCATAAACAACATCCATATGGATGGTATTATCCAGCCAACCAGCTGATACGGAGCGCAGAAGTGGAACTCAAGCCGCGTATCCCGGATACCGAAAAGATCACGATCAATCTCGGTCTTGTCGACCTGGGTCAAATCGATTTGCTGGTCCAGGAAGGTTTTTTTACGAATCGCAGCGACTTCATTCGCACAGCGATCCGGACCCAGTTGCTGGCGCACGCGGATACGGTGAAGCAGACCGCCGCGCGCAAGATGCTGGTGCTCGGCGTGCAGGACTTCGCTGCGGCGGATTTGCACAAGCTCCGCGAGGCCGGCCAGCGGCTCCATATTCGCGCGCTGGGTCTGGTGCGCATTGCCGACGATGTTTCAGCGGAACTGGCGCTCGAGACGATCGAATCGATCGATGTGCTCGGCGCACTACAAGCGAGCCCGGCCATCAAGCAAGCGCTCGCCAAACGGCTTCGCTAATCCAACAGGAAACTTCGAATGACTGCTTTTTCCACAACCATGCGGAATGCGTTCCGCCTGACCCGGCGCGGCGATTTACGCGCGGCAACCGCATTGATACGCGAAGCGTTGCAGCCAACCGCGAATTCGAACGTCGCGCCAATTGACGTGGAATTCAGCGTGGTCTCGGACCACGTGTCGCCCCATGCAAACGCGCAGCCGGCGCCCGTCGGTCCGCACCGTGTCGCCGCTTTTCTGCCAGCTCCGGCGGACGCGTCGGACGTCCAACCGGACTTTGACGCCCCAGGCCGGACCATTCCTGCCTCCGCCGGGCATTTTCTCGCGGGCCGCTTCTCGAACAAGGCGGGATCACGCGCCTATAAATTGTGGATTCCGTCGCATGCTCCCGGTCCCGCGGCGCGGAAGCCTCTGATCGTCATGCTGCACGGCTGCACTCAAGACGCAGACGATTTCGCGACCGGTACGCGGATGAACCAGCACGCGGAGCGCATCGGAGCCTACGTGCTGTATCCGATTCAGACCGGAACGGCGAACGCGCAACGCTGCTGGCGCTGGTTTCAGGCGACGGATCAGAAGCGAGACTCTGGCGAGCCATCGATCATTGCGGAAATGACGCGAAAGGTCATGCACGAGTATCCCATCGATCCCCGTCGCGTTTATGTCGCCGGGCTCTCCGCTGGCGGGGCCATGGCCGCCATTCTTGGCGAGACTTATCCGGACGTGTTTGCAGCGATCGGCGTTCACTCCGGGTTGGCCTATGGCGCCGCGCACGACGTGCCCTCCGCCTTCGCTGCCATGGCGGGAAGACCGTCCGGCAATGCTGGCGCGTCCCTCCCCCCGGCTCTGCTCGGCCAAACACCGGCGGCGGCGATCGTCTTTCATGGTGACCGGGATTCGACGGTCGTTGCCGCCAATGCCGACGCCCTGGTGGAACAGCTTGCCGCCAGACACTCGGCAGTTCGGAGAGGTTCCGCCGCGCAGGCAGAGAACGGACAAAATTACACGTGTTCACGTCTCTACAAAGCGAACGGTGCGGTGGCCGTGGAACAATGGACGCTGCATGGCCGTGGTCACGCATGGTCCGGTGGAGACCCGCGCGGATCGTATACGGATTCCGCCGGCCCGGACGCGTCTGCGCGAATGCTGGAATTTTTCCTGCAACACGAAATGCAACCGCGCTAGCGATCCGCAATTGTCGACGGGAACGGTTCGCGAGCGAGTTCCCGCGCGACGAGATCATGCACGTCCGCATCGACCATCAATCCGAGATGGGTTGAATCCACCTCATGGGTGCGGCAAGTACCCGGGGCCGCGGCAGACGCTTGCCAGGCCACGACGCCATCGTTGCGGGTGTATATCGATGTAACCGGTGCCCGCGCACCGTCACGCAACAACGTTCGGACGCTTCGATCGCCACTCGCCTTGCCGCTCACCGCTCGTAACAGCAGCGACAGGCGGCTGGATCGCGGATCTGCGTTCAACGGAGATCCCAATGCCACCACGCACGCCACCGTGGCGGGCAATCGACCCGCGATCGCACGTGCCATCAGGCCACCCAACGACCAGCCGACGATCTGCACCGGATGTTGGGTGGAGCGGGCAATCGCTCGAACGCGTTCGGAAAGCCGCCGCATCACGCCGGGACGTGGTCCACGATTTATTCCCAGATTCCACGTGTGTACATCAAAACCCGACGCCTGCAGGCGCGAACGCAGTACGCAGGTCGCCGCATCGCCGGTGCCGAATCCCGGCACCACCAGCACCGGTGCGCCCTGCGAACGTCGGCGCGGTCGGCGCTGCTTCAGCAACGACTTGCCGATATCCACAAGCACATTCAGCTCGCCCAGCGATTTCCACAATGACGGCGGTTCCAAGCCTTCACCAACGTCCCTGTCTTCGCCTGACATCATTCCATTCTCCACATCCGCAAAAAATGCGCCCCTTTGCAGGGGCGCACGAATCCATCAGGCCGCGTTGCGGCTGTTGACCGTACCGACACGATCCCATGCGTCGCGAACGGCCGGCTCTGCGCCATCCCAGGTCAGCGACGAATGCGAGTTCTCGTCGGTCCAGCGCTGACGAAGCTCAGGCGCGACGTCATCCCAGGAGCGCCCGGCGTTACGTGCGCGCGCTTCCCAGCCGTAGCGATACGCCGGTGCGTACAGGTCGTAGGATTTGTCGACGGCGTAAGGACGCGTCGCGTAGTTGGTGCGCCAGTAGGCTTCTTCGGCGGTCGGATCGATCGATTCGGCGATGCCTTTGCCGGCAAGTCCGCCGACAACCGCACCCACCGCTGCGCCCACTGCCGTGCCGATAGGCCCGGCGACGGTACCGATCGCCGCTCCGGCCGCCGCTCCGCCGACCGCGGCACCCAAACCAGTCCCTACCGGATGTGCGCCTGGCTCCTTGCTGATCGGATCGAGATTCGCGTCACGCGGTTTGAAATTCCTGTCGTTCATTGATTTTCTCCATTGTGCGGCATCTGCACGGCGCGGACGCCACGAGGAGAATTGGCAAGCGTCGTGCCAGCGATGAAAATTCAGATTGAGGTCGCATCAACCACGGTTCGCCGCGGAAAACTGGGCGATTTTCGCGTTGCCGGCCGCAACGCCTGTTGGCAAGTCGCACGCATTGATGGCGCAATCGTGCCGCATGCATGAAATGTGTGACCGAATGCCCGCGGTTCCGTAACACCTGGATTTCGACCCGCCGTTTGCGACCTCAATCCGAGATCTGTTCAACTCCCCTTGCGCCTATAGACAGCGCAATCTTCCGCGATCGGTTTCGTTTCCCGTATGGCCCGCAACAGGGTGGTGCAAAGTCGGTATCGAACTTGCAGTCTGCAGCGCATTGCACGCCCGATACCTCGGCTTGACATACTCGGCGATGTGCGCCAGAACATGCTCAACCGGATATTGCAGGTCGACAGGAAGTCGGACAATGAATCAGGAGATCGCATGACCTTCGCAGACGGTATCGGTTGGGCGGCATCCGCCATTTTACTCGTGACGTTGTGCCGACAAGTCTTCGTGCAATGGCGGGAACGATCGACGCAGGGCGTTTCCTCATGGCTATTCGCCGGCCAAGTCGCGGCAAGCGTCGGCTTCACCGCCTATAGCGCGCTGCTCGGCAACGGGGTATTTATTTTTACCAATGTCGCCATTCTGATCACAGCCATCGTCGGGCAGCTGATCTACCGGCGCAACCTGCGCATCGAAGAAGAATCCTGAGACCCCGCCCCTGAAGGCAACTTATCGTGGACTTGAAAAGCGGCTATCCGTATTGGGCGGTCAAGAACGGTCTGATGCAGGCGTTTCCGCCGTTGCAGGACGATGTGCAGTGCGACGTGGTCATCGTGGGCGGCGGAATCACTGCGGCACTGATCGCACAGGAATTGACCGCGCGTGATTTCGATGTGGTCGTGGTCGAACAGCGTGATATCGGTTGGGGCAGCAGTGCAGCCAGTACCGCATTGTTGCAATATGAAATCGACACGCACCTCGTCGACCTCGCCCGGCAGTATGACGAGAAGCGCGCAGTGCTCGCGTACTCTGCCTGCGCCGCAGCGATACGCGATCTGCACACCTTGGCAAAGGACGTGCGCGACGTGGAATTCGCGATGCAGGAGAGCCTGTACTACGCGAGCCGGGCACGTGATGTCGAGGCTTTACGCGACGAATTCCGCATGCGCGTCAAACATGGCTTCGATGTGGAATGGCTGGACACCGGCGCCCTGCGATCGCGCTATGCCTTGACCGCCCCGGCGGGCATATTGAGTCGTCTGGCAGCGCGCGTCGATCCGTACCGGATGGCCCACCGGCTCTTTCAGCGCGTGGCGCGTCAGGGCAATCGCGTATTCGATCGCACCGTGATCGAAGCGCTCGAACCCGGTCCCCGCAGCGTGCGTCTGCGCACTCGCGACGGTGTCAACCTGCGTTGTCGACATGCGGTACTCGCCGCGGGCTACGCGAGCCAACAGTGGCTGAGCCGCAACGTCGCGCGGAATCGCAGCAGCTACGCTTTCATCACCGATCCGATCGATCCCGCCGCGCTCGGCCCGTTGGCGAATACCCTGGTCTGGGAGTCGGCCCGTCCGTATTTGTACCTGCGCAGCACCG
Organism: Tahibacter sp.; assembly: GCA_039934615.1. Taxonomy (GTDB): domain Bacteria; phylum Pseudomonadota; class Gammaproteobacteria; order Xanthomonadales; family Rhodanobacteraceae; genus Tahibacter. The sequence goes on from JBDTLV010000056.1 coordinate 18,323, forward strand.
GCGACGGTCGACTGCTCGTGGGCGGTGAAGACGATGCCATCGACATCCCCGCGCGTCGCGACCGGCGGGTCGAAAAAAAGGCGCGGGTCCTCGAGCGGAAGCTCCGCAAACTTTTTCCACATCTACCACTGACTCCGTCGTTCTCGTGGGCGGGCACGTTCGCCGAGACCGCTGACGGGCTACCGTTCTTCGGCCCCCATACCGAGCTGGGACCGCGTGTGCATTTCGCGCTGGCCTATGGGGGCAACGGCATTACCTACAGCATGATCGGCGCGGGCTTGATCGCTGCGCGTCTTGAAGGCCGCAAACATCCGCTGGCCGATTTTTTTTCGTTCGGGCGCGTCGGCTGAGGACGGTGACTCAGGAGACAGCCCGCAGCACGCCATCGCTAGCTTGAGCGATGATCCTTCGATGATGATGGCCCGTTCTCGCGGCGGGCGAGTCGCTTGGCGACCGCGGGACGCTGCAGTGCCTTGATCACATCCTTTCCGATCCACTTTTCGGCGGCCGTCCGTGCCGGCATCGCCAGCTTGCGTGACAGCTTCAACGCAGCCTGATGCAGCGAGGGGCTGCGCTCGCCGATGGCGCGCAATGACCAGCTGACCGATTTTTTGACAAAGTTCCTTTCGTCAACGGCGGCACTTTCGACCCAGGGCAGGCAACCGAGAAAGCGTTCGTCCTCGGTGGACCGGTCGTGCAAGGCCAGGCTGGCGAGCAGGGCAAAGGCGGCACGCTTGACGAACTCCTCGCGACGCGAAGCCCATTGCTCCACCTTGAGCCAGGCGTGCGGAGTGCGATCGAACAAGTTGAAGCACAGGGTGTCGCAAATCCCCCAGTTGTCGAAGTCGCCACACCAGCGGTCCATCTGCGCCGACGTCACCCGAGCCGGATCGTCCACGAGCGACGAGAGCAGACGTGCCTCATAGCAGTCTGTGGCCCACAGTGCGCCCGCGAGCGCGTGATCACGACCGACGCGCTTGGCGAGTAGTTTGATGTCCGCCATCGAAACACCGAGCGCCTTGTCGGCGGGAATGGCGTAGCGCGCCATTCCGTCGCGCGTAACTTCGCTGGCGTGCTGACGAAGCCAGGCCATCGCTTCCTCGAGGCGCGCTTCGGTCGATTCCTTGGCCGAGGCGCCGGCCGAGTTTCGCTTTGAACCGCCCGGCGACTTCGCACTTGCCTTATTCACGTTTTGACAATGCGACTTTTCGCAAAAAGAATGGCACCGAGCCAGGTGCAGGGAATGGTCGTGAGGTACAACCCCAGCCCGTACCATTTGGGTCCGAAGTCAGGGCCCTTGTCCCAGGTCAATACCACTCCGAGTGTGCACATCACGATGCCAATCGTACCGAGCACGATCGCGTGGGCAACGGGTCGATCGGGCGCCAGTCGCGCGGTGAGGTATCCGCCGGCAATGGCATAGAGCACGCGATACGCTGTCGCCAGCAGCCAGAGGGAATCGGACATCCCCTGGCCCATCGCAGGATAGACGCCGCTCGCATGCATCGCGATATCCGTCGCTGTCGACAGCACGACAACCACGATGAAACCGGCAAGGATCGCAACGGTGCTACGCAACAACCGACGGCGGCTCGACATGAGAGGTTGCCTATGAGGAAAGATCAATGAGGGATGTGGGGGCCTGCCTTGCGCGCATCACTCACGCGCAGCGGGCCTGAAACGACGCACGGCGAGCACACCGGCGAACAGGAAAACCGCGAACAGCAATCCCTGTGCAATGGCGAATGGTGGCTCTGCCTGGGTGGGCGCCAGCTCGTGGAGCGATGGAATTTTCAGGAAAGCCTGCGCCACCAGCACGAAGCTGTTGAAAAAGAATGCTGCGATCGCCGCGACCACATAGACAGCGCGCCAGACGCCGCGCATGTGGCGAGAATAGCGCGCGTAGATCGCGACGATCACGATCAACGAGGTGAGTATTCCCACTGCATGCGAAGGCAGGAAGCGCACAAACGGAAACAGAAACCCGGTCGCGCAGGTCGCCGCCGTGGTCACGAGAAATACCAGAGTCCAGCGTTCCAGTCGCCGCTGTGTCAGCAGGCCGACTGCAACGGCGATGCCGGCGACGATGGCGATCAGACTCAGCAACACATGGACAAAGGTAAAAGGGGTCATTCCGAACAGCATCTCAGTGGTCTCCGCTCGTCCAGCAGGAATCGGATGTTGCGCGTGCCGCTGCGCGGCCGCGGCTTGCACCGGAACTACCGGTTCGTCCGGGGTGGCGTCGCTACGCTTACTTGACCCGAACGACCGCGTCGCGCCAACGGATGCAAAGCCGACTGTGCATTATTCCAAAGCGGGACACTAGATGCCGGCGCGAGAGAGCGTGCCGCGCAACCCCTCCCACTCCGCCGACACACGGGTGTATGCCGTTCGTCAGGATCCCGGGTGAATCCGGATTCCTGTCACACCTGGACCACCCGAACGACGCTAGACTCACGGCCTGAAATCGGAGCGCGTATGAATCGTGGATGGTCGATTGGCGTGGCAGCGGCAGGCGCGCTACTGGCGGGTACGGCGATGGCGTGGGGACCACTGCCCGCTGCCAGCGGCTGCGACAGCATCGCCTCGGTGCCGCTGCGCCAGCACATGAATTACAACGATGACATTCAGTCGATCTTCGATGCGCGTTGCGCCAACTGCCATGTACAGCCGGAAGGCCAGCCCGCTGCAGATCTGCTGCTCGATGCGCCCGACTCCTGGTTTTTTCTCGTCGGTGAACCAAGCAGTCAGAACAGCGCCTTCATTCGCGTGGTGCCGGGCAATCCGTTCAACAGCCTGCTGTTTCTGAAGGTCAACTGCGAAACACCGGGTGTCGGCGTGCGCATGCCACGCAATCGTCCGGCTATCTCGGCGCAGGAGCAGGCCATGATCCACGATTGGATCCTGGCCGGTGCACCGATCGACTCCGATGACACCGTATTCCGCGCGGAATTCGAATCGCGCGGCTGAGCCGCTCGCCGATCTTTTTTGCCCGCGACCACGTGTTTTTGCCGCGAAGCGCCAGCGTGCGCACTTGAACCCACCGGCGCTAACCGCCACCATGCGCGACTCGCATCAGTCAAGCAAGGCATCGCGCAGTAATGAGCAGTCGCTACAACGCCGCGGATATTGAAGTCCTGTCAGGCCTGGATCCGGTCAAACGCCGGCCCGGCATGTACACCGATACGACCCGCCCGAATCATCTTGCCCAGGAAGTCATCGACAACTCGGTCGACGAAGCGCTGGCCGGTCACGCCAAATCCATCGACGTCACGCTGCACACGGACGGCTCGGTCACGGTCATCGACGACGGACGCGGCATGCCGGTCGATATTCATCCCGAAGAAGGCATTCCCGGTGTCGAACTGATTCTTACGCGTCTGCATGCGGGTGGTAAATTTTCCAACAAGAACTACCAGTTCTCCGGCGGTCTGCACGGTGTCGGTGTATCGGTCGTCAACGCGCTATCGACCAAGGTCGAAGTATTGATCCGTCGCGATGGCCAAGTGCATCGGATGGAATTCCGCAACGGCGATCGTTCCAGCCCGCTGGAAGTGATCGGCACGGTGCCGAAAAAGCAGACCGGCACGACCGTGCGCTTCTGGCCCGATCCAAAATATTTCGATACACCAAAAATCCTTTTGTCGAAATTGAAACATGTACTGCAGGCCAAGGCAGTGCTGTGTTCGGGACTTACGGTACGCCTGACCGATGAGGCCAGCGGCGAAAAATTCGAGTGGTACTACGAAGACGGTCTGCGCGACTATCTGCGCTCGATGCTGGGCCAGAACGATTACCTGCCGTCGGACCTGTACGTGCACAGCGTGCAACGCGACACCGAAGGCGTCGAAGTCGCGCTGGCCTGGCTGCCCGAAGGCGAGCTGGTACAGGAAAGCTATGTGAACCTGATTCCCACCGCACAGGGTGGAACGCATTGCAACGGCCTGCGCAGTGGTCTTACCGACGCGTTGCGCGAGTTCTGCGACTTCCGCAACCTGCTGCCACGTGGCGTAAAGCTCGCCCCGGAAGACGTGTGGGATCGCCTGAGTTTCGTGCTTTCGCTAAAAATGCAGGATGCCCAATTTTCCGGACAGACCAAGGAACGTCTGTCGTCGCGCAACGCGGCCGGATTTGTTGAAGGCATCATCCACGACGGTTTCAGCCTGTTTCTCAATCAGCATGTGGAAATCGGCGAGCGCATCGCCCAGCTCGCGATCGAACGCGCCGCGGCACGCCTGAAAGCCGAAAAGCAGATTGTGCGCAAGAAAATCACCCAGGGGCCCGCCCTGCCCGGCAAGCTCGCCGACTGCGCGTCCAGTGATCTGTCGCGCACCGAGCTGTTCCTGGTTGAGGGTGATTCCGCGGGTGGTTCGGCAAAACAGGCGCGCGACAAGGATTTCCAGGCGATCCTGCCGCTGCGCGGCAAGATCCTCAATACCTGGGAAGTTGAATCGGGTTCGGTGCTCGCTTCGCAGGAAGTGCATGACCTGGCCGTCGCGATCGGCTGCGATCCGGGCACCGACAAAATCGACGGCTTGCGCTACGGCAAGGTGGTGATCCTCGCGGACGCCGATTCGGACGGATTGCACATTGCCACATTGCTTTGCGCATTGTTCTTGCGGCATTTTCCGGCGCTGGTACGCGAAGGGCATGTGTTCGTTGCAATGCCACCGCTGTTCCGCGTCGACGTGGGCAAGCAGGTGTTCTACTGCCTCGACGATTCGGAACGCGATTCGATGCTCGAGAAGATCGAACGCGAGAAGATCAAGGGTCAGGTATCCGTTACGCGCTTCAAGGGCCTAGGCGAGATGAATCCGCCGCAACTGCGCGAATCGACGATCCATCCCGACACCCGCCGCCTTGTGCAGCTGACCGTCGCTGCTGACGACGGTACGAGCAAGATCATGGACATGCTGCTTTCGAAGAAGCGTGCGTCCGATCGCAAAAGCTGGCTGGAGGAAAAGGGCGACCTGGCGTCACTGGAAGTGTAACTTTGTTCCTTTCTTGAATGCCGGACGCCAGAGGCATGGTTTGCCGAATCGCAAACCATGACCGGTTGCACATGGCTGTCGACGGCGCCGCATGGCACCATCGACCATTCGCCGCCAGTCTGGAGCATCGCCATGCGAACCTCTTTCCTGCCGCTGCTGCTCGGTCTTGCCGCCAGTTCCTCGTCCGCCATGGACCCGGCACCCGTGCAGCGCACGGAGATCGGCAACCGGATCAGCGAAAATATCCCGGCGATACCAGCCACCCTGCTCGAACAACTCAACCGCTATCAGAACACGCGCGGTGCAAGCTTCGCGGGTTGGACCAAGGACGGTTGCCTGCTGATCGAAACGCGATTTGCCGAAACCGCGCAGGCCCATCGGGTATGCCAGCCACTCGGCATGCGCGAGCAGATCACGTTCTATCCGGAGCCGCTCGGTGCGCTGGCCGCCGCGCCGGCACAGTCTGGCCTGGATGGGTTCGTGTTCGGCAAGGACATTGGCGGCAACGAATTCTCGCAGCTCTACTGGTTTGATTTCGGCACGCGCGGCGTCAGCCTGCTCACCGATGGCAAGCGCTCGCAAAACGGCCAGCCCTTGTTTTCTCGCGACGGCAAACAGCTGGCTTTCAGCAGCACGGCTCGCAATGGCACAGATACCGATGTGTGGTTAATGGATTTTTCCACACGAAAGGCGCAGCCATTGGTTAGCGCCGGTGGGGAGTGGAGTGCCCAGGACTTCTCGCCCGATGGGCGGCGCCTGCTCGTACTGAAATACGTTTCGGCCAACGAATCGTATCCCGGCGAAGTCGACCTCAAGACCGGCAAACTGACGCTGTTTCCGGTCGACGGCGGCAAGGCCACCTTCGGCACATTCCAATATGCGGGCGACGGCAGGTCGGTCTACTACGTGTCCGACGAAGACGTGACCGCCGTGGGCGGCAAAAAGGCAATCAGCGAATTCACCACGCTGCGCTTTCACGCACCCGGCAAAAGTGCTGCGCAGCGGCTGAGCACGGAGATCCCGTGGAATATCGATGCGCTGCGGATGGCGGACGACGGCAAGCACCTTGCGTTCTCGAGCAACGAAGACGGCATCGGCAAACTGCATGCGCTTCACGTGCCCGACCATACGCCAGTCTCCCTGCCCGATCTGCCGCTTGGCGTTGTCGGCGCATTCGGTTTCTCGCCGAATGGCCAACAGCTGGCGGTGACGCTCAATACAGCGACCTCACCCAGCGACGTTTATGTGATCGATCTGAAAGACGCGCATCTGGTGCGCTGGACGAAGAGCGAAGTCGGCGGGCTGGATGCCGGCAAATTCATTGCCCCGACTCTTGTCCGCTATCCCACATTCGATCAGGTGAGCGGCAAAGCACGCACTATTCCCGCTTTCTACTATCGACCGGCAGGTAGTGCCGTCGACAAGAAATTGCCGGTCGTGATCAGCATCCACGGGGGGCCGGAGTCGCAAGCGTTGCCGAGTTTCAATCCGATGGTGCAGTTCCTCGCGAACGAACTTGGCGTGGCGGTACTCGTGCCGAACGTGCGCGGTTCCAACGGATACGGCAAGAGCTTTCTGCGCCTGGATAACGCGGAAAAACGCGAGGATTCGGTCAAGGATATCGGCGCGTTGCTCGACTGGATCGCGCAACAACCGGAACTGGACGCCAAGCGCGTGGGTGTCACTGGCGGAAGCTATGGCGGTTATATGGTACTCGCCACCCTTACGCACTACAGCGACCGCTTGCGCGCTGGTGTGGAAATAGTTGGAATCTCCAATTTTAAAACCTTCCTGACGAACACCGAGAGCTACCGCCGCGACCTGCGTCGCGCCGAGTACGGTGACGAGCGCAATGCCAGCATGGCTGCCGTGTTCGATCGCATCTCTCCGCTCAACCACGCAGCCGACATCAAGGTACCTCTGTTCGTCGCGCAGGGCCGCAACGATCCGCGAGTACCCTGGACCGAGGCCGAGCAGATCGTAAAGGCGGTGCGTAGCAACGGCCAACCGGTGTGGTACCTGCTCTATGCCGACGAAGGCCATGGCTTCAAGAAGAAATCCAACAACGACTTTTTTGGCGCGGCGAGCGTGCTTTTCTGGCAGCAGCATCTACTGGGCAATTTGCCATAAGGTACCGCGCGCCCCGTTTTCCGCTACGCCGAAGCGACAAGCGGAGCCGTTGTACTTCCGCGCCACTGGAGCCGCAACCGAACCGCAACCCGAGGGGATCTCTGTGCGTGGGCGAGGCCGTCGGCGGAACTGATCACGCCGACACCGCGAATGGAATCCGTCCCTGTCAATCGCAGCGGCGCGGCAACGCTGGATTTCGACCGCTAGTCGCCGAAGCGTGCAGGCCGACGGGTCGGAATATAGAAAGTCACAAAGCCCAGCATGCCGATCATCCAGCCGATCCAGCCGGTTCGCTGGCTGACGAACCCGCCATAGTTCAGCATGACCATGCTGAAGCCTGCGATGTAGCAGGTCGAGCCGAACGACCGTTGCAGCGCAGCGAGCGACGTTCGACGACGCAGACCGACGCGCGCGCAAAACGCGTCAATTGCCCGCGTCTCGAAGATCGAGGCAAAGTCGGCTTCGGTTTCACCAGGGCCTGCGGTGGCGAGGTCCACCTCGATCAGGGCGAACACGATGCGTCCAATGTCGCGACTCGACAGGATGCCCGCATGGATCAGCGCATCTCGCAGACTTCCACGGTCGATCTCCATCAGGTCTGCAATCAGGATGCGGCACAATTCGCGCGCATCGAAATGTCGCGAACCCGTGGTCGCCAAGGTCCTGGTTCCGCCGTGGGACAACGCGGCGCCGACCCACGCGACGGTCTGCCGCGGGTAGCCCGTGGCTGCGGCCACGCTGCGCAGCTTTTCTTCGTAGTCGGCGCGACGATCAGTGGTCATGCGCAGTTCGAGTCCATCGCCGGCTGCGCCACACAGCGGCTATCGGCCACGCGGCTGCCGCACCGTGTCCCGCTCGGGGCGCACGGCCGCCAGCCCACGCGTCGGGACGATCACGCGTAGCGGTCAATGCGTGCCGAACTATTCGTCGCCGTCCTTCTTGTGTTTCTTCTTCTTGCCGTCCTGAGGCGGCGCAGGCGGTGTCTGCGCCGTAGGTGCAGTCCGACGTCCGGCCGTTTGCTGCGGCTGGCTGGGGTCTGCTTGTGGAGCATTCTGGTCAGCCTGCCCCTTGTCTTTCTTGCGACCCAGCGCCGACGGCGGCTGACTGCCGTTGTCGTATTGCGGACCCGGCGTCGCCGGCGTCTGGGCCATGCTGGGCAGCGCAAGGAAAGAGGTGACGAGGAAGGCAAACAGGAGACGCGATTTCATGGTCTGGACTCCGAAAAGGTAGTGGCGGGCACAGGGAAACAGCCGGCGGACCGGAAAGCTCGCACCGCCAGACGCGCCTGCGCCACCGCCATGCTACGCCGCGCGCACTACGCCGCCAAGGCGGCACCAAGCAATTCGTTCAGCAAACTCTGCAACCGCGCCGCGCGCCCCGTTTCGTATGAAAACGTATCTTCGTCCATATAATTACATTGCGCGATCTCTAGCTGCACGGCGTCGACGCCGTGCGCTGGTTGTCCGTAGTGCCGGGTGATATAGCCGCCCTTGAATCGGCCGTTGATCACATAGCTGTAGTCGCGCTGCGCCTCGAGGGTGGCGAGCAATCGCGCCTGCAATGCGGGCGAGCAGCTCGCGCCGCTGGAGGTACCCAGATTCAAGTCGGGCAACCGGCCATCGAACAGGAATGGAACGACGCTGCGAATCGAGTGCGCCTCCCACAGCACGACCCGGCCATGCCGCGTACGCAGCCGCTCCAGTTCTTCCTGCAGCGTTGCATGATAAGGGCGCCAGAATTGCTCAACACGATCGGCCACTTCCGACGGATCGGGTTCGCATCCGGCCAGGTACACCGGGATTGCGGAAAATTGCACAATGGGGCAGAGCCCGGTCGTGTTCTGCCCTGGATACAGCGAGGTGTCATCTGGCGGCCGGTTCAGATCGACGACATAACGCGAATAACGCGGCACCAACAGCGAGGCACCCAGCGCTCGGGCAAAATCGTAAAGCCGGTTGACATGCCAATCCGTATCCGGGGCCGCTCGAGCAGACGTGTTCATGCGCTGCGCAATGGCGTCCGGGATCTCTGAACCGTCGTGCGGCATCGAGATCAGCAGCGGTGCCGTACCGCGATGGAGGGTGCAGATGTCCATTACTCGAGTGTAACGCCCACTGCGGATTCACGCGCCACGTGGCGATTCATGGCTGCTTCTGACCGATCGGCAAGGACAGGGTACTGGGATGCCGGGCATCGTGGAACAGGGTGACCTTGACCACCTGCGCATCCTTGCCGGTCTCCTGCGCAACCGTGCCGCCGCTGTTGTAGTTCTTTTCGAGAAACAGCGAATTTACGGGCGCGATAACCAAGCGCAAACGACTGCCCTTCTTGAGCATGCGCGCGGTAAATGTGAAGTTGGTGAAGTCGTAGCGTTCCACCGCACCGGGAACCACCGGCTTCGCCTCACGCATTCCGTGCCGGTAGCGGGCGCGTAGCATATCGCCGCTCAGATAGACGCTGCGTCCGGCCGCGTCAATTTCGTAAACGGCGACCTGGATGTCCGTGTCTGGCTGGTCCAGCGACAGAAAGGCGCTGAAGCTGAAAAATCCGGAGATCTCGGTGTCCTGCTGCAATGGCGCGCTGTGATACACGAGCTGCTTACCGCCCTGCGCCAGCACGTGCCGCTGATCGGTGAGCTCGTTGCTCTCGTCGACGGCATCGATCTGCGCGCTGCTGACGTCGAGAGGGTCGTAGCGGTAGGCGTCCTGTCCCGTGATACCGTCCGGCGAATCAGCCAGCACCCCGGACGCGAAGACGTCGTTCGCCCTTCCGTCCTGCGATCCGAGAAAGACCGGGTGCTGCGCGGATGTCACCGCCTCAAGGGTGTCGGCATAGCGCCACTGATCCGACCCGGCGACGTAGTAGGCCACGCGCGATTTCAGAAATGCCGGTTTCTCACCTTGTTTCAATGTCCAGTCGTACCATTGTTTATGCAATGCGTTCATGTCGACCAGGCTGGCCGCGCCGAACTTCAGTCCGCCTACCTCGGCCTGCGGCGTGCGCGTGCCGGCATGATCCCAGGGGCCGATCACCAGATAGTGCCGCGCCTTGGCCAGCGCATTGCCATGGCGCATGTGGGCACGATAGAACGCGAACGCGCCGGGCTGGTCGCCGTCGTATTGGCCGGTCACGCTGAGGATCGGCAGATCCAGCTTGGCAAACTGCTCCGGGGTCGGGTTGTAACGGTCCCAGTAGGTCCCCTGCTCCGGATGCGAAATCCATTCCTGGAAAATGGCAGAAGGGTTGCCGATACGCGCATCCAGGCTCGCGAAGCTCGCATGCGCCTCGAATCCTTCGCGATATTTGGCGGTCCAGAATCCCATGTCGCCGAATATCTTTTCCTGCCCCGCGTGCCCGCTGACCAAGGTCAGCCATTGCATGTCGTACGGATAAAAAATGTTGTTGCGCATTGGGTAGTCGATGCCGGGCATCGGCGAGGCGACAGGTACGATGCTGCTCAGGTGCGCGGGAAACTCCTTGGCGGTCGCCCATTGGTCATAGCCGGCGTATGACCCGCCCCACATGCTGGTCTTGCCGTTGCACCAGGGTTGCTGCGCCAGCCACTCGACAATGTCGTGGCCATCACGCGCTTCCTGCAGCATCGGCATGAACTGCCCTTCCGAATTGCCGCGCCCGCGCACGTCGACGGTAAGGAAAACGTATCCCCGTGCGGCGAAATACATCGCGCGGTCGTGATAGCTCTGCGAAATGTAAGGCGTGAGCGTGAACACACACGGCAAAGGGGATTTCTGCCCTTGTGGACGATACAGCGTGGCGTTGAGCTTGATCCCGTCGCGCAGTGAAATCTTGACACCCCAGCGAAAATCCACCCCGGTAGTGGTCTCTTGTGCCACCGCGGGCACCGGCTGGTCAGCCACGGTTGGAGTCGACAATGCCAGGCAACCGAGCGCGAAGGTTCCATATGCAGCTAGACGCATTCCGTGTAACTCCCTAGAGGGCAAAGCGCGCCGGATCGTAAGGCGCGGGGTCCAGTGACGGCGAACGGCCGCAGAGCAAATCGCTGACCAGCAATCCGCTCGCTGCAGACATGCTCACACCGAGCATGCCGTGGCCGGTGGCCAGAGTCAGATTGTCGACCCGATCGCTGCGTCCGAGTATGGGCAGATCGTCATGGGTCATGGGTCTCCATCCATACCATTCTTCGACGCATTGCGGTCCTTCCGGCTCGCGCAGGTACAAGGCCGCACCGCGCCGCAATGCGTCCAGGCGCACGCGATTCAGCGACGTGTCGTATCCGGCGAACTCCATCGTGCTACCAAGGCGATATCCGGACGGCCACGCGGTGACGCAGACGCTCGCCTCGCTCAGGGTAAGCGGCATGCGATTGGCCTGATTCGGGCGCGTGTAAGTGATCGAATAGCCCTTGCCCGGCTGCACGGGAATGTGTAGCCCGAGTTGGCGCGCCAATAGTGGCGACCAGGCGCCGAGGGCCAACACGACCTCGCGTGCGCGGCGTGGTCCGCTCGCGGTCTGCACACGGGTGATTCGGCCATTCCCGACGTCGAATCCGGTCGCCGCGCAATGTTCCACAATATCGCCACCCTGCGCGCGCACCACGCGGGCCAGTTCGGCGACGTAACGGTCCGGTCGCAATTGCGCATCGCCGCGGTGCCGCATGCCGCCGATCACTTCATCACGCAGGATCGGTTCGAGTTCGCGCACCTGCGCTCCGTCGAGCAACTCGACCGGGATGCCGACCTCACGCAAAGCATCGGCGTGCCAGGCATACGCATCCAGCTCACGCTGACTGAGGAACACGTGCAACGTGCCACTCTCGACGAATTCGCAGTCCAACTTTTCGTCGCGCACCAGGTCGGCGAGCAACTGGCGCGACTGCTGCAGGATCGCCGCGCGCTGTCGATTCGCCCGATGGAAATCTTTCCAGTTGCAATGTTTTGCAAAACGCAACATCCAGGCCAGCAAGGCCGGATCCAGGCGCGGAGCGACGCGGAACGGTGCGTCCTTGCGCAACATCCAGCGCAGCGCTTTGCCCACCATGCCGGGCATGGCGAGCGGCGCGCTGTGACTCGGCGTAATCGTGCCGCAGTTGCCATGCGAGGCGCCCTGACCCAGCGCCCCCTGGTCGATCACGGTGACGCTGCGTCCCGCCTTCAGCAAGTAGTGGGCGCAGGTCAGACCCACCACGCCGGCGCCGAGGACGAGTACATCGGATTGGGATTCGGACATGAACGTAATGCTACCGGAGCTTGCCGTGATTCGCTTTCGCGGCGTGAATCCGCTATGCTCGGCGA
>JBDTLV010000057.1:0-30714 GCA_039934615.1 Tahibacter sp.
GCGTATTCCAGCGTCGAAGCCGAAGCGTTGTTGCGCGAACACGTGGACACGGCGGTGATCCTGCTCGACGTGGTGATGGAGACCGAGCAAGCCGGCCTGGTGCTGGTCCGTGCGATCCGTGAACGGCTGGAAAACCCCTTCGTACGTATCGTCCTGCGCACCGGACAACCGGGACAGGCGCCGGAACACGAAGTCGTCGCCGCCTACGACATCAACGACTACAAGGAAAAGACCGAACTTACGGCGCAAAAGCTCGCGACCACAATGTACTCCGCATTGCGCGCCTATCGCGACATGCGCACGATCGAAGCGAGCCGCCGCGGCCTTGAACAGGTGATTCGCGCGTCGGCCGAAGTTTTCGCCCACCCTCACCCTCAGCATTTTGCCTCCGTTGTGCTGAGCCAATTGACCGAGCTGGTCGGTGTCGAAGGCGCCGCCCTGTGCTGCCGGATTGCGCATCCAAATGGTGTGCTGCCTGAGCACTTCCAGGTCACTGCGGCGAGTGGAGATTTCGCGCGCTACCTGTCGCGCAACGCCGACGAAAAGCTGCCACCACCAATGGTGAACTCCCTGCACGCGGCATTCCACCGCAAGCAGCACGTCTTCGCCGACGATCACTATGTGCTGCACTTCGTCGACAGCAACGCATCCGAAGCGCTGCTGTATGTCGGCGAATCGCATCAGCTCGACGAGCTCGGCCATCGACTGATGCGTGTGTTCTGCAACAACGTGGCTGTCGCGCATGAAAACCTGCACCTGACGCAGGAGTTGCTCGACAGCCAAAGCGACATGGTCTACTTGCTGGCAGGCGCCGCCGAAAGCCGCTCGCAGGAAACTGCGAACCATGTTCGACGCGTCGGCATCCTCGCTGCGATGCTGGGTCGCCTGCACGGGGTGGATGAGGCTACCTGTGAACTATTGAACTATGCAGCTCCCCTGCACGACATCGGAAAGATCGGTATCCCCGACGCGATCCTCAACAAGCCGGGACCGCATACATCCGACGAATCCACGATCATGCGCACCCACGCCGAGCTTGGAGCTCGCCTGCTCAGCGGCTCAAGACGTCCGGTGTTCCGCCTTGCCGCGGAAATCGCCATGACACACCACGAGAATTGGGATGGCAGCGGCTATCCTCGCGGCCTGCGCGGCGGCGATATTCCCGTAGCCGGTCGCATCACCGCGATCGCCGATGTGTTCGACGCCCTCGGCAGCCGGCGCTGCTACAAGGAAAGCTGGCCCGAAAAAGACATTCGCGCGTTCATTGCCGATCAGCGCGGGCGCAAATTCGATCCGGACTTGACCGACCTGCTTTTCAAACATTGGGACCAGGTCGTCGAATTGAGACGGCAGCTGCCCGACGACTGACCGGAAGCAGCTGTATTTGTGTCGGCGGAATTTCACAAGCGCGGCATTCGTCGCGTTCCGGACACCGGCGCGGCCAAGGCTATCCGTGGGCGCACTGAACGCTTTCTGCGGTTTCAGCCGCTTCGGCTCCGAACGCCGCGCCCGGCGGGAAAACGCATGGCCAGATGTATTCCCTTGCCCGGAGCACTGTCGACCTTGATCGTGCCGCCAAGCACTTGCGTAATTAAATTATATACAATATGCATCCCAAGACCTGAGCCGCCCTGCCCGCGTCGCGTGGTGAAAAACGGATCGAAGATTCGCGCGCAGGTCGTTTCATCCATGCCGGCGCCATTGTCACGGTAGTCGATCACCGCATCCTCGCCCTCACGGGCGATGCCAATGCCGATCGACCCGGACGCTCCGCCGGGAAAGCCATGGGTCAGTGAATTCATCACGAGGTTAGTGACGATCTGGTACAGCGCTCCCGGCGCCGTTTCGCAGACCACGGGCACTGCGCACAGCACCTCCACCTGCAGCGCGGTTTTCTTCAGGGCCGGCCCCAGTGTGGTCAGGATTTCGTTGATGCACATGCCCAGATCGACGACGCGGCGATCTTCATTCGATTGATCGACAGCCACCTGCTTGAAACTCTTGACGAGTCGATCGGCACGCTGCAAGTTGCGCAGGATCAGCTCCGAACTCTCCTGCGCGCTGTGCTGGAAGCGTAGCAATTCGGACTGCGTCAGGCCGCCGCTCTCGATCAGGCGCGCAAGGCGGGTCGATTCCTCCGCCAGGTGCGATGCGGCGGTCACGCCGACGCCAAGCGGAGTGTTGATCTCGTGAGCGATTCCCGCGACTAGCCCCCCCAGTGAAGCGAGCTTTTCCGATTCGAGCAACTGACGTTGAGTCAGGGTGAGACGGTCCAGGGTGTGCTGCAGCTCCACGTTGGTGGCTCGTACATCGGCCGTGCGGCGTTCGACACGCAATTCCAGCTCTTCATTGAGCCGCCGCAGCGCTTCTTCAGCACGCTTCAGCGCATTGATGTCGTGGGTCGTGCCGGTCATGCGCAGCCCCTGCCCGGCGGAATCGCGTTCCACCACGCGACCGCGCGTCAGCACCCACACCCAATCGTGGGCGCGATCCGTGGTGCGATAGCTGGCCTCGAAAACCGGTGTGGCGCTGCTCAGATGCGCGGCCAACGCTGCCGAAAAATGTGCAAGGTCATCTTTGTGAACAAAGGGTCGATATGCCTCGATGGTTTCCGCAGTCGCTTCCACCGTGGCGGCCAGATACTCGAGCTTGTTCTCCCGGTGCATGCGGCCGGTGCGCAGATCGATATCCCACAGCTCGCTGCCGCTGCCCCACAGCGCGAGTTTGAGACGTTCTTCGCTGAGGCGTATCGCTTCCTGACCCAGCGCCCGGCGACGCAAATTTGCGCGAACACGCAAGCCGCTGAGGTAGATCAGCAGCAGCGCGGTCATTGCGTAAGCGGCATACGCGCGCGGTGACGCCCAGGGTGCTGGCGCGACCTCGACCTTGATGCGCGCCTCCTGATGAGACCAGTCCTGTCCGTCGTGCCGTGCGCGGATGCGCAGTTCATAGCTGCCCGCGTTCAGATCGGTGTAGGTCGCGAAACGTCGCGAAGCCGGTGTTTCTATCCATTGCTGATCGTGTCCGTCGAGCCGGTAGCTGTACTGAATCGATTCCGGATTACTGAAATCAAACGCCGCAAATTCGAACGTCACGTTGTCGTGATCGTGGTCAAGCGCAACCTTGCTGCTCTGCCAGATACTCGATTGCAACGGCGAGGTCGGGTCGCGCCAGCTCAGCGCAATGGGCAGGTTCTGCAGCAGCAGGCCGGTCGCCATCGGCTTCGGTGGCGGCGGTGTTGCGACGAGGCGCGGATCAAACACGCTGATTCCGTCAAGGCCGCTGAAGACGATCCGGCCGCCCGGCAAGCGCGTGACGCCATTGATCCAGTACCCCATGGCCAGCGTTCCTTCGCGCGGGCCAAAGTTCACCACGCGATGAGTCTCGCGATCCAGCCGGCTGATTCCGGCGGTCGTGCTGATCCACAATTGACCTTTTTCATCATCGACGATCGCGCCGATCGCTTCGACGGCAAGACCGTTCTTGCTGCCAAACGTTTCAAACCGCGGCGTCAACTCACTGCCGGGCAGCAGGTGACTGACCCCGCCTCCCTGGGTTCCCACCCAGAGCTCACCGCGTGAGTCGATCGACAGTGTGGAAACTGCGTCGCCGCCAATCGACGTGGGATCGTCGCGACGCGAGCGGAAATGCTCGAATACGCGGCGGTCACGATGATAACGGTCCAGCCCACCGGAGCGCATCGCCAGCCACAGGTCGCCAGCAGGTGTCTCGACGATACTGCTGACGGCCTCGCCACCGAGACTGTCCGGATCCTCGGGCACGTGCTGGTGATGAACAACATTGCGGCAATCGGCACAAAGTTCATCCAACCCCTGATTCATCGTGCCGATCCACAATGTTCCACCGCGATCTTCATAGACATAGAGGATGGAATCTTCGACCAGGCTCCCGGGATTGTCAGCATCATGACGCAGGTGTTCGAATGAGTTGCTGCCCGGGCGCAGGCGGTTGAGGCCACCGCCCATCGTGGCGATCCACAGGCTGCCGTCGCGGGTGCGCGTTACATATTGCACAAAGTCGTGTGACAGCGAATCGGCGCGATTCGGATCGTGGGTGTAGCGCGCGATCACGCCCTTGGCAGGATCCAGGTGCACCAGGCCGCCGCCTTCGAGCACGCCCACCCAGAGCGTGCCATCGATGTCACCCCAGACCGTCAGTGCCTGACGGGACGGCAGCGTACGCGGATCGCCTGCGACGCTGTCGATTCGGGTAAAAGCCTCCGTGCGTGGACTCTGCACGGAAAACCCGTTCGCCCAGGAACCAACGAACAGCGCGCCGCTGTCAGCGCGATACAGTGCGGACAGGCGGTTGGCCGCAATCGTGTGGTCACGCGCCGGATCGTGCGTGTAGTGGATGAAGTGCTGATGCCCGGCATCCAGCCTGGCCAAACCATGACTGTTGCCGGCAATCCACAGACCGCCGTCCGGATCGGCAAGCAAGGCACGTATCGCCGTATCGTGCAGCACCGGTTCGGCCGCTGCCGGATCGGAACTGAAATGCCGCACCAGACTGCCGTCATCGTGCAACTGGTACAGGCCATTCTCTGCCGTACCTATCCACAAATCGCCATCTGGCGTTTGTTCAATACTGTAGACGTCCAGCGGAAGCTCCGCGCCGGCGCGGACCTCAGTCAGGTGGGTGCCATCTGCATCAACCCGCCATAGGCCTTCGCGAGCGCCGAGCCAAACGCTGGAATCCGCGGCCTGCCGCATGCTGCGCACCATGCGCATCGATGCATGCACACCGATCGGCGTCGAATCAAACCGCTGCGCAGCCCGGTCGAACCACTGCAGGCGCCCGGCGGAGTTGGCGATCCACAATCGCTGATCGCGATCAATCAGCAATGCGGTAACGTGATTGGCAGCGATCGCCTGCTGCTCGGCCGGATCCGCACGATACGC
The DNA here is from genome assembly GCA_039934615.1 of Tahibacter sp. Taxonomy (GTDB): domain Bacteria; phylum Pseudomonadota; class Gammaproteobacteria; order Xanthomonadales; family Rhodanobacteraceae; genus Tahibacter. The sequence continues at coordinate 4,923 of JBDTLV010000057.1, forward strand.
CGTGAAACGATCCAATGCGGGATCGTAGTGGTTGAGGCCGCCTGCCTGAGTGCCTACCCACAGACTCCCATCGGGATCGGCCGCGAGCGACCAGACGTGGTTCTGCGACAAGGACCAGGGGTCATCGCGATCGGACTTGTAGACCCGGAAACCGTATCCGTCGAATCGGTTCAAACCATCCTGACTGCCAATCCAGATGAACCCGTTGCGATCCTGCGTGATCACACGCGTCGTGGCCTGCGACATGCCCTGCGCGGTGCCATAGGCGCGAAAATGTACGTTGTCGATTCCCGGCACTTCGCCGGCGTCGGCGAGTTGGACAGCCGCGAACAGGCCGAGCAGCGGCCACAGCACAATCCAGCGCAGCAGCGACGCTGCGGCGCGGGTTACGCGTCGTTGTCCCCCTTCGACCATGCCGTGAGGCTAGTCCTTCCCTACGCCACCGTACAAGACGCCAGCGCATCCCGGATCGAATTGCCGCATCGCAACAGCGCGCGCATAATCGGCCAGATCCGCGCAGGCCTTCGCGCCGACCGTCCTGACCATCCTTACGCCAGTGGAGAGATTCATGTCCGATATCGTCATCGTCGGTGCCAAACGCACGGCGATCGGTTCATTTCTGGGCCAGTTCACCGGTGTTCCAACCACGACCCTGGGCGCCAGCGCGATCAAGGCCGCTCTCGAACAATCGGCGGTTGCTGCCGCCGACGTGAGCGAAGTCATCATGGGCTGTGTGCTGCCGGCCAACCTGGGCCAGGCCCCGGCGCGCCAGGCAGCGCTGGCCGCTGGCCTGCCGAATTCGGCTGCGTGCACCACGATCAACAAAGTATGCGGATCGGGCATGAAGGCGATCATGCTCGCGCACGACCTGATTCGCGCCGGTTCCGTGGATATCGTCGTCGCGGGAGGCATGGAATCCATGAGCAACGCACCGCACATGATTCCGAACTCGCGCACCGGCAACCGCTACGGAAATTTCGAGGCGGTCGATCACATGGCCTGGGATGGTTTGACCAATCCGTATGACGGCAAGGCGATGGGCGTTTTCGGCGAACTGTGCGCGGACAAGTATCAATTCAGCCGCGCTGACCAGGATGCTTTCGCCTCCGAATCGGTGCGCCGCGCACTGGCCGCGCAGGCATCCGGCGCTTTCAAGGATGAGATCGTCAGCGTCAAGGTCGCGGGTCGCAAGGGCGATGTGGAATTCGCCAGCGACGAGCAGCCTGGACGTTGCGACATCGGCAAGATTCCCTCGCTGAAGCCAGCATTCAAGAAAGACAATGGCACCATCACCGCTGCAAGTTCGTCGAGCATTTCCGACGGCGCCGCGGCAACCGTCCTGATGAGCGCCGACAACGCCGCGCAACGCGGTCTCAAGCCATTGGCACGCATCGTCGGCCATGCGACGCACGCGCAGGCTCCGGAATGGTTCACCACGGCACCGGTCGGCGCGATTGACGCGTTGCTGAAGAAGGTGGGCTGGAAAGTTTCCGATGTGGATTTGTTCGAGGTCAATGAAGCGTTTGCCGTCGTCGCGATGGCGCCGATCAAGGAACTTGGCATACCCCACGACAAGCTCAACGTGAACGGCGGCGCCTGCGCTCTCGGTCACCCGATCGGTGCGAGTGGCGCGCGCCTGGTCGTCACCCTGCTGCACGCACTGCGTGCGCGTGGCGGCAAGCGCGGCATCGCTTCGCTGTGCATCGGCGGCGGCGAAGCGACCGCGATCGCGATCGAACTGCTCTGATTGAATTGAAGTGATCTGCTTCGATCGGATCGGCCTGACAGAATCATCCTGGCCTGATCCCGTGAAACGACCGATGCGCCGACCGGCGCCTGGTCGATGGCGCAACGGCTGCTCCGCAGCCCGTTGCATGGCATAAACATCTCGGGTGGGAGACGTTTCATGAACAATGGCAAATGGATACTCGCGGCTGCGCTACTGAGCTTGCTCGCCGCGTGCAGCCAGCAGGACCAGCAGACCGCACAGCAGAAGGCCAATGAAGCCGCCAAGCTCGCCGCGCAGAAAACCGAGCAGGCCAAAGAGGCGGTAGCGAATGCGGCGACTGCCACTCAACAGGCGGCAGCGCAAGCGGTCGATGCGACCAAGCAGGTAGCGGCACAGGCAGTCGACGCGACCAAGGACGCGGCCGCACAAGTCAAAGACGCCAGCGCCAGCGCCGTGGAATCCGCCAAAGTGGCTGGCGCCGATATGGCTGCAGCCGCAAAGGATGCGGGTGCTACGGTCAAGGAAGGCGCCAAGGAAGCCTGGGATGCGACCAAGGCCGCCGGCGCGGAAGCGAAGCTCGGCGCCAAGGAAGTTGCCAAGGACGTCAAGGCAGCCGCAGTCGAGGTCAAGGAAGCCGTCAAGGACGCGGTCAAGAAAGATTGACGCGACGTCTGCATCGATCGATCCGGCCGCCGCGAGCGGCCGGTTTCTTTTTCCACAACACAAGAAGTCGCAACGGCATCTGCATGCGACTGACAGGCTGATTCTGCATGACCGTCATCGAAAGCAAACTCGACCGCCGTAGTCCGGAGTTCGCCGCGAACGCCGCGCAGTTGGGCGCCGCGGTTGCCGACCTGCGTGCGAAGATGGCCGCGATCGCGCTCGGCGGCGGCGAAAAAGCCCGCCTGAAGCATACCGAGCGCGGCAAACTGTTGCCCCGCGAACGAATCCGCGCGCTGCTGGATCCCGGCTCTCCGTTCCTGGAGCTGTCCTCGCTCGCGGGGTTCGGCATGTACGACGAACAGGCGCCTTGCGCCGGCGTGATCACCGGCATTGGGCGCGTGCACGGCCAGGAAATCGTCGTGGTCGCGAACGATGCCACCGTCAAGGGCGGCACGTATTTTCCGATCACGGTCAAGAAACATCTGCGCGCGCAGGAAATCGCCCTCGAAAATCACCTGCCCTGCGTGTATCTGGTCGATTCGGGCGGCGCATTCCTGCCGCTGCAGGATGAAGTGTTCCCCGACAAGGAACACTTTGGCCGCATTTTTTACAATCAGGCGCGACTCAGCGCACTGAACATTCCGCAGATTGCGGTCGTAATGGGATCGTGCACCGCAGGCGGTGCGTATGTGCCAGCCATGTGCGACGAGACGATCATCGTGCGCGAGCAGGGCACGATTTTTCTCGGCGGACCGCCACTGGTCAAGGCAGCGACCGGAGAAGTGGTGGATGCCGAGTCCCTCGGCGGCGCTGACGTGCACACCGCGGTTTCGGGCGTGGCGGATCACTACGCGGAAGACGATGCGCATGCCCTGTCGATCGCGCGCGACGTCGTGCTGCATTTCAATCGGGTCAAGCCGATGCCGCTGGCGCTGCGCGCGCCGGCCGAGCCGGCTTTTCCGAGCGAAGATCTGTATGGCGCGGTGCCGGCCGATACGCGCAAACCATTCGATATCCGCGAAATCATCGCACGCATCGTCGATGCGTCGGAGTTGCAGGAGTTCAAGGCGCGCTACGGGAAAACCCTGGTGTGCGGATTTGCCCATATCCACGGTTACCCGGTCGGGATCATTGCCAACAATGGCATCCTGTTTGCCGAAAGCGCTCTCAAGGGTGCGCATTTCATCGAGCTGTGCAATCAGCGGAATATTCCTCTGGTATTTCTGCAGAACATTACCGGCTTCATGGTCGGCAAGAAGTACGAGAACGCCGGAATCGCGAAGGACGGTGCCAAGATGGTCACCGCCGTGGCGTGTTCACATGTTCCTAAATTCACCGTGATCATCGGCGGCAGTTTCGGCGCCGGCAACTATGCGATGTGCGGTCGCGGCTACCAGCCACGCTTCCTGTGGATGTGGCCGAATGCGCGAATCAGCGTCATGGGCGGCGAACAGGCTTCTTCCGTGCTTGCCACCGTGCGCCGCGATGGTCTGGAAGCGGGTGGCAAGTCCTGGTCCAAGGATGAGGAAGACGCCTTCAAGACTCCGATCCGCGAACAATACGAACGACAGGGGCATCCGTACTACGCCAGTGCACGTCTGTGGGACGACGGCGTCATCGACCCTGTCGACACGCGACGCGTGCTGGGACTCGCGATTTCGGCCAGCCTCAATGCGCCGATCGAGGCACAACGCTACGGCGTGTTCCGCATGTAGCTGAGCTCAACGCCTGGTGTATCGCCTGCATGTCCTACCAGACGACATCTGCATCCGTGAGAAATCCCATCCGGCAATACCGACCAGCGGATTCCTTGCTACCGTTTGGCGGCCAAGGCAAATGCTGTGTTGCACGTCACGATTGGGGCGTGCGCTGAGTCGTACATTTCGCCAGGCCAGCCTGGGGAAAAGACTCATGAATCGCCTACTCTCAATGCGCGCTCTTGCGCTGTGTCTGACTTGCGCCGTGGTTCCGTCGCTGCAGGCGCGAATTTACGACACCATCAACCGATCCAATTTCGATCCCCTGCCCGCGACCGACGTCGTTGCCAGTGATGCCGATGCCGCGCGATTCCTGACTCAGGCGACGTTTGGCCCCACGCGTGCGGAAATCACGCGTTTGCGCTCTCTCGGTTACAGCCTGTGGATCGACCAGCAGCTCAGCGCACCGCCAACCCTGGCCCGACCGTTCATGGACGCGGTCAACACCGCATTGGTTGCCGGAGGCCAGACGATTGGCCACAACCAGCGCCTCGATCGCTGGTTCTACACGGCGGCCTACGCGCCCGATCAGCTCCGCCAGCGCATGGCTTTTGCGCTGAGCCAGATATTCGTGATCTCCGATCAGAACGGCACTTTGTCCGGCGAACCGATCCAGGTCACCGAATACTGGGACATGCTCGCGCGCGATGCGTTCATCAATTACCGCACCCTGCTTGGCGACGTGACCTACAACCCCTCGATGGGCAAGTACCTCAGCCATTTCCGCAACCGCAAGGCCGCCACCGGCCGCGAGCCGGATGAAAACTACGCCCGCGAAGTGATGCAGCTGTTTTCGATCGGCCTGATCGAGCGCAATTTGAACTTCTCTCCTTTGCTCAATGCGGGTCAGCCAATTGCGACCTACGACCAGAACGTCATCACGAACTACGCAAAGCTGTTCACCGGCTTCAACTACAGCGATGCGACCACCATCTTCAACGGCACAAACACCTATCTGGCGATGACCTGCATCGCGACCGAGCACGACGTCACGCTGAAGACGGTACTCGATGGAATGACGATTGCCGCTGGCCAGACTTGTGCCCAGGACGTCAGCGACGGACTCAACATCATTACCGCACATCCCAATGTCGCGCCCTTCATCTCGCGCCAGTTGATCCAGCGGTTCGTCGGCAGCAACCCATCCGCCAACTACATCCAGCGCGTCGCACAGAAATTCCAGAACAACGGATCGGGCGAGCGCGGCGATCTTGGCGCCGTGATCAAGGCAATTCTCACCGACTCCGAAGCGCGCGGCGCACCGACCGCCACCTCTGGCAAGCTGCGCGAACCGCTGCTGCGCCTGACTGCGATGTGGCGTGCCTTCGATGCGCAGGTGCCGCCGACCAGCGCGTTTGGCGAAATCAAGATGGGCTTGACCAACCCCACTGGCACCTACGGGCAGCGCCCGCTCGGTGCGGCGACGGTATTCAATTTCTACGAACCCGACTACCAGCAGCCGGGCCCGATCGAGAATGCGCAGCTGTACTCGCCGGAAATGCAGATCATCAACGAAAGCACGACCTTCGCCATCGCGAACAATCTGTATAATTATAGCTGGAACAGCTACATCGGCATGACCACGCCGCCTACCGACCGGCCTTTGCTGGATCTGACCTCGCTGACCTCGCTAGCGACACCGACTGCGATGGTGGACGAAGCCAATCTGCGCATGATGTACGGCAGCATGTCCAGCAACATGCGTACCACCATGATCAACATGCTGACCTTCATGACCGGAGCCAGTACGGTTGAGAAGGCCCGTTCGCTGATCTACATCGTGGCGATCTCGCCCGAAGCCGCCATGCAACGCTGAGGGCCAAAATCATGACTACGATCTCGAAAAATACGCGACGCGATTTTCTGCGCAACCTCGGCGGCACGCTGTGCGCCGGCGGTGCTTCGGCATTCCTGCCGCAACTCAACTTGATCGGCAGCGCGCTGGCTGCCAGCAGCTCGCCCGGCGCGTTCACCGACTATCGCGCGCTGGTTTGCATCTATCTTGCGGGCGGCAATGATTCCTGGAACATGCTGATGCCGCAGGACGCGACCCGGCATGCCGTGTATGCAGCGGCGCGCAGCGGCGTCTACAACGCGACCACCAATGCCGCCGGCCTTGCGATCGACCTGCCGCAGCTGACTGCATCGCAGATCACCGACTCGGCGACGGGGAAATTCTATGCGTTGAATCCCGGCAATCCCGGCGATACCGACGTGCATCGCGGCATGCTGGATTTGCGTACGTTGTACAATGCGGGACATGTGGCTTTTCTGCCGAACATTGGCACCCTGATCCGCCCGATCACCAAGACCGAATACAACAGTACACCGGCCCTGCGCCCGCCGCAGCTGTACTCGCACAACGACCAGGAAAACCTCTGGCAGTTGGGGCAGACCACCGAATCAGGACAAGGCTGGGGCGGCAAGGTTGCCGATCGCGTGCGCCTGGACAACGTCAATCAGGGACTGTCGCCGTGCATCTCGATTGCCGGCAGCAATCGATTCCAGGTTGGCGCGAGTACGTTTCCGTATCAAATGTCGAGCGGCGGCGTTTCGGCGCTGCAGGGCGTCTACAACAATGCCGGCAGTACCGGCGGCACCTACGGTGCACAGCGTGCGGCCGCACTCGATCAGTTGCTCGGCGACAGTTCGAGTTCGTTGCTGCAGTCCGAATATGCCAGCGTGTTCAAGCGCTCGCGCGATCTCTACGACCTTCTCAGCACCGCGCTCGCTGCCAACACGCTCACTACCGTGTTCCCGGCCAACAATTCGCTCGCCGACCAGTTAAAGATGGTCGCGCGCATGATCAAGCTGTCACGGAACAGCGCCGGCACCGTCGCGCACAAGCGGCAAATATTTTATGTGCGTTTTGGTGGCTTCGATCTGCACGATGGATTGATGAGCACGGGCAATGGCGGCCAGGCGATCCTGCTGCAACGTGTATCGCAGGCCATGAGCGCGTTCTACACGGCGCTTGGTGAAATTGGTGCCGGAGTGCAAAACGAAGTGACCTCGTTCACGATGAGCGAATTCGCCCGTACCCTGGCGTCGAACGGCAATGGTTCCGACCACGCCTGGGGAAGCGTCCAAATGGTGATGGGCGGCGCGGTCAACGGCGGGCGTCTGTACGGTACCTTCCCCGACCAGACCCTCAACAACGCGATCAGCTTCAGCCGCGGCCAGACGATTCCGTCGACCAGCGTCGATCAGATGGGTGCCACGCTGGCGCGCTGGATGGGTGTTACCGATTCGGTCCAGCTCAACACGATTTTCCCGAACCTGACGAACTTCGCCACCAACAATCTGGGCTTCATGCAGCCCTGAGACGCGTCGAGAACCTCACTGGCGCGGCAGGCGCCGGTGAGGCAACGAATGCAGTCAGCGGCGTTTTTTGTCGCACCTCATGTACCGCGCGGGCAAGGGCTCCTCGGCAGGCGAAAGGGAATTGGCGCAGATTTCCACTATTCAGACTATCTGCCGCGCACCGCGGGCTCCCTGCCAGTCGAATGGCTTTCCGCGCCGCGCCGCTCACGCTGGAACACTCCCGCCGTACTCCTCGCCTTGTCATCGAGACGATCGCGCGATTTGCGTGGGGCTCGCACCCAGCACGCGTCGCACGCAGCGCGCCATGTGGCTGGCGTGAGCGAAGCCGGCTTCGAAGGCGATGTCGGTCAGGCTCATAACACCCTCGAGCAGGCGCGTGCGTGCACGCTCGACGCGCCGCTCAAGCACATAACGATGAACCGGGACGCCGACCGCGTTCTTGAACAAGGGCTTGAAGTGCGACAGGCTGAACCCCGCCACGCCGGCGAGTTCGGCGAGAGTCAGATCGTGCTCCAGGTGCGCCTCGATGTATTCGACGACCTGGCGCAGGCGCCAGGCGGGTAGCGCTCGACCGCTCGCCGAAATCGTGGTGCCGCGACGCGCTTGCAGCGCCAGTAAACGGGCCGCCAATGCCGAAGCGAGGCTGTCGGCGAACAGCCGGCCACCCGGATACGCGTCGCGATCTTCCGCCTGCATTATCCAGCCGATTCGTTCGACCTGCGGATCGCGCAAATGAATCGACGGCGCGAGTTCGGAATTTCGCGTGCTGACTCCCATCGCGTGCGCGGTGTCTTCCATCAGCGATGGGGTCAGCCGCAACAGCAGCGATCGCGCCTGACGTGACAAGGTCCAGCGCGTGCTGGAACCTGCCGGCACGATGCAAAACTGACCATGAATACGCACACCGTGTCGCTCATGGTTCCCCGCCCGGTAGGACACGGGAACCGGTTCACCGAGGTGCAGGCAAAGCACGTGGCGATAGTCCGTCGGCGATTCGAATATGCCTTGCGGAACCGGCGACGTGAGCACATCCAGCAGCGGCAGGCGCTGCTGGGCACTGCCGATGAGCAGCGCTGCAGAGGGGCCGGGATAGCAGGTGGGTCTGTCGCTCATGAGCGGATCCTTCTACGCAATGACCCGTAGTGCAAGTCGCAAAAATCATCCGTGTGTGCCCGACAGCAGCCGCATGTGCGCGCATCGACAGTGACGGCGATGCGAGCATGCCTGCGCACCCGAACCAGTAGAGACTTCCCATGAAACGCAGAAAGTTCCTCGAATTGACCGGCACCACCATGGCTGCGGGCGTGCTCGGCGCCTGCATGTCGCGCACGAGTTTGCGCTCGGCGACGGACGCGGCATCCTCGCCGCGTACCGACGTCGCCACGTTTCATGCGGCACGGCGTTTCGCCAAAACGCCATTCGGCCGGATCGCGTACGTCGAACGCGGCACAGGCGACGCCGCCCTGTTCCTGCACGGTGCGCCGCTGAATGGATTTCAATGGCGTGGCGCGCTCGATCGCCTCGGTAGGCATCGACGCTGCGTCGCGCCGGACTTCATGGGCCTGGGCTACTCCGAAATCCCCGAGCATCAGTCGTTGGCCGCAGACGCGCAGACCGCGATGCTCGCAACTCTGCTCGATTTCCTCGCGATTGATAAAGTGGATATTGTCGCCAGCGACAGCGGCGGCGCGGTCGCCCAACTGTTCCTGGCGCGCTTTCCGCGACGCGTACGGTCGGTGCTGCTGACGAACTGCGATGTCGAGCCCGATAGCCCGCCGCCCAAGGTGTTGCCGGCCATCGAAATGGCTCGCGCCGGAACGCTGGCCGATGCCACCGCAATGTGGCTCAGCGATCAGACTCTGGCGCGCGCCACGTTCGGCGCTGCGGTCTACCGCGATCCCGCAGGACTGACCGACGAAAACATCGAGGTCTATGCCGCGCCGCTGGTCAGCTCGGCGCTACGTCGGGCGCAATATCATCAATTCCACATTGCGCTGCAACCCAATCCGCTTGCCGGCATCGAGGCAGCGCTACGGCGCAGCCTGGCGCCGGTGCGCATTGTCTGGGGCTCTGCCGACGACATCTTTGCGCCGGCCGATGCCGACTACCTGGACCGTATTTTCCCGCACTCGCAGGGAATTCGCCGCGTGCCCGGCGCGAAACTCTTCTTTCCCGAGGAATTTCCCGACCTGATCGCCGAGGAGGCGCTGCGCCTCTGGCGAGACAGCTAGTGCGATTCGGAAACGTCGGCCGACGCGGTGCGTGTTCAAGGAACCTTGAAACTCGCGAGTGAGTTATCGAAGACCGCCGCGTTTTCGGCGAAGTGTTCCTTCAGTGCCGTACACGTCATCAGATAAAAACGCTTCGGAACCGCGATGACGACTGCGACCCACTCGAATTCCTTGCCGCGCAGGGCACCGCTGTAATGCCAGCGCAAAGCGGGTTTTCCGCTCACGGCCGTGCTGATTCTTTCACTGACCACCCAACCAGCGCTCTTGAATTGCTGGTTGGTGAGTTCTTCGTATCGCTGTATCGACAGATCCGCGTTTTGTACCTGCACATTGCAATTGGGCGCAAACCCGTCGCTGGGCGAAGCGGAAAATATGACCGGCTGGATCATCCCCGGCTTCGTGCCGGGTACGAAGGCCGGTGGCTGCAACGAAAAGCCGAGACCGGTGTCGCGGTACTCGCCGGCAATCGACACACTCGCAAGCAGCACGCTGCAAACACCGAGCTGAAATCCGGCAAGCCTTCGCGCAACCAACATGGTCCTGGCCTTTTGATTTTCCTGACTCATCATTTTTGCACTTTTTACGGCCGCGCGATCGCGCCTGACGATCGACGCGACGCCGGCAGATCATAGCGCGCTGCGCGGGGGGATTCCGGCAATCGAACCCACATTGCGTAGCCCGCACTGCCGAGCAGCTGGCCGGAGGAAAGCGCTTCCCGGTCGCGTCGCATTGAGCGCCATCGCGCAGGTCAACGCCTGCCGCGGCGCCTTCGATGCCTGGGTTTTCCAGCGCCCATCCGGCCGCGCATACTGCAAGCCGCGAAAGTCGCGGATGCTGGCCGGATCTCACGCCGTTTCGGGTAGTTCGATCTGAACCCCCAATCGGCCTGCGGTCGCCCGTGTCCCGCATGGGGCTCTTGTTTGCTCCGGCGAGGTGAAAAATGGCCAGTTTCCTGCGCAGGCTCGTCTTCGTCAGCGTCACTGCACTCTTCGCGCTGACGACCGCCCACGTGTCGGCGGCTCCCGTCATCGGCACCCATCCGCGCCTGCTGTTCGATACCGCCGGCAAGGCGCGTCTGCTGGCCAAGAAGAACGCCAATGATCCGACCTGGTTGGCGCTCAAGACACGCGCGGATACGCTGGCCACGTACTCCATCCACCCTTACAAATTCGCGACCAGTTCGGATTCTCCGCTCGGCACGATCTACTACACCTACCAGGGCGAAGGCTGGCTATCGGCAACGCTGCCTTTGGCATTCGCCTACCAGATGACGGGTGACACGATCTATTCCGGAAAGCTGATCCAGCTGGCGCAGGAAATGATCCGTGCGCAGAGCGACCCCGACAACAATCCCCCGCTGGGCTTTCCGCCGATCCAGCTCGACAGCTACTACGCGTCGCGCAATGTGGCGTCCGCACTCGCCTTCATCTACGACTACTGTTACGACCAACTTGGCGCGTCGCTCAAGGCGCAAATCGTCACCCTGATGAATCAGTACTACGACGATGCGAGCGTCAACGGCTATCAGGCGCAGATTTACAGCAACGCCGCCGACGGCAACTATTTCGGGGGGCATCTGTACGGCATCGCGCTGATGGGTTACGCATCGGCGGGCGACAACGCGCGCGCCCAGGAATTGATCGACTGGGGCCGCGCGCGTTTCGATGGAACGCCGGGCACGCTGATCGCAGCGGCAATGCCAGACAACTGGCGCACGCAGGTTTTCGACGGTGGGCTGCATCCCGCGGTTGCGCTGGATTTCGAAGGCCCCAACATCAGCGGCAATCCGTTCAAGGGCGGTTTCGATTTTCAGGGTTGGTCGTACGGCTCGGAAGAATTCAGCCGCATGATCGACTACATGCTGACCGTCCAGAGCGCGACCGGCGAAGACGTGATCGCACCGCACGCGGCCTGGTTTCCGCAGATTCTGCGCGGCGAAAAGCACGCGCTGTTTCCGAATCGCTTCATGATCGATCCGACCGGTGACTGGGGTGGCTACCAAGGCGCGGTCATCTCGCACGGGCTACCGTCGCGCCTCGCTTTCGTGCTCGCCGGAAAACCCGATGGACCGGCGGCTCAGCATTTCGCAACCGCCGAGATCGCTGTGTCCACTATTCCCGATGTGCAGGTTTTCGCGGATGAGGAGTGGGCCGAATTCTTTTTCAACGACTCCGCGAGACCTTCCACGGAACTCGCGCTGCCGCCCTACTACACCGCGTTCGCGCCAAAATATCCGCAGGGCGCAACCAGTCCGGGCGGCACGAACGGTGCGATTCCCTATTTCATCATGCGCAGCGACGCGAGCCCGAGCGCGACGTGGGCATCGATTCACATGGGCAATCAGTGGTGGGACGATCACCAGCACTATGCAGCCGGCCACTTGGTGCTGGCGCGCGGCAGCGACTATCTGCTGGTCAGTGCAACGGACTGGAAGTCCGCCACCGACGGCAATGGCGACGCTATCCATGGCGGTCCGGGAATCATCGGGCCCTCCCTTGAATACAACGAATCGTCGCTGGCGAATACGCTCTATTTCAACGACTTCGGGGACTTCCAGAGTCCGAACGAAATCGCCAGCGGTGGCCAGTATGCAGTCGGCATCGATCAAGTCGTCGCGGACGAATTGAATCAGGATTTCAGCTATGTTCGCAGCGATCTGTCGACAGCGTACAACCGCGCTGGCGATCCCACGGACACACCGAACCGCACGCTCGAATTCTTCTATCGCAGTTTCGTGTATCTGCGCGCACCGAACCTCTTCGTGGTCTACGACCAAGTCAAGGCGAAGCCATCGGCCAACGCCAATGGGGCCTACCGCAAGCACATCCGCTGGCACACCCCCGCGTCGCCGTCGGTTGTCGGGAAAATGGCACAACTGGACTATGGCGCATCGCGCCTGTTCCTCGACGTGGTGCTGCCGCTCAACGCGAACCTGACGGTCGTCGACGAATTGAACAATCCGGATCCCTGCGATGGCACGATCCCCGCCTGCGTTCCCTTCGCGCAGGCCAATGCCGGCACCTATCGCATCGAGGTGCGCGATCCGCTCAATCCGCTGTCCATTCCGTTTCTCACCGTATTGCAGCCAGGTTCCAGCACGAGCACGGCTCCGACCGATACACCAATCACCTCGCTGGACAACAAGATGTCCGGCGTTGAAATCCTGCAGCCCGGCGGCGTGCGCAATATCGTGCTGTTCAACAACCAGCCCGGTCAGGTTCCGGCGCCGGTCACGACGACGTCCTACAACGTGCCAGCGACCGGCACGAACTCGCATACGCTGCTTGGCATGCTGCCGAATGCACGGTATGCAGCGGTCGTGACGGCGGGCGTAATGCATGTCGATCAACTCGCGTCGGGCGACAAGATCGCGTCCGCTGCCGGAGTTCTGTACATCTCGCCGAGTGCACAAGTCATTTTCGCCAACGGATTCGAGTGATCGGCACCAGCACAGGTTTTCCGCAACATTGGTGGGACGCGCTCTGTCAACGAACTACCCGATACACCGTTGAGGAAAGGACCTCACGGAGTTCCCCATGCGCCAGTTGTCCCTGCTGCTATGCCTCTTCGCCACGACCGCTCATGCGCAGTCGTGTTCCTTCGCTGCGGTCGAGACGCGTTTTGCACAATTGCTCACCGACGCCAATCTCGGCGGTGGTGCCGTGCTCGTGGCCGACCGGCACGGCGTGCTGGAGCAACACTTTTTCGGCAGCTACTCGGCGACCACGGTCGTGCCGATAGCCTCGGCTTCCAAGATGCTGTCGGGCATCCGGCTGCTGCAACTGAAGGATCGCGGACTGCTGAATCTGGATGCGCCGTTGTCGGGCTACCTGCCCCAATTCACCGGACTGAAAGGCAGCATGACCCTGCGCCAGATGTTTTCGCACACCTCCGGCTACGGCGGAGATTCGGGCGACCCGATCCTGTTCAACCATGCAATCACGCTGGCCCAATCCGTCGACACGATTGCGGCGGACTATCCGCTGCTCAACGGCTGGGTGCCAGGCGGTCAGTTCGCCTACGGCGGTGTCGCCATGCAGGTTGGCGGACGCGTTTCGGAAGTTCTCGGCAACGGCGATTGGCAGACACAGTGGAAAAGTGACATTGGTACGCCGCTCGGCATCACCACGATCGACTGGCAAGGTCTCGGAGCCACCACAAACTACGGCATTGCCGGCTCGGCACAATCGAATCTGCGCGACTATGGTCGCGTGCTGGAGATGCTCGCGAATCGTGGTGTGGGCAACGGCCACCGTATCCTCAGCGAAGCACGCATCGACGAAATGATGGTCGACAACGTCGCCAATCTGCCGATCGCGTCGGCTCCGCCTGGCGCTACCGATCCGGTGCGCTACGGCTTTGGCGGATGGCTGGAGCTGCCGGGCAACGGCGACGCCCCGCTGATGCACAGCCTGGGCGCATTCGGTTACTACCCGTGGGTGGACTTTCAGCGCAACGTGTTCGGTATGTTCATGCTACGCGGCGCGGCCGGGATCAACGCCACTACGATTCCTGCGTTCAGCGACATGCTGGCCACGATCCGCGCCGCGATTGATGGTGGCGGATGCCAGCCGACGGAAGTGTTCGATCGCGTGTTCCTCGACGGTTTTGCGCCACTCTAGCGGTCGGTGAAAACGCCTGCGCCGAGCTGCGAGGTTCGGCGAATGCGCGAGCGAGATCGGTGCGACGCCGCTCTGCCGAAAACTTTCGATACAAGTCCAAACGGTTCGATTGTCGACCGCGAGAAACACGATCCCGGAAAATATTCGAATGGACGAAACCCGCCAGGTCGATGGAATGCCCTCTGACGAAGCGTCGGTCCCGAGCCCGTCTTGTCTCGCTGATCGGATCACGCCGATAGCAGGCCCGAACCAGCCCGGAAATTGCTTTTCGGATCATCCGGTTGCACGGGCCATTTTGCTTCGCGCGTGGATGGGATTACGCTTTGCCCAAGCCGACGCAGCAGCGCCTCGTGCCCGGGGAATCTCATGTTTGTGCCCGACGTAGCCATTCCCTGGTTCGATCGCGAGGATTACGACGCGATCCGCAGATCCGTGCACGACCGACGCTGGCGTGACACCTACGAAGACTGGCTCGAAGATGCCCAGCAGGCGGCTCGTGGATTGGAGGCCAAGGGACTCACGACTTATCGTGCACACGTGCACTCGGATACCTTTGCCATCTGGTGCAAGTTGACCGAACGCGAAATCAACGGCGCTGCGCTGTCCGCATTTGCCAATGAACTGGCGGGAAAGGCGCAAGTCAGGAGCAGCGCGGGAGACATTTGACCGCACCGGTCGACTAGCGCTATTCGCGATTCATGCGTGCGCAGAGCCACCCACCGCAGACGGCGCTCGGCGCCATCAGCAGCAGCGCTGCCAGCTGGGTCCAGATCGACCCATGCCCCAGCGTGCTGATCAACGATGCGATGGCCCCAGCCGATAGCACGGCCGCGACCGCCACGGCGTGCGCCAGCGGTCGCCGGCCGGCCAAGCCACCCGCCGCGTAACCACCCAGGAACGCCGCGATGATGCCCACCAGCACGCTCGCCAGCGCTACCCCCAATGGCGCGTCCTGGTGTGGCGGCTGCCCTACAATGTGGAAAAAGACAAGAACGGATGAAGCAAAGATTGCGTATCCGATCAGCACGGACACAACGGAGAGTATGGTTTTCACGCGTGATTCGCTGCGCCTGTTCGGGCGCCCTCGACGTTGAATGGGAATAAACGGAAAAGGTGCGTGAACCAGTCTAGGAGACCGACTCCTTACTCCACAAGCGCGCAGATATGGTCAGTTGAAGTACGAAGCACGCGTGGCGAGAGCCTGGATGGGTCAACGCATCGCCATGGCGCGCGCCAATGGCGACCACGGTAATGCGCAACCACCGGTCCCGAACCGAAGACCGCTGCGGTTCCCCGGCAAGCACAGGCGTCGGGAGATGCTGGCCGTCATGCAAGCATGGCGCACTACTCTGGGATAGGATTTGCGCATGACCTCGTCACGCCATTCCGTGCAATTGCCGATCACCCTCGCCTACGCAAAAGGTGCGTACAGCGCAAAGTTGTCCCTGGGCAGCGAACGCGCCACGGCCAACGTCATGCTGGATACCGGCAGCAGTACCCTCGCCGTCATGTCGAAGACCTATGCACCGAACCGCGACAGCAGCCTGCGCGCCACGGCGCTCGCGCAGCATGTCACCTACGGCAAGGGCGCGTGGGCAGGCCCGGTGCTGCATTCGGACATCGGCATTGGCGACGGCGAGCACGCACGCAGCCTGCCGGCAGCGCCCTTTGCCTTTGTGGAAACTGATGCGCGTTCGTTTTTTCGCGACGCGGACGGCATCCTCGGCCTCGCCTATCGACACCTCAACACGGCGCACGATCTGGCCGCCCTGCTGACCGAACAGGGCCGCGCACCAGCGCTGACCTGGCCCTGGCCTTTCAGCGACGTCGAAGAAGCCGACGTGGTGGCCTTCACCGACCGGATGCACGAGCAGCCGCGCGTCAGCGTCGAGCCGTTCTTCAGCGCTCTCGAAGCACACGGTGTGGTTGCGGACAAGTTTGCGATGCTGATCCGTCGCGCGCTGGTGCACGTGCTCGACGACACCGCCAGCGCGGATCAACTCGCCGACGATCCCCTCAACCGCGGGGTGCTGGTGCTGGGCGGCGGCGAAGAACACCAATCGCTCTACGATGGCGCGTTCCAGGACATCCGAATCCTGCACGAGCTCTACTACAACGCGAACCTGATTTCGGTACAGGTCGGCAGTGAAACGCCGATCCCTGCACCCGCCTTGCTTGAAGAATTCCAGGCCGGTGCCGGCAGCAACGCGATCATCGATACCGGAAGCAGCTTCATCGTCGCGGAGGCCACGATCTTTGACGCGATCATTGCGGCATTCGGCCGCCACGACGAGCGCCTGCCGGGCCTGGTCGCGCGCTTTCAGAAGGCGTTCGAGACCGAACAGGGAGTGCCGAACGCCGTCATCGATCCGAAAGACTGGCCGGATTTGCACTTCCATTTGGAGTCCGCCTCTGGAGACGTGGTCCGCTTGACCTGCGCGCCCAGCCACTACTGGCAACGCAATGCGCTGGTCGCCGGCCAAAGCTTCTTCCTGTTGTTGCGCCAGGTACCGAGCTGGCCCAACCAATCGATCCTCGGATTGCCGCTGCTGAGCGGCCGATACTGTGTTTTTGATCGACGTCGCGAGGGCAAGGGTGTCGTGCGCCTGGCAAAGGCTGCGGAATAGCATTGTGCATTGTCGATGGGCCTCCCGCCGAGCGGTGGCTTATCGCGGCTGCACGGACCGGCGACTTCCTGCCATCCGGCGTCCGTCACGCTGGCATCGATATCGCGTATCACGTACCGTCGGCCCGCCACTCGCGTGCCGCTGAGGCACGCATCGGGGCACGAACATCCATCCTCCGGAGTGATCGCATCGTGCCCATTCGAGGTTCACAGATCGCTGCTGCCGGACTTACGTTGCACTGGCTGCTGCCGGTGCCGTATGCATCAGCGACCACGATCCACGTCAGCGAGACGCTGGGATCATCGCCGGGCAGCGCGCCGATCGCCGTTCGCTACGAGCGAACCCTGGGCCAACCGGTTGCCACGTTTGTCACCCGGATCGTTTACGACAACACGAAGTTCTCCGGCATCGTGGCCGTGCCCATGAACGGCGCCAGCTGCAGCGTCAATCAGGCGAGCGGCTTCGTGCGCGTGCAGGGTCCGGTCGGCCTGACCGACATTCCCAGTGCCGTCTATTGCAACCTCACGGTCACGATCGCAGCGCATGTCGCGGCCAACAGCATCGTCTGGCTGACACCGACACTGAGCGGACCGAATTTCAGCGACGGTGGCTGCTTCGACGCCGCTTCCATGCCGGTGAATTGCGTCACATCCGCCGGCAATGTGGTAATCAATAATTTTCCTATTTTATTCTTCGACGACTTCGAAGCATTCTAGTCGGCCCGCGTCGATTTGTCGGCCGTGTCGCATCGCGCACTCGACCGATTCAAGCGGCGCGATCGCGCTCTTAACGGAGTCAACACAAAGATGTCTTGGAGCTACCGATCCGGTCAGCGCAAGTCGACCCGCACGCTGTTCGTTTTTCCGTCACGCCGGCGTTCTGACCGTCGAGTCGATGCCCGTACCGCTGTGAATGCACGGCGATCCACCAAACCTGCCGGCGGCGTCGACGCGCGCTTTTTGCCAAACAATGTCTTGTCGCTTTTCACATTTGTTCGGGACCAAGTGTCATCGGTCCTGCAGGATATGGCGAACTTGCTGCGGAGAACGCATCGAGCTGACGCCGCCGACGCCGTGGAGCAGCGCATCGCGACCATCACGTCCGCGAAAAATCGATAACCGCACGCAGATCGCCCCGCGAAGGCAATGACCGCCGCCGAACCGATTGGCCCACCTTTCCACAATTATTCACTGTCGCGCAGTTTCGCATCGCGCGGAACAATGCGAAAGCGACAGCAGCGTCCGCCTCGCACCAGGCATTCCAGATGCTCGATGGGTCGATCCGTTGCAGCCTCCATGAATGCCACATCGAAACGGCACACATCCGCGTGCGCCGCAGCGACGTCGTGAAACACGCAGTTGTGCGCCTCAACCTGCATTTCGTTGCCGTGACGCACCGCCATCGCCTCGTAACCGAGTGCATCAAGCTGCTCGGCAAGGGCTCGCGCCACATCATCCGGTTCTTCGGTCGCGATGCGCGTGGCTGCCGCCGCGCCCATGCTGCGGCCCATTTCCGTCAGCAAGCTCTGAACCTCGGCCGGTCCTTGCCGCGCATACAATTGTTCGAGCAGCGCCGTCGTGATCAGACCGTAGCGACGCGGAAACAGATCGCGCCCCTGCGGCGTCAGCAGGAAGCGGGCCTGCGGTCGACCGCCAGTTGGTTGCACAGCCCCGCGCACCACATGCCCGGCGGTGCACAACGCGGTCAGGTGCTGGCGCACCGCGTTGTGCGTGACGCCGAGACCGTTGCACAAAGCCTCGACGCTGGCCCCTTGCGGGGCCAGCAACAGCTGACGCAGCAACTTCTGCTGCGTCGAACCGAGGTCGCGTAAACCCGATCGCTTCACGTGGCCTTGTCGGGAAACTGTTTCGCGATCGCCCCGGCCAACGTATCGGCGATGACATCCATATGCTGTTTCATCGCGGCCCAGGTGGCCGATTCTGCGGCCGCATCGCTTTGCATCAATTGCTGGATCTGCGCCGCGTGGTGCGCGCCATGCGCGAGCAGCAGGCCGCGGACGGCGTCTTCAGGCAGATTCGGATTCGCGCCGGACAGAAACTTGGCGATCTCGTCCACATTCGCCGTCAGCGTTTGCATCGCCGCGGTGTAGCCCGCATCGTCGTTGGCGTGGCGGGCGTCGGTCATCGCCTTGACCGCGCCCCAATGGCCGGCGAGCAACTGGAGCATGCGATCGCCGGCAGGCTTGCCGTAGAAGCCGCCCACCGCACCGGCAATCGACGTGGCGTTCGCGACCACGCCATCCGCAGCGGCGTTGGCGGTCTTGGCATCGCCCGCCTTCACGGCGACCGCATAGGCACGTGTCTGGGCCACATGACCCTGCCACAACTCACGCAAGGCCGCATGCAGCCTCGGTGCAGCGGGTGCAGAGGCGGTCTGGGCCGGAGCCGGCGACTCGGCCGCGACGGCGGAAGGCAGACTGGCGGCAGCGGCCAGCGCCATCACAAAACATGCGCAAAACGATTTCATGGACTACCTCGATATCAGCTCGCCACACGGCGGCGGGCGGATCCTGCGCCGCTTGCCGCGAGAGTAAAGCAATCCATGTGTAAAGCCTGTATCGAATGGGTTCCAACGAGCAGGGCGGTCGAAATCTGCGCGCAGTGAGCGGCGATATAGCCTAAGCTTTGGAGGCGCCGGAGCGCAGACCGCGAACCGCCGGCAGCGCGCAGCCGGGTCGCGCGATCCTTCCGCTCCGAGACCGATTGCGGGCACCCGGCTTTGCACGCCAGGTGGCCCGCGGGAGTGGCGGGGGCGTCGCCCTGCAAAATGGGACGATACGGCATTTGCTAAAATACGCATCGTCCCTTTCTTTCGTTGTGCGACCAGGTCGCCGCGCGGCTACGCCTGGCGGGTGAGCTCGCTGACCCAGTTGATTTCCCACGTCGCCCCGTCGTCGACCGAGGAGGCCTGCTCCCACTGCGCCACGGTTGGGCTGATCGTGGACCATCGCGCGCGCGTCTTGACGCGACGGCCGTCGACCAGTTCGTCGCCAAGAAAGGTGCCGACGCCATCCGCGAAACTGCCCCGCAGCGGTTCATCGATCGCGTGCGGATTGCGTGCATCCAGCCACCAGACCAGCCACTGCTGGGCCGACACGTCATAGCTGCGGAAACCCACGCCACGGATGGTGCCGGATGGCCGTTCCATCACGTTGTCGCCGACATTTCCGAAACCACCGAGCACCGGCCAGTTCACCAGGCTGCCGCCGAATTCATCCCAGTCCTTGCTGCCGACCAGGCGCTCGCGCAAGCGACGGTGCTGCACTTTCCAGCTGCCGACGAGGAAATCGAAATCGTGTGGCGCGTTGGCGAGCAGCGGGTGTGGCGTCGCTGTTGCCGAGGTGCGCGTGAAGTAATTGCGCCAGTTGATTTCCCAGTTCTTGCCGTCATCCGTCGAGAAGGCCTGATCCCACCAGGGACGTTTGCCATGCACCTCGTGCCAGCGGAAACGCATGACAATGGGCCGGTCCTTGAACGTGTCGCGCCCGGTGAACTCGCCCTCGTCGCCACTCATGCTGCCCAGCACCGGCGGTTCGAGGTGGGTCGGATTGCGCCCGTCCAGCCACCAGATCGCCCAATTGCCGCTTTTTGCATCGTAGGCACGCACAGTGAGGCCGCGATAGGAACCTGTGGATATGTCCAGAATGTTATCGTCCACATTGCCCAGGCCACCCAGGGTCTGCCAGAACGCGCTCTTGCCGTTGAACTCCTCCCAGTCGTTGCTGCCGGCCAGACGCTCACGGAGACGCCGGTGAAACACATCCCAGTTGCCGGCCAGCCAGCGCCAATCTTCGGCGTGGGTTTTGCCGGCGGCGCCGGTGCTTGCCGCGCAGATGCCGCCTGCGGCGCCGAATGCGGCGCCGGGAATCAGTGCAACGCCCATCGCGGCGCCGAGCGTAGTGAGGAAGTCGCGACGGTCAGGCTGTAGGTCACGCATGCGGGTTGCTCCGGGTCAGCCAGGGGGTTGATCGCACGAACTGGAACTTCTGAATCGGTGTGGGCGAAACTAGGAGGGCCGATCATGCCGACCGCGCCGTGCAGGGACCACTCGAAATATCGGCCCGGAGGCCAAGTCAGACTTATGCTCAACGAAACGCGTCTACCCTCACTGACCGCCATCCGCGCCTTCGAAGCGGCGGCGCGGCTCGGCAGTTTTGCCAAGGCCGCGCAGGAGCTGGACACCACGGCCGCCTCTGTGAGCTATCACGTGCGTCGGCTTGAGCAGCAGATCGGTTTGCCGTTGTTTCTGCGCCAGCCGCACCGCGTCGTGCTGACCGACGCCGCGGTATTGATCGCGCGCGAAGCCACCGAAGCATTCGCCCGCCTGCGCGCAAGTTTTGCCAGAGCGCGCGAAACCGACGAGGCGCGTCTCACCCTCACTGCATTGCCCACCTTCGGCACCAGTTGGCTGACGCCCCGCCTCGGGCGCTTCCGCGCACAGCACGCCGACATCGCTCTGGAACTGGAACTCTCCGCCGCCGCGCAGGACCTCAGTGAAGGCCGCTTTGACGCGGCAATCCGCAACGGCCATGGCCGCTGGCCGGGACTGCGGACGACCGAGCTGCTACCGAGCCTGTTCATGCCACTCTGCGCGCCCGCACTCAAAAGCGCCGCTGCCGGCATCGGCGACCCTCGCCGCCCTCTCGCCGCACCGCTGCTCGGACGCCCTGACTGGTGGTCGCTCTGGTATCGCGCCCGCGGCTACAGCGACACCGCACCGCCGGGCAGCTTCGGCACGCAACTCGCTGAAGAACACCTCGACATCGCGGCCGCGATGGCCGGTCATGGCATCGCGATCGGCTCGCCGATCCTGTTCGGCCACGAAATTGCCGCGGGACGCCTGGTCCCCGCCCACGAATTCGTCGCCAGTGATGGACGCGCGTTCTGGTTCGCCTACCCCATCACGCGCCAGAACAGCCGCAAGATCACCGCGTTCGGCGAATGGCTTGCCGCGGAGGCAACGCACGAACGCAAGGCCGCGCTCGCGTATGTGCAGGCCGCCGTGACGGTGCAGCCGTAGTGGGAGTGACGCGTCGACGTGATCATCACAAAAAGATATTCGTGGAAACGTAGCTGGGAAAACGGCACCAACGCGCTAGCCATGAATTCGCATCCTTTCGGCACCAAGACTCTGACGGATCCGGCGCAGCGGGTTGTCAGTTGCGACGCACGGCATCGCTGCGCGTCCGAATTGCTGCTCACGCGACGCTCGCTGTGAACACCAGCCGCGCGGCATACGCCGCGCAGCCAGCTCCTGCTTCGTCAGCAGTTCGCGATGAAATAGTCGTAGATGAATCCGTACAGTGCGTAACCGATGGTGCCTGGCGTCCCGCCAGACGCGCCGGGGGTGTAACCCAGAAAATGCAGTGCGGACGCACAGGAATTCGTCATCGCGACGGCGGATGTCGTGTAACCCAGCGGAATGGCAATGGCCAGCATCAGGCCCAGCACGCGAGTGCGCTTACGCATACGTTTCTCCTTGAAGTTCGAGTTGGCACGAAAATAATGTTCGTGCTCAAGGTTTGACGCGTCTTGGCGCAGCGGAACGACACGATATTTCGCGAGGGGGTCGGAATTCGCTGCGTTGTGAGGTTTGCGATCTGAGGCCACTGCTCTTTCAGCACAGGTGTCATGACGATGCGGTATAGCCAGGGTGGCGGCGACGTCGATGCATTCTGGATTCGGAAACTCATGGACTAAGCTGCCGACCAACTCCCAGGACGCCAAACTGAGGGATCGGCGCGTAATCCACAAAGGGATTTCACCGGTTCGTCCCCTGGAGGATTTCCGTTGTCTCACTCCGAGGTACATGACGCCGCCGATGCATTCGGCTGTAAGCCGGTGATGCGCCGAGCCGAGTCCATTCGGTTCGCTACATTTTCCAACTCCCGTTGACCACCGAAGGATTTCCGATGCCGACCCGTTCGATCACTCCGCTGGCCATCGAACCGGCGCCGCCCATCGTGCTGTCGCAGGAAGCCCTCCCGCAAGGCGCCTCCGATCTCGCCAAGTGCGCGCAGTGGCGCTATCACCTGCGCTACTGGCACCCGCACGCACCGCCGGACGAAGTTTTCATCACGGCCACATTCAATACCTTGCCCGAGTCGGATGAGACCAGCGTCGCGACCGACGACGCGCCACCGCGCTTTGAGGACAGGCTCATCGCACAACTCGTCTACAGCGACGACGGCGAACGAATCCAATCGCTGCGACTGACGCGTGAATCCGACGGAGTTGGCGCATCGCATCGCTGGCCACACGCGGAGTACCACGCGTCCGGAGGCGTCATCGCCGAACTGGGTAACGGGATTGGCGATGGCACGACGCGCACCTATGCCTTCGATCCGCCGGTCGAATCCGACGGCGGATCCAGCACCTTGAGCCTGAGCTGGGAAGCGCTAGCCGTGAGCCGCGCACAACGCGCCAGCGCATCACTGTTCGCGATGCGCAATCGCGGAGTCGCCGGGGAAGACCCCACGATGGACATCGTCGTCTTCCACACCGCCACGGTCGACGCACGCAACACCGTAGCGCCCTACATCCGCTGGCCACAGGAGATCGACATCAGCGAGCTCGGCGACACCATCGAGGCCGCACTCGACGCCGCGTTCTGCACCGTATTCGACGAGCGTCGTATCGGCCAGCCGGTGTCGCTCAAGATTGACTATGCCTATGCGATATCGCCCTCGACCGATCCCGAATTGGAAATCCTCGCGACGCTACCCGCGACGATGGTTCCGCGACTGCTTGTCACCGAAACCAGCGCCGCAGAGATCGCCACGGCACTCGCCACGTGGAAAGACGCGCTCGCGCCGGAAACCCGCAGCGCACGCTGGCTGATTTCGCTGGTCGCCCTCTCGCAGCTGGATACGCGTGCACCGACGCCGATGCTCGAGCTGGGCAGGCTTCTTTACCGGTTGCGGTGAGTGCTTTGAAGCGGAAGATTGAAGATGCTGCGCCAGGCCTAAGAACAGCGAAACCGGCTAAGCTCCACCGTTTCGTCCTATTTGTCACCCACTGCTTCGGCAAGTAAGAGAGCCAGTGGAACAATCACGCTTATTTCATTTTGCAAGTTCTTGATTATTTTCGTGACATTGGAGCAATGAGCCTTGCTGGCGCGCGCTGAACACTATGATCCACACGCGGGGACCAAGCACCCGATGGCGCAGCGACAACGCTCCGCGGTGTCCTCGATAATGGCCGCTTGATGATGCTGCAAATTAACTTCGTCCAATAAATACGTTTCAACGCCAGAGCCACCAAGTAGACAACGGGTCAGACCGACCTGCAGAGAACCTGACTAACTACACGGTTGCCATCATTGGCTTCGGCTGATCCCGATCCAGGGCATCACCGATGAATGAGAGAGGTCTGCAGGTGCGGTTTATACAGCGGTCCGGATTCGCAGATTGGATCCAACAAGACCGGTTAGGGAAATGCAGTCTGGCAACCGTTGACTGTTGTGATGTTGGTCATAGCTGGAAATTTCGGTACAACGGAGACGGTTATCAGTCCGTCGATGCAACTACTTTACCTATTAATCCACTATTGACGGGAAGTCTCTTAGCGAATGGTTAGGCGTCTCTGGCAAGGTGGCACGCATATGAATTGGCGACACTTGCCGGCACTGGTATGACTGCTGCTGTCATTGGCGTGGACAGATACCAGCCAAGCGCTCGGTACAGAGCCAATCCGTCTTCGGTGGCGACCAGGACACCGGTTACTGCGCGCATGGAAATAGCATGGTTACGAAGCGATTGCATGACTACGGACCCCAGCCCCTTACGGCGGTGATTTGGTTCGGTAACGACTTGATCAAAGATTGCAAACGTGCCTGAGATCCCAACGCGAGCAGTGGCGGCCAGTTCACCTGAGGCATGAGTGAGGGTGGCCGTGGCCGCCATTTCTTCGGTCTGAATTGAGAGCTGATAGTCCGTTGGAACCCTTGCGGCGACTTCTGCAGTGAGCGCCGATCCCATCAAGTACTCGGCTGCCTGTACCGACCACCACTCGGGTAGGACTGCACTCACAACATTCGGCGGGGCGGCGGCCTTGAGCCAAGTACCCGGTTCGACAATGTCGGTGGCTACGGAGCGAATTTCGGATAGATCGCTTCCCGGAAGAATGTAGCGCGCCACGTGTCCCTGAACACCAACGTGAATCTTGAAACATCCGTTCGGCAGTTTGATCGCCGCGGCAGTACGCCGTGAGATTGCCCAGCCGTGAACCCAGGCTACAAGCAACTGGTTGGTATTGACTTCGGAAGTGCGGTTGTTCATCGGGAGAAGGTGGTTTGAGATTTCGCAGGCTACCGAGCGGTGTTTTGAGATGCCTAACGCCGTGTTAAGCCGCCGCTGGCCGGCGGCGTCCAGAATGATTGAAGCATATCCCCAGCGGTCGACTTGAACACATAGTTATGCACGCCTTGCGAACTTGAGGCAAAGAACTTCCAGACAACCACACTCGTTGAAGTTGAGTCGAATATGGCGCAGCGCGGGAACGGAGTGCGCTGTGCTGCCAGGCGAGTGTTGCGAAAGCCACGCAGAGTTGAAGATCTCACACACGCCGTCGTAACGCTCTCCCACCAGCAGTCGATCAGCGCTTTGCTCATGCCAGTGGAAGGCAGCGACGCCAGAGAAATCAACCATGACAGGTTGGCCGGAGGAACTCGAGAATGACGCGGATAGCGTGCCCTCCGATGCCACTAGGCAAGGGTAGCTCGTGTCAGCAATGCTAAAGCCAGCCTCAAGAGTGGATGCGTGCATAACGAGGGTGTAGAAAAACTCGCCCGATCTTGCTGCAATAGCCCCATGCAGACA
>JBDTLV010000058.1:0-30453 GCA_039934615.1 Tahibacter sp.
AACGCATCGAGCGCACCATAGTTCGTCGCGGTGCGCTTGCCGCTGTGCATGTCCGCATAGCCGTACCAGAGTTCGCCACGCACCTCATCCGCGAGATGCCGGTTGACCGCGACGATGCTCTCGCGCCACATCGCATGGCAGTCTTCGTCGCCAAACAGGATCCAGCACTTCCACAAGTACTCATAGTACGAATCGATGCCGCCGCTGATGTGCGATTCGGGATCGGTCCACTTTCCGGTTTCGACATCGATGGAACTGCCAACCAGGCCGAGCGATGAGCGCCGTTTATAGGTTTCCACCAATGCGCGTTTCGCCTTGTCGTAGTAGACCGGCTTGCCGGTCAACTTTGACAGCGTGCCGAACTCGAGGAGCAGCGTTCCGGTTTCGGCAGGATTGGTCAGCTTGCCGCTGGTTCTTCCGGTGCGCAGGTTGACGTTGACGTACGGCAGCCCGGTCGGCGAGTCGAATACCGGCAGCAGGCGATGACCGAGATCGTCGGCCAGTTCGAGAAGGCGCGCGTCGTGGGTCAACTGGTAGCCCGACAGGAGTCCACCCAACAGCCGGATCGTGATTTCGAAGTTCTTGACCTCGAAGTCCTGGTCGAACGACAGTGTCGTATCGATGAGCTTGCGCGCCTTGTCTGCTTCGTCCGGCAGTCCGGCGAGAATCAGCGTGTCGAGCGCATCGACCGGCGTCATCAGCAATGAATGCGCGTACCAGTCGTGCGGCTTCTGGCTAAGCGGCTTGAGTGCATCGTGACCCCAGGCATAGCGCTCGTAGCCCTTCCACGCGTGGAGCAGCTCGGCCTTGACCTCGGCTGCGCTCTGCACGCTGTCGACGCTGGCAGTCGAGGCTGCGCTCGACTGGGGCGGAACTGCAGACAGCGCAACGATGGGCGCGACCAGCAGGACTATCAGGGTGAGGCGCAACATATTCATTGCAAGAATTCCAGAAATAGCGAAAGTCGATCAGTTCTGTGGCGAGCGCCGGAGCTGCCGCAGAACTTCGTAGCAGGCACCCATCGTGTGATAGTCGGTCTTGCCGGCCGGACTCTTTTCATCGGTGTACTTGCGGTTCTCGCGATCGAGGATGCGATACCAGGCGCCATTGCGGTGATCGACGAAGTGCGCCCACGCGTAGGACCAGATCCGGTCGTACCAGAGCCAGTAGCCCGTCTCGCCCGTTGCCTCGGCCAACAGTGCCGCGGCGGCGAGCGATTCGGCCTGCACCCAGAAGTATTTGTCCGCGTCGCAGATCGTGCCGTCCGGCGCAAAGCCATACTGGATTCCATCGAAATCGGTGTCCCAGGCGCGCGCCAATGCGGTATCGAACAAATGGCGCGCCGTCGGAACGAGCCAGGCATGCCCCGTATGTCGCGCCAGGATCAGCAGCAGCTTCGCCCATTCCGTCTGATGCCCGGGCTGAAATCCCCACGGACGGAACAGATCGCGCGGTTGGTCGCGGTGGTAGTCCCAGTCCACGTTCCAGTTGGAATCGTAGTGCTCCCAGACCAGGCCACCGGTTCCTGCGGCAAGCTGCCGGGTCATGCGCTCGGCGAGTTGCAGGGCACGCTCCAGATAGCGCGCTGCGCCGGTTGCATCGAACGCCGCGAGCAGCGCCTCGCACAGGTGCATATTGGCATTCTGCCCTCGATATGCCGAGAAATGCCATTGTGGATCGGCTTCGTCGCGGTACAGGCCTGCTGCGGAAGCCCAATAGCGACGTTCCAGCAATAGCCAGGTTTCCGCGATGTATGCGGCCGCTTCGTCGATGCCGGCTTGCAACGCGGTCGAGTAGGCGAGCAGCACGAAAGCAACGCCGTACGCATGTTGGGTTCGGTCATCCGGCGTTCCCTCGCGCAGAGTCCAGGCGTAGCCGCCGCCACGGGGATCGCGATGGACTTCGCGCAGGTAGCGCAGACCATGCCTGGCGGCGGCAAGGTATTCCGGATTGCCGAATTCCCGCGCTGCCGTGGCGTAATTGAAGACGAAGCGCGTGCTGCTGACGAGGTGCCGGTGACTCGCGTCGTAGACGCTGCCATCATCGAGAAAATAGTGAAAAAAACCACCGCGCCGGTCGATCGCGCGCGGAGTGTAGAAGGCCATCGTGTCGGCGATGTGTGCACGCAGGAAGTCCGCGGATCGGAAATCCGGTCTGGGGTGTTCGGCTAGCATGGATGGGCCTCCAGGAATGCGTCGACTTCCGCGCGCAACGGCAACGCCGCGAATGCGCCGTGACGCGTGACGGCAATCGCGCCACAGGCGCTGGCGTAGCGCAGGGCAGTCTCGATCTGCCGGGGATCGGTGCTGAATCGATCCAGCGTGGCTGCATCGATGTGATGCTGAGCGAGCCATTGCAACAAGCCGCCGATGAACGCATCGCCGGCGGCGTTTGTGTCGATGGCATGGACTGCGAAGGCCGGCACCTCTCCGGCCCGCGTCGGGGTGAAATAGCGCACCGGTGATGCGCCGTCCGTAACGACGACGAGCGCGCTGCGCCCTCGCCACAGCTCGGACAAAACGGTTTCCTCGTCGCCGAGCGTCGTCGCGAGAAAGGCAAATTCCGCGGCGCATAATTTGACCAGATCGGTTTCGCGCAGGGCATTCCACAGGTTCGTGCGTGGATCCGTGTCTTTGGGCCACAGTGCGGAACGCAAGTTGATGTCGAAGCTGACCAGTGCGCCCGCGGCGCGCGCGCGCGCGAGCCCGGCCAGCGTGGTTTCCGCGATTGCCGCATCGGTCAGGCTGTTGGAGCAAATATGGAAAATGGATGTATGTGAAAAACATGCGTCCCTGAAATGCGCTGGCCGGAACAGCAGGTCCGCCGCGGGGGGGCGGTAGAAGCTGAAGCGGCGTTCGCCACCGGCATCCAGCTCGACGAAAGCCAGTGCGGTCGGCGCTGCGTCAGTGCGCACCACGAAGTCCGTGTGGACGCCGGCCTGTCGCAGACTGGCCAGCAGGAAGTCGCCGAAAGCGTCCAGGCCCAGCATGCCGACGAAGGCGACCTCGCCACCGAGCTTGGCAATGGCCGCGGCGACATTCGCAGGCGCGCCGCCGGCGTAGCGCGCGTATTGCCGGGCCTGCCCGTCAGCGGGGTCGGGTAGGGCGAGGAAATCGATCAATGCCTCGCCAAAACAGGTGACTGTGCGCATGGCCGTCGTCGCCGTTCAGTGTATTGCTGGTGCAGTCGCTACCGGGCCGGATGCCGCGACCGCGAGCGATCCGTTGAGCTTCGATCCGTTCAGGCCGTAATAGATAATGTATAAATAGCAAACAAGTGGCAGGATGAATGCGAGCTGCACGCCGATCCGATCCGCCAGCACGCCCTGCAGCAGCGGCACGATGGCGCCTCCGACGATCGCCATGATCAGCAGGCTGGACGCCTTTCCGGTCAGCGGTCCGAGACGCTCGATCCCGAGCGTGAAGATGTTCGGGAACATGATCGAATTGAACAGGCCGATCGAGACGATGCTCCACACGGCCACTCCACCAGTGGTCGACATCGTGACTGCCAGCAGCACCGCCGCGACAGCGGCACACATCGCCAGCAGGCGGCGCGGATCGACGCGCTTGAGCAACAGTGCGCCAATGAAGCGACCAATCATCGCGCCGCCCCAGTAGTACGAAACGTAATTGGAGGCCTGACTCTCGCTGACATTGCCGATCGCCGGCTGCGCGATGTAGTTGATCAGAAAACTGCCGATCGCCACCTCGGCACCGACGTAGACAAAAATCGCGACGACGCCAAGGCGCAGGTGGCGGTGCTTCAGCGCTTTGGAAAAGGTGTAAAGGTTCTCGTCGCCCAGCGAGGTTGATTCGGTGAGCGGCGGTAGCCGGAACAGGAATACGCCGGCAGCCAGGGCGAACAATGCGAGCCCGAGGCCGAGATAGGGCAATTGCACCATCTGCGCCTGCGCCAACCGGTACGCCGCCTGCTGGGATTCGGGAAGGGCGGCGAGCTCTGCGGCGCCGAGCACTGCGGCGGACAGGATCAGCATCCCGCCGAGCTTGGGCGCCAGGGTGGTTCCGAGTGAATTGAACGCCTGCGCCAGATTGAGCCGACTCGATGCCTGGGATTCTGAGCCGAGCAGGCTTACGTAAGGATTGGCGGCAACTTGCAGCAGCGTGATGCCGCTGGCGAGGGTGAAGAATCCGGCCAGAAACAGGCCGAAGGACGGCAGTCGCGCCGCGGGCAAGAACAACAGTGCACCGAGTCCCGCGACGATCAGTCCGAGCACGATGCTGTACTTGTAGCCGATCCGCGAAACAATCTTGCCGGATGGCAGCGACATCACGAAGTACGCGCCGAAGAATGTGAACTGCACGAGCATGATCGTTGCGTAGTTCAGCGAGAAAACGGATTTCAGGTGCGGGATCAGCACGTCATTGAGGCTGGTGAGAAAACCCCACATGAAGAAGATGATCGTCACGACGGTGAGCGCGGGCGTGGTACCGGCAACGTTCTGCTTCATGCGACACGCCCCTCGTAAATCGTGGATTGATGCACAACTAGACAACCGGCGGTGGGCAGGTACTGTGGCGGATCATCAGTTGCACGGGCGCCACGGTATTTTTTGGCGTGCGGCGGGATCCGGCGATGCGGGCGAGGATCAGCGCCGCGGCCTGCCGACCGCGTGCTCGCGGATCGACAGCGACGGTGGTCAACGGTGGCGTGGTCACGGCGGCTTCCGGAATATCATCGAAGCCGGTGAGGGCAAAATCCTTTCCGGGTGAGCGCCCCCGAGCGACGAGCCCCAGCATGAGGCCCAGCGCGACCGCGTCGTTGTAGCAGACCGCTGCAGTTGGAGCGGGGTCACGCGCAAACAATGCACCCGCCTGCGCGGCCGCCTCCAGGCGTGTCGGTGCGGATTCGACCATCCATGACGGTTCGATCGGAAGTTTCGCGGCAGCGAGCGCCTGTTGAAAACCAAGGCGTCGCTGGCGGCACGAACTGGATCCGACATGCCCGCCGAAGAATGCGATACGCCGGTGCCCGAGCGCGATCAGGTGCTCCGTTGCGAGCGCTGCGCCATGCGCGTTGTCCAGTGCCAGAAAGTCCCAGCTCGTGCCGACGAGTTCGCGGTTGAACACCAGCACCGGCGTCTCCGCACCGAGCAAACGGGACAGGCGCGTTCCGTCACTGCCTTCGGCCGGTGAGATGATGAGCCCCGCCGGTCCATGCTCGATCAGGGAGGCGAGCACGGCGTGTTGCCGCTCCGGCGATTCGCCGGTGCTGCCGAGCAGGGTTACGTAGCCGGCGGCTGCGAGTGCCTCATCAACACCCGCCGCAAATTCCGCGAAGAACGGATTGGAGAGGTCGTTGATGACGAGCGCGATACTAGTCGAACTGCGCCGGCGGAGATTCGCCGCGGCGCGGTTGTATACATATCCCTGGCGCTTCAGTTCGCCTTGAACCAACTCCCGCGTTTGCGCGCTGACCAGCGGACTGCTGCGCAGCACCAGCGACACGGTCGCCCGCGACACGCCGCAAGCCTGGGCGATGTCAACGAGGATGACCTTGCGAGGTGCGGTGACGCGGGAGGGCATTGGGTTTCCGTCATTTCGATGGAGCGGGCGAACCGGGGCGGTCAGCATCGATTCTTGCAAAATTTAGACCGATCTAATTCGCGGATACTCGCGGAAATCGGAGAATTAATACATCGTGCGGTGCAGCAAGCTTCGACTCGGCGCAGCTGGTAGGCTCGCGATTTAGACCGATCCAAATCGTCGCGCGCAAGCGCCAGCATTCGCCCGTTCGAGGCTCCGCCCATGTCTGTTGCCCGCGCTCCGATTCGTTTCGCGTCGTCGATCGTCTTGCTGGCGTCGCTGTGCGGTGCCAGCGTCGCCGCGTCGGCCGACGATTCCGCTGCGGCGCGCGCTTATGCGTCGGTTGATCCGATGATCGGCACGGGAGGCGATGGGCATACCTTTCCCGGCGCGACCGTTCCGTTCGGCATGATCCAGCTCAGTCCCGACACGGAAATCAAACCGTTTAAACAAAGCTACAAATGGGCAGCCGGCTATCGCTACGAGGACTCCAGCATCCTCGGTTTTTCACACACCCACTTCTCCGGTACGGGTCATTCCGATCTCGGAGATGTGCTTCTGATGCCGATTGCGGGCGAGGTGCACCTGGATCCTGGCAGCAGCGATCAGCCCGGCAGCGGCTATCGATCGCGCTTCGATCATGCGCAGGAGAGGGCCGAGCCGGGTTACTACGCCGTCACATTGAGCGACTATCAGATTCGCGCGGAACTCACCGCGAACGAACGTGTCGGTTTGCATCGCTACACATTTCCGGCGGGCCAGCCAGCGCATGTGTTGCTTGATTTGCGCACCAGCATCTATGACTACCCCGGCAAGATCGAGTCGGCGCGCGTGCGTCTGCGCCCGGATGGCGCCTTGACCGGTTCGCGCGAGACGCGCGGCTGGGCTCCGCATCGGCAACTGTATTTCGCGATGCGCTTCTCGCAGACACCGTTGGGGCACGCCCTGTACAACCGGGAAGATACGATCGAGTACAAGGGTTTCAAAGGGCCGGGTACCGGTCCGCAGGATCTGCTGCAGATCGATGGGAAGCGCCTCGTCGGAGTCGTGGATTTTGAGAATCGAGGAAGCGACTCCTTGCTCGTCAAAGTGGCCATCTCTTCCGTCAGCGAGGACGGCGCGCTCGCCAATCTCGACCAGGGTCTGCCTGGTTGGGACTTTGAAGCCACCCGTGCCGACGCGCGCGCTGCCTGGACCGCCGCGCTTGGCGTGATCGATGTCGATGCCGATGCGGCGACTCGTACGAGTTTTTACACCGCGCTGTATCACACCATGATGGCGCCAAGCCTGTTCAGCGATGTGGACGGACGCTTTCGTGGCCCGGACAACGCGGTGCATCAGGCCGATGGATTTCGCTTTCATTCCACGTTTTCACTATGGGACACCTACCGTGCGCTGCATCCGTTGATGACCCTGATCCAGCCGGACAGGCGCAACCTGGATTTCGTGCGCTCGCTGATCGCTTCGCAGCAGGCGAGTCCCTGGGGCATCCTGCCGGTGTGGCAATTCCACGGCCAGGAAACCTGGTGCATGATTGGCTATCACGCGGTCGCAGTGATTGCCGACGCCTATCTGAAAGGGCTGCCCGGCATCCCCACCGAAGATGCGCTGAAGGCCATGGTGGCGAGTGCGAGTCTGGCGTCCTACGCCGGTCTCGCGGACTACATGAAGCTCGGCTACGTCGCGATCGATCGCGAAACCGAGGCGGCCTCGAAAACGCTGGAATATGCGTACGACGATTGGACGATCGCGCGCATGGCCCGTGCGATGGGAAAGAAAGTTGTCGCCGAGCAGTTCGAGCGCCGCGCCGCAAACTGGCGCAATGTCGTTGACAGGCAGAGCGGATTTGCGCGCGCGCGCCGCAGCGACGGCCGCTACAACGAGCCTTTTGATCCGGTCGCCGTGGGGTATGGCAGCGACTACACGGAAGGCAATGCCTGGCAATATTCCTGGTATGTGCCGCAGGACATTGCCGGACTATCGGCGAGGCTCGGCGGCGACCACCGCTTTGCACAGCGACTCGATCAGGTGTTCGACGCCGTCGTGGATCCGGCAAAGTTTGCCAAAGTGGAAGATATATCCGGCCTCATTGGCTACTACGCGCACGGTAACGAACCGAGTCATCACATTGCCTATCTGTACGCCTATGCAGGTGAGCCGTGGCGCGGCCAGGCACGACTGGGCGAGATCATGCACAGCCAGTATTCCCCCAAGCCGGACGGATTGTCGGGCAATGATGATCTTGGGCAGATGTCGGCCTGGTATGTCTTCACCGCGCTCGGTTTCTATCCGGTCGCCCCAGGCAGCAACGAATATGTGATTGGGCGGCCGTTTCTTGATCGCGCGAGCCTCCAGCTTCCGAACGGTAAGCGTTTCACCGTGTCGACGGACGGACTCGGCAAAGACCGACCCTACATTGGCGCAGCGACCCTTAATGGCTCGCCGTTGTCGCACAGTTTCCTGACGCACGCGCAGATCATGGCGGGTGGCGAACTGCACTTCACCATGCAGGCGACGCCAAACCGCAGCTGGGCGGCGCGAGCCGATGCCCGGCCGTATTCGATGTCGACAGCTAAACCATAGCGCGTCGGCAGGCT
This sequence comes from Tahibacter sp., assembly GCA_039934615.1. GTDB lineage: Bacteria > Pseudomonadota > Gammaproteobacteria > Xanthomonadales > Rhodanobacteraceae > Tahibacter. The sequence goes on from JBDTLV010000058.1 coordinate 8,144, forward strand.
GTGGCACGCCAACAGCGAGAATTCTCGCGGTCACGGCAGAACAGGGACGCGCCCAACGTCACTCCTGCGGGCGTGGGCATGGACCGGGTAAGTCGGACCTCGCAGGACGCACGGGTCCTGCGAGGATGTCGCACTACGTGGTAATGAAACAATACAAAATGCCGCATTTACCCGCTGCGGGTGAAGTTAGATGGCCTTTTGCGGACCGTTGACCATCCACGGCGTGCCGAAGCGATCCGTCAGCATGCCAAAGCCCTCGGCCCAGAACGTCGCCTCGAAGGCCATACCGATGCTGCCGCCGGCGGCGAGGGCGTCGAAGATCCGGCGTGCTTCCTGCACCGTCGTGTAGTTGAGATTCAGCGCGAAGCACTTCATTCCTTCGTACGGCATGTCCAGCCTGCCGTCCGACGCCATCACCACGCTGTCGCCGACGCGCAGCCGCGCGTGAATGATGCGGTGCTCGGTACCCGGCGGCATCTTGCCTTCGCATCCCGGCATTTGCGCATAGGTCATGCTGGTTTCGAGCGTGCCACCGAGCGTTGCCTCATAAAAGCGCATCGCTTCATCGCAGTTGCCGTCGAAGATCAAATAGGGATTGAGCTGTTGCATGACATTCCTCCATCGGTTGGTGTCGTTCTAGGTTTGCACAAGTTAATCCTAAAAAGCAACTACAGAGAATCAACTCAGGATTTTATGCTAAGCTTTCTGTCATGAGCACCAAACGCAGCTACGAAGACGGATGTGCAACAGCCCATGGCCTGGATCTGGTCGGAGAGCGCTGGGCCTTGCTGGTCGTACGTGAACTCGTGCTCGGTCCGAAACGCTTCACCGACCTGCGCAGCGGCTTGCCGGGTATCAGTCCGAATGTCCTGACCATGCGTTTGGAGGAACTTGAGCGTGGCTCGGTCCTTCGACGGCGCAAACTGCCGCCACCTGCGGCGGCCTGGGTTTACGAGCTGACCGCATGGGGCATGGAGCTGGAGTCGGTGATCGTGGCGCTCGGTCGATGGAGCGTGCGTTCGCCGACTCTGATGCAGGGCCATCCGCTGAGCACTGACGGACTGATCCTGTCATTCCGCGCCATGTTCGACAGCCCGTCCGCGGCGGATTTCGATGCGCATCTGGAACTGCGGCTGGCCGAGGACAGCTTCTTTGTGGATATTGCACGCGGTCGGATGAAGATTGCCCGTGGCAATGCGGTCAAACCCGACACCGTCATTGAATCGGACCCACAGACGTTGGCAGGGCTGGCATACGGCGGGGTTAAGTTCGCCGACGCGCTGCGCAGCGGCGAACTGCGTGTCTCCGGCGACAAAGCGATCGCCAGGCGATTCCTCGGACTATTCCCATTACCCGAGCCTGCTCCGGCCACGGCTGCCGTCGCGAACTGATAGTCCGATCCGCCGGAAGCGACCTGCGTGGCATCAATCCGCGCCGACGTGGCCGAAACCCCTCGCCGCAGAGTGGAAATGGCAGAAGTTTGGAATTCTCCGCATGTCGGATCGCATGAGTGGTGCCCGTTGCGCGGGGAGCCCAACGCCCGCGTAGTGTGAGCGGGAGCACGTAACGCGGCGATTCGGTGTACGCGGATCGCGCTGAATACGTATGCAGCCGATTGTTCTGCTCCAGTTCGAAGCCTACGCTTCGCCACGCGATGCCCACCGCATCGGCGCATCCGTAAAGAGTTCCACAAATCTGCAATTGTCGGGATACCCGCCAGCGAACCATTGGCCGCGGTAGGTCAATCCGCCTCAATCAGCGAATCAGACTTGGGAGGGTATGATGAGCGATATCGTCTCCGTGCCAACGCAGAGCGACCAGCGTTTCGTGCGTTCTCGGTGCGCAACGCGGTGGGTTCTCGCCGCCAGCGCGGCAGTGCTTTTCGCAGCGTCTTCAGTCGCAGCGGGGCAAGCGTTGCGTCCAGGTTATAACCGCGATGTGATCTACCAGGTCTTCGTCGATCGATTCTTCGACGGCAACGCAGCCAACAATAACGCCAGCGATCCACTGACCGACCTGAGTGGCGCAAACCTGCAGAAATATACCGGTGGCGACTTTCAGGGACTGACTGCCAAGGTCACCTACCTGAAGAACATGGGCGTGACGGCAATCTGGGTCACGTCGCCGCTGGACAACCGCAACCTGCTCGCTGTCGGTGGTTCCACCGCGCCGTACCACGGCTACGAGATGCGGGACACGCTATTGCCTGATGAACACATCACGACGCCAGCGCGATCCTGGCAACCGTTCGACGCCTTCGTCACTGCGGCGCACGCGGCCGGGATCAAGGTCATCGTCGATTTCGCGCCGAATCATTCGAACGTGCGCAATTCCGGCGAGAACGGCGCGCTCTACGCGAATGGGGTGTTCCAGGCCGACTACGCCGGAAATCCCGGTGGCTTTTTCCAGACCGCGGCGAATATGTCCGGTGGGCAATTCGATTCGCCGTACGAAGTCCAGTACTACACCTTGTACGACCTCAGCGACCTCAACCAGCAAAACGCGAGCGTCGACAGCCTGCTCAAAGGGGCGGTCGTGAACCTGCAGGCGCACAACGTTGATGGATTTCGCATCGACGCGACCAAGCATGTGAACTGGGGCTGGCAGTACAGCCTGTCAAACGCGATCTACAGTAACCACACGAGTTTTGCGTTTGGCGAATGGGTCGCCGACGACAGCAACAATCCGCTGTACTGGGACATGGTCAAATTTTCCAATCGCAGCGGCATCGCCGCGCTGAATTTTCCACTGTTCACGCGTATCAACAGCGTGTTCGGACAGGGTGGCTCATTTTCGGGCCTGGACAGCGTCATCGCGCAGCAACAAGGCGACTTCCGTTACCAGAATGATCTGGTGAACTTCGTCGACAATCACGACCGCAAACGTTTCCTGACGGTAGACACCAGCGGCGATGACCAGAAGCACCTGCACGAGGCGCTCGCGTTTGTGCTGACGGCGCGCGGTATTCCCTGCATCTACTACGGTACCGAACAGTACCTGCAGGGCGGCGACGATCCCGACAACCGGCGCAAGATGCCAGGTTTCAGCGAAACGACGACAGCCTTCAACCTGGTCAAGACCCTGTCTGCCCTGCGCAGGGACAACGAAGCGCTCGCCTACGGCTCCACGACCGAGCGCTGGATCAGCAATGATGTATACATATATGAACGTAAATTCTTTGACAATGTGGTTGTTGTCGCGATCAACAAGGGCGCGTCCAGCCAGTTGGTCACCGGCTTGCTGAGCTCGTTGCCAACCGGCAGCTACAGTGATTATCTCGGCGCTGCTCTCAACGGTGTCGGTCTGAACTCGACCACGCCGAATGGTGCGGCTTTCAATGCGGCGAACCTGACCCTGGCGGCCAACAGCGTTTCCGTATGGCAGCGGGACCCGACCGTTGCAACAGCGCAACTGGGCAACGTCACACCGACGGCGGCGCAACCTGGCGTCAAGGTCATCATCACCGGACAGGGTTTCGGGGCCGCAACCGGTGCCGTGAAATTCGGCGCAACCACGGCAGCGATCACCAGCTGGAGCGACCAGCAGATTGTCGCAACCGTGCCGACGACCGGCCAGGGCACCTACGCGGTGAGCGTTACCCGTTCGGGCTCAGCGACCGCTTCGAATGCGTTCAACGTCGATGTGTACCAGGCAAAATTGATACCTGTGACCTTCACGGTCAACAATGCTTCGCCCACTGTGACAGGCGATCACATCTACCTGACTGGAAACACGATCGAGCTCGGCAATTGGGCATCCGGCACGCAGAGCGCGATCGGATCGATGCTGACCAATGCGACGACGTATCCGAATTGGTGGCTTACGGTCTCGGTACCCGCCGGGGCAACCCTGCAATTCAAATTCATCAAGATCCAGGGCAACGGCGCGGTGACCTGGGAAAATGGCGGGAATCACAGCTACACCGTTCCCGGTTCAGGTGTCGGTGCAGTCAACGTCAACTGGCAATATTGATCGACGGGGGCGCGAAGGCCGATCGGCAGCGAAAGGCGCGCCTCGTCCAGAAGCCGGCGCGTCCTTCGCCATCTTTTCTAGCGGTGCCCACGCGCCGAATCCTGGTGCGGACAGCAACTGCGTCCAAAACTTGCAGCGCCGTTGCGCAGCGCACACGGCAGATGCAGGCATCGGAGCGCCGCGCTCGGGCGCCAGCTTCGTCAGTATCCGAGTGAGCGCGATCTAGTTGAGCGCCGCAAATGCATCCCGGGTGAGGTTCTCCGGCTCGCCGGCGGTACAGACCACATCGTCTTCGATTCGGATACCGCCGAACTTCCGGAAGCTGTCCACTTTGTCCCAATTCACATCGGACGACCCGGGCTTGCCTTTCAACTCCGCAAGAAGCATGTCGATGAAGTAGATGCCGGGCTCGATAGTCATGACCTGGCCTGCCTCGATGGTCCGGGTCAGGCGCAGGTAAGGGTGCCCGGCAGGACGAGGAATCGCGCCACCGCTGTCGCTGGCCTGGAATCCAGCCACATCGTGAACCTGCAGGCCGATGTAATGGCCCAGGCCGTGCGGAAAGAACGCGCTGGCAACACCGGATTCGACGGCGGCCTCAGCGCTCATGCGGATGAAGCCGTGCTCGCGAAGAATCCCCGCAAGTACGTGGTGCGCATGCACGTGCAGATCCGGATAGCTCTGGCCGTGCCTGACTTTTGCGACAAAGCCACGTTGTGCATTGTCTACTGCATCGATCAATGCCTGGAACTCGCCCGCGCTGGCGGATGCGTAAGTACGCGTGATATCGCTGGCGTAGCCGTGGTAGTTCGCACCGGCGTCGATCAGGAACGAGTGCGAAGACGCCGGAGGATTGCGGTTGAGGTCGTGATAGTGCAACACCGCGCCATGTTCGTTAAGGGCGATGATATTGCTGTACGGCAGTTCCGGTTCGGTTTCGTGCGCCGCGCCGAGATAGGCCATGTGGATACCGTATTCGGATTCACCGCGACGAAATGCGGTTTCCGCGGCCCGATGTGCACGCGCCCCCAACTTGGAAGCGACTCTCATCATCGCCACTTCGTAGTCGGTCTTCCACGCCCGACGGTAATGCAGAAAATCGACCGCGGGCTGGGGATTGTTCGGCACGAAGCTGTCGATCGCAGCGGCGGACTCGCCGATGATCGCGCAGCGTGCGGCATTCCTGGGCAGGTGCGTTGCCGCCTCTTTCTCTTCGCGGATGATCGCGATATCGAAATGCTCGACCCAGTAGCCCGCCGGCGCGTCGGGCACGACGTGCCAATAGTCGTGTGGCTGCAGATAGATCAGTCGCGGTCGTTGTCCTGGCGTGATCACCAGCCAAGAGCCCGGTGCGCGCGTCACCGGCAGCCAATATTTGAAATGCGGATTGACCTGGAACGGATACGGCATGTCGTCAAAAAAACGCATATGCAGATTGCCGGCAGGAATCAGCAGGTGATCGTGGCCGCTGCGCGCCAGCGCCGCCGCGGCGTGTCGCTGCAAGGTAGCGAGATGCTCCGGGTACAACTGGCCCAGCAAGTTTGAAGGCATGGGAATCTCCATCGAGTGAAGCCGGAAAGCGCATGCCCCGACGGAAGCGATGACTTGAAAGGCGGGTCGTCGGGGCACCGGCAAACGGTGTGACGCGACGATGCTAGACGATCCGGGCCGGCGCCGTCATGGCGGATTCCGACGCTACTGCGGGGTTCCTGAGCTTCGATTCGGCCACGCCGGACCTGGAAGTGTGAAACAACGCGCAAATCCAGCAATCGGCGGCGGTGGCCGTGTCGGTGCGCACGGTAGTCCCGCGCTGTTTCGGAAACGATGCGGCGATCCGCCGTGCAGCGCGGAATGGGGGAGTGTCAATGGAAGGTCTGAGAATGGTTGTCGTCGCAGGATTGCTCGCGGCGATCGGCAGCGTGCACGCAGCGACGCCGTTCATGGCGGCCGCAGTGCCAGTCGGTAGTGTGGACGTCCAGCTATGTCCCACCGAAGTGGTGACGGTCGGCGTGCCGCGACTGGTGACGTTCGGCTTGCCATTGCCGCGCGGCTCGCTGAGCGTCGCGCAATTGTCGACCCTCCGCGCGCTCAAAGCGGGCGTCGAGCAGGCGGCGTATGTCGACCAGCTGACGCCATGGCGACATCGCAGCAATCCTGCCCTGGATGCAACCTCAGTACGCGTCGCGCGCGTGCAACTGCAATACAGCTTCAGCGCGTCGGCGTGCGAAACGCTGACCGTGTCCTGGGGCGGCACGCCGCGTACCTTGACCATCCCCACGCTGACACCGCCGCGCAATGGTTGGCACATGGCGAGCAGCGGCACCTTTGCGGTGGCAGATGCGGTGGACGAGCCCGATGTGCTTGCGGTACTTCCATCAGCATGGCTCGCCAAGGGCGTGCTCAAGGGGGTGCAGAACTTGCCGTTCGACGTGAGTGTCGGCAATGCGCGAGACAATCCCGCGACGATGGATGCAACGGAGCACTGGTCGGGATTCGTCGAACTGGATCACGCTCAAAAGAACAATTTCTACAATATTATCAATTCTGATGACCCCTTGGTTACGGTCGCAAACCGTTGCCCGTACAAGACCGACTACGAGCCCTGGCTGTATGACCGCAGCGCGACCATGTACGCGCTGTACATCCGCAGCGGCAGCGCGTTGGCGCTGCGCGAGGCGGTGCGGGCAAGCGACTTCTACGCCGACCATCTGACTGCCGCCGGGTTTTTCAGTCTCAAGGATGGCGACACGAAATACGTCTACGCGGAAAATCTCGCTTACACCGCATGGCTCACCGGCGATACCACCCAGTTGGGCAAGCTCGCCGCGGTGATCGCCGCGCACGATACCTTTCCGGACGTATGGGTCACCAATCCGGACCGTTTCTGGACCGAACGCCACGCGGCTTTCAAATTGCTCGCCAATACGATCGCCTGGGAGGTCAATGGGGGCAATGCACAACGTGACAAAGTAAACAACGAGATTGCCGAATTGGTGCGGCACCAGAACGGCGCGGATGGTGCGATTCCACAGCCGGTCGGTTACGTTGATGGCGGCCTGTATCACCTGGGCACCCAGCATGACTATGACTGGGCCGAAACCGCCTACGGCGCTTCCAGCTGGATGAGCGTGCTGTTGACCGATGCCGTGCTGCGCGCGTATTCGAGCGCCGAAGACCCGGCCAGCGCGAACTTCCTGCGACGGCTGGGCAACTTCCTGCAGGCGTCCGTCGTCACGACCGACGAGCACAGCTACGACACCTACGAAGCGCCTTTGGCACTGCCGCGCTACGCGATGCTCAGCAACGGCACGGATGGACAGGTCAACTATGAGGACATCGAGCACGCGATCGACGTTGCAGCGGGAATCGCCTGGGCGGCGTATTTCGCCGATCTGACTGGACAGCCGTCAGCCGCGTTGCGATCGACTGCGATGCACTTGTATGAAAGCTATGACATCGGCGTGAACTACTGGGTCCGGCCTGCCGGCCCTGCATCGGGCCTGCCGGCATTTCGCGTCGCGCCATGGCGAAAATGGGGTTGGGAACACCGCGTCGCGGTGGGCTTCGGCTGGGCAATGAATGCCAGCAGCGACGCGATATTTGCGAATGGCTTCCAGTAGGTCGCGGACCGCCTTGGTCGATCCCGACCCGCGTGCGGTCGAGATGCGATTCCGCCATTGGATACAATGCGACACAATGGACAATGCGGCCAGTTTGCCCCGCCTATTTCTGGCTACAGTCCGGATGGATCGCCATTGGCGCCACACACGATGACCCCGACGCGCTCGCCGGGCGCTGGTGCGTACGCACCGCTGAGCAGCGCGGCGAATGCGGTTGCGCCGCCGGGCTCGGCAAACACGCGTAATTCGTCCCACAGCGCCCGCTGTGCGGATCGAATTGCGTCGTCGTCGACAAGTACGCATTGCGCGACGAAGCGTTGTGCGATCGCGAACGGGACGCGGCCCACTCGGCGCGCACCGAGCGAATCGGCGGCGATGCCAGCGACGTCGACGTCACAGGGCTGACCAGCAGCGAGCGCTGCGTGCAGCGCGCAACTGCGGGACGGTTCCACGGCAATGACTCGCGTATGCCCGGCATACCAGGCCGCCACGCCGGCAATCAATCCGCCCCCGCCGACCGCGACGAGCACGGTATCGAGCGCGCCTGACTGTGCCTCGAATTCGCGCGCCAGCGTTCCCGCACCCGCCACCACGTGCGGGTCGTCATAGGCATGCACCGCGAGTGCCCCCGATTGCTGGGCGCGCAACTCGCAGGCCTGCAACGCGTCGGCATAGGCGCGACCACCGATCTGCACTGTCGCGCCGTAGGCGCGCAGACGTGCCAGCTTGCTCGGAACCACGATTTCCGGAACGAAAATTTCCGCGCGCGCGCCGAGCTGTTGCGCGACATAGGCCACGGCGGCGCCGTGATTGCCACCCGACGCGGCGATCAATCCCGCTGCAGGCAGTGGTGGGCGCGCGAGCACGCGATTGAAAGCACCGCGAGGTTTGAACGAGCCGGTGTGCTGCAACCCCTCGAGTTTGAGGCTCAGTTGCGCATCGATGCCGAATGCGTGCGCGCCGGGACGCAGCGTCGGCGTTTCGCGCACGTGTCCTGCAATGCGCCTCGCCGCCGCATCGATGTCACTCCTGTCGGGCATGAACTTGTCAGCGCCGGACATGCATGGACTCCATGGGATCAGATCGGCCTGATTGCGTCGGGCTTCGCACGACTCGCAACCGTAAAATTATAAACATGGAACAAATACCGCGTCATGGTCCCGCGCACGTGGAGCCGGGCACGTCAGCTATTTCGATGCGCGGCGGCGTCACTTCGAAGCGCAGGCGCGCTCGCATCGCGGGGGTGATCCACAAGACGCCGTCCTCCGTCATCAGCAAGGCGCAACGTATTCCCAACCCCTGCGCGATTCTCACGAAATCCTTGCTGCCCGCAATCATCAAGGTGGTTGCGGCCACGTCGGCAACGATCGCATCGGCATGGATGACGCTGGCTGCGGCGACACCATGGGTCGGTTCACCATTGCGCGGGTCGAGCACGTGTCCCCAGCGCTGGCCTTCGATTTCGCGGAATTTGTTGTAGTCGCCCGAAGAAAACAGCGCTTCGTGACCGGTCAATTCCGCCGTTGCCAGGACGTTGTGCTGCGGCGTGCTGATCGCCACGCGCCAGGGTCGGCCACCCGCGTCGCCACGTGCCAGCACGTCGCCGCCCAGGTTGATCAACGAATTGCCGATACCACGCTGCGCGAGCAGTTGGCTGATCTGTTCCGCCGCAAAACCTTCGGCGAGGCCGTTGAGGTCCAGCTCGACTGCTCGATTGCGCGAGCTGACGGTGCCGTCGACATCCACGACAATGTCGTCCATGCGTGGATTCGCAGCCAACAGGCTGTCGATTGTGGGGCGCATCGGTGGCGGCGTGACCAGCGGGAACTCGCTGGTGTGGAAGCCCCACAACCCGATCAGCGCGCCTACAGCCGGATTGAACAAGTGATCACTATCCACAAATGCGCGTTGCGCACGGCGGATCAGCTCGGCAAGACCGTTCGGAACGCGGTAGCTTTCGCCGCGGGCGAGCGCTGCATTCAGGCGCATCAGATCACTGATTTCCCAGGGATGCCATTCGCGCTGATTGCGCTGCAGGAGTTGCCCGATCGCGTCCAGCGCGGCGCGTCCGTTCGAGTCGTCCGCGCCGCGCAACTCGACCGTGGTGGTCGATCCGAACACGAAATAGGTGGCCTGTTGTTTCGGCGGCGCGCGCAGATACACCGCAAGGCCGCCCACTACGGCGGCGGCGATGGCGGCGAGAATCGCCAGATTACGATTTCGCACGCTGCCTCGCCAATCGGGCGCGCGCACCTAGCCGATCAACCGGGAACGGCCGCGCAGCCATGGACGGCGCGCGCGCGTCTGACCATTGCGCGTCACGGCCAGCGGCACGGCGATGCACGCGCAGTGATCTTCGCCCGGCGCGATTCCAGATAACTGCGTTGAAAGGCAGCACATGCCGAAGCCCAGTCCTATTCCGACCGGTGCCGGCCGCGCTCCAGCCATGCGTTGAGCAAGGACTGGTCACGCTCGCCGATATCGATGAAGCGGAAGCCGATCCAGTGCTGTCCCGGCACATTGGCCGGTTCGCTCCATTGTTCGTGCATGCCGATTTCCAGTTCCTGCAGGTGTCCGTGCTCGTCGGGCAGGTGAAACGTGAACTGGTAAAGCGTGTCGTCGCGTGCAGGGTGGCTGGCCACCATCATCATGCCATCGACCGAGAGGTTGGCCACGCGACCGGCAACATCGCCCGTTATCGCGTTCGTGACTTGAACAATCGCGTCGGCGCGGCGGCGCGGTGCACGTCGATGTTCGTTCATCGGACCAACCCCCGCGGCGCTCCCGCCATTCGCCATCGCGTGCCGTCGAAAATAGGGAGCAGTGGAAAAAGCATCATCTGATGGTGTCATGGTAACTCAGGTCGCAGGCAGCGGAATGGCCGCTTGTCCGGAGAATTGCTTGAGCGCTCCGACGATCGCGTGCCAGGCCCGGTCGATCAGCGACTCCTTCTGTTCGTTCACGATGCGCGCCTGGCCGCGCACCAGATCGCGGGCAAGTTGCTCCATCGATCGTTCGTCTGCGCGTGCACCACGCTGGTTGACGAACAGGCAGCGGCCGGTCAGCGTGGAAAACCAGCTGAGCTTGCGTCGCACCATGTCGCCTTGCTGGTTGGTCACAAATTCCATCCAGGTACCGAATGGCAGCGTCTTCAAACGTTCCAGTGTCTGTCGTTCCTCGGCGTTCATGGGCGGAGACAGCGTGCGCAGCCGCGCGCTCGCCCGGGCTGCCGTTTCGGTATTCGCAGTACCTGGCGTGTCCTCTCCGAGGCGCGTCTTGTTCTTCAGCTTCATCGCCAATTCGGTGCGCGAACTGGGATTCTCCTGTTGCGCCGATTCGTCCGGCGCAACCAGTTGCTGCACCATCGACTGGACTTCTTCGGCGTGAAATCCGACTTGCGACAGTCCTTGCTCGATCTCGCCACGCACCGAGTTGAGGGCGTCGCCGGCGGCATTCTCGATCAGCTGATCCGCGACCGCGAGGCGCCTGCGATAGATTTCGGAATCCTCGCCCTGGCGCAGCAACGTCAGGGCTAGCACATCGACCCAGGCCTGTTCGAGCAGGGTACGCACGAGACGCCCGGGCTTGCGGTTCTGCAGGCGCTGACTGATCGCTTTTAGCGCCTGCTCGCGGGCGACGTCGAGTCTTTCCCTTCCCTTCGCAGCATCGACATGGCGCCGCTCCGCAACCTCGGCCTTTCGTGCGAGGGTTCCCATATGGCGACTCAGGTCACCGAGCATCTCGTCAAACAATTCCACTTTTCCATCAAACTCGCCGGTAACCCGGTCGACCAGCAACTGCATTTTTTCGACCAGCACGCGATCGTTGTCGCCCTCGCTGTCGTCGATCCAGTATTGGCCGGTCTCGGCGATTGCATTCAGCAACTGGCGCGCCGGGTGACTGCGTCGCGTGAAGAAGCTCTTGTCGCGTAGTGCGACGCGCAGCACAGGCACCTGCAGTTTTGTCAAAAGGTTCTGGGTCGCGCCGTCGGGCCGGGTATCCTTGGCAATGAAGTCGAACAGCATGCCGACCAGGTCGACGGTGTCCGAATCCTCTTCCGCCAACTGCGGCGGGCGACTGTCAGGCGTGAACTGACGCAATTGGCCGAGCAGATCCTGCTTCAGATGCGCGATATTGCGCTGGACCAGTCGGCCACCCAGCATCATCGGTGCAGCGGGCTTGTTCTGCAGGGATCCCAGCACGGCCTGAAGATCGTCGTTGCTCGCGGTATAGCTGGAAACACGGCCCGGCGCAGGTGGCGGCGGGGATCCAAGCGCGCGTCGCCTGCCGCCGAGCAGGTCGCGCAGGGTGTGGAAAAGTTCTGCGTCCCGCACATCTTCGACGGGCGACTGCGGCGTGCTGCCGGCGTCACTCTGGCGCGCCGGCGCCTCGGAGCGTGCGCCGCGCTCGGGCATGGTCGCACCGAACGGACTTGAGAAACCGGGGTCACCTCGCATCGGGGCACTGGCGGCGCGGCTTACTGTCGCGGCGCTCTCGCTCGCCGCCTGCGGCGGCGCGGCGTTTTCGCCCGGCGCGGTGGGCGCGGCCGACTGATTCGTATCATGGCTGCGCAGCCGGGGCGCCATGTCCTGCAGAAAGCGCAAGATGCGCTTTTCGACCAGATATTCATTGATGGAACTGTATAAAACGCCCAGCTCCGTCATCAGCGCGCGATCGAATTGCCGATACATCAGCAGGCGATGATCCATCGAGATGCCGAGACAACTGGTGCCGTGGCGCACTGCCTGGCAAAGTTGGTGTGGGCCGACTGGCAGGCGTTCCGAATCGAAGGCGGGCGAACCGGCCAGCACGCCGAAGCGGTGGCACAGGGCGTACAGCGGCTGACTCAGCCGTATTTCCGCTTTTGTGGCAATTTCCTGCAGTGCGATGTTTTCTTCCAGATCGCGTGTCTCGACCAGCGCAAGGTCCTGAAAACGACGCGGCGTCGCCGGCACTTCGGGCTTGTGTCCTTCGTCGAGCCGCGCAAGCGAGGACTCGAGATAGATCATGAATCGCGGCGCTACATCGGCCCTCCCGCGCTTGACCTCGCGCAGGGACTCGAAGACGTTTTGCTGATCGTTGCTGTTGCGCGATTTCTCGGCAAGCTTGAACAACTGCTGTTCGTATTCCGTTAGCGCCAGCGAGATCGTGCGCTCGAGCAAGCCGCCAGTCAGGCCGAGAATTCCCTCGAGCAGGCTGCGGGTGCGTGGTGGCAGTTGCGTACGCGAGCCGAGCGAAACCAGAGTGATATCGCCCTCTGGCCTGCGCACCATGCCCGGATCCATGCGATGCATGCCGTAATTCCCCGTCCCGTCCCCGTATGGACCGATTCTATGCTTGCGCGGGATCGCACGGATAGGGCCGAAGCGATCGCAATTGGTGCCCGGATTTTCCAGATTGCATGGGCATGTCGAGTGTGTCGCGTCGACTCGCAGAGAAAAGTTACATTTTGTGAATTGACGCAAAGGCAGTGATCGACGCGAGGACGTCCTTGCGCTTGCCGCATATGCCGATCAATCGATCCAAGCTCGCGTTTCGGCGATCGTTTCAGTCGCGGTCTGTCGTGCCATCCACCGAAAGCAATTCACCGTCGTCCGAAACGCGCAGGCGCACCTCGATCGGGCGGCAGCAGATCGCGCAATCTTCGACGTAGTGCTGCGATCCGCCCGACAGATCCACGCCAGTTTCGAAGGATTCACCGCAATAAGGGCAATCCAGGACGATGAATTCGAGCATCGGATTTCTCCCGGTCGGATCAGGGCAGGAACAGGCCGATCACGTCGTTGAGGAAGCGTTGACCCAACGCCGTCGGTTGCAACCGATGCGGGTCGCTGGTCAACCAGCCACGTTGCCTGGCCTCCGCAAGGGGTGCTTGCAGCACGCTGGGATGGAGCCCCGTGGATGCCGCAAAGTGCGTCAGCGGAATTCCATCGGCAAGTCGCAAGCCGTTGAGCATGAATTCGAAAGGTCGCTGTGCGATGTCGACGGCATCGTCGCCGCCAATGCCGCGGGCCGTACCGGCGTGCGCGAGATAAGCGTTTGGCGCGCGGATCTTCCAGCGCCGACGAACCGACGAACAGCCGGAATCACTGATCTTGGCATGCGCGCCGGCGCCGATGCCGAGATAGTCTCCGAATGTCCAATAATTGAGATTGTGCAGACTTTGCCTTTCAGGAAGGGCGTAAGCGGATGTCTCGTAGTGGTTGAATCCGGCCGACGAGAGGCGTTCCTGACAGGCTTCCTGCATGTCCCAGGCGAGGTCGTCCCCAGGCAGCGCTGGCGGATTCGTGGCAAACGCGGTGTTGGGTTCCAGGGTCAGCTGGTAGTGCGAGATATGACTCGGCGCCAATGCGAGCGCCCTCTCGACATCGGCGAGGGCTCCGCTCAGGTCCTGCTGCGGCAGCGCATACATCAGGTCGAGGTTGATGTTGTCGTAACCCGCTCGTTGAGCAAGCTGTACTGCGCGTTCGGCTTCCACACCGCCGTGTATCCGACCTATCCGTGCAAGCTTCTCATCGTCGAAACTCTGGATCCCGAAGCTGATCCGGTTGACGCCAGCGCGCCGATACTCCTCGAAGCGGCCATGTTCGACCGTACCAGGATTGGTTTCCAGTGTTATTTCTATATTTGTCGCAAAGGGGATGCGCTGTTGCGATCCGTCGAGGATCGCGCCGATCGACTCGGCACTGAACAGACTGGGCGTTCCCCCACCGAAAAAGACGCTGACGATTTCCCGGCCGGCGAGTGCGCCGGCATAGTCGCGCAAGTCCTGGTCGAGGTCAGCCAGCAGTGCGGTGACGTATTCGCGTTGCGGCAATCCTTGCGGCGCCGTGTGCGAATTGAAGTCGCAATAAGGACATTTCTTGACGCACCACGGGATATGGATGTACAGCGAAAGTGGCGGCCGCACTGCGTCGTCAGGCGCCAGGCTGCTCATGGCGGCAGCAGGGACATTAGCGCGGCCAGTGCCTGGCCACGATGGCTCAGGCGATTCTTCACGGTCGCGTCGAGTTCAGCCGCACTGAGCCCGGTTACGGGATCGAGAAAAAGGGGGTCGTATCCGAAGCCGCCAGTGCCGCGCGCTGAATGCAGGATGCGACCCTGCCAGCGACCTTCGGCGATCAGCGGTGCGGGATCCGAGACGCTGCGCAGCAGCGCGACGCTGCAATGGAAATGCGCCGAGCGTTGTGTGTCTTCGACGCCATCCAGGACGGCCAGCAGCTTCCGACAGTTGGCCCCATCATTGCCATGGTCGCCCGCATAGCGCGCAGAGTACAGGCCGGGTTGCCCGTCAAGGGCATCGACGCACAGTCCGGAATCGTCGGCGAGGGCCGGCAAACCGGACAGCTGCGTCGCGTGGCGTGCCTTGATCAAGGCATTTTCCACAAAGCTCAAACCGGACTCGTGCGCATCGTCGATACCGAGATCGCTCTGGGCGATGACTTCGACCTGTCGCCCTGCCAGCAGGGCGCGCAGTTCGGCCAGCTTGCCGAGGTTGCTGCTGGCCAGCACGATGCGCCGCATCAGATCTGCGCGAGTGCCGCGCGCTGCAGGGCCACGAGTTCGTCGACGCCTTTGGCGGCCAGACCCAGCAGCGCATCGAGCTCGTCGCGACGGAACGCATGACCCTCGGCTGTGCCCTGCACTTCGATGAAGCCACCACCGTCGTTCATCACGACGTTCATGTCAGTGTCGCAGTTGGCGTCTTCGGCATAGTCCAGATCGAGCACCGCCATGCCCTTGTAGATACCGACCGAGACCGCGGCGATTGCGCCATGAATCGGATCTTTTTTCAGGAGTTTGTTTTTTTGCAAATGGCGAATGGCGTCGACCACCGCGACGTAGGCGCCGGTGATCGCCGCCGTCCGGGTTCCGCCGTCGGCCTGAAGCACGTCGCAATCCAGGGTCAGGGTTCGTTCTCCCAGGGCGACGCGGTCGATGCAGGCACGCAGACTGCGGCCGATCAAACGCTGGATCTCCATGGTGCGACCGCCTTGCCCACCGCGCGCCGCTTCGCGCTGGGTGCGCTCTTTGGTCGCCCGCGGTAGCATGCCGTATTCGGCGGTGACCCAGCCTTCGCCCTTGCCGCGCAGGAAGGGCGGCACTTTTTCCTCGACGCTGGCGGTGCACAGCACACGGGTTTCGCCGAAACTGACCAGCACCGAACCCTCCGCGTGACGGGTGTAGTGACGTTCAATACCGATCGCGCGCAATTGGTCGGGCGCTCGGCCGGAGGGGCGCAGGATTTCGCTCATAGGGAGGAAACTTGGGAAAAGGGGGGTCGCGAGTTTACCATTGCCGCCCTTTCAACGAATCGAGTTCCGCATGATCCGCAGCATGACCGCTTACGCCAGTGCCGAGAGCACAACCGCACTGGGGGTGCTGTCCTGCGAACTGCGCTCGGTCAACCATCGCTATCTGGAGCTCAGCCCCCGCCTTCCTGAAGAGCTGCGCTCGATCGAGTCCATCCTGCGCGAACGTGTTGCGGCCAAACTGACGCGCGGCAAAGTGGACGTCGGCATGCGGTTGCGCGCACAAGGTGGGGCCGGCGCAGCGCTCGAATTCAACGAGCCGCTGCTCGCACAGTTGGAACAGGCTGCCACGCGGCTGGCCGCCCGATTCCCCGGCATGGCGACGGATTTTGTGTCATTGCTTGGTGTGGACGGTGTCCTGGTGAAGGCCGACGTCGATCAGACGGTCGTGCAGACCGAGGCGCTGGCGCTGCTGGACCGCGCGCTGGACGATATGGTCGCGACACGCGAACGCGAGGGCGCGCGACTGGCGGTGTTCATCGGCGAGCGTCTTGATGGTGTCGATCGCGTGGTCGCGCAGGTTCGCGCCTGGCTACCGGATATTCGCGCAGCGCTGCGCGCAAAGCTCGACCTGCGCCTGGCGGATTTCAAGCAGACTGGCGATCCGGCGCGCTTCGAACAGGAGCTCGTGCTACAGCTTTCGCGGATAGACGTCGATGAGGAGCTGGACCGGCTCAGTGCCCACCTGGCCGAGACGCGGCGCATCCTCAAGCTGCCCGATGCGAATGGCCGGCGCCTGGATTTCCTGATGCAGGAGTTCAACCGGGAAGCGAACACGCTGGGTTCCAAGTCAGTGGATCAGCGCACCACCCAGGCCGCGGTCGAGCTCAAGGTGCTGATTGAACAGATGCGTGAACAAGTGCAGAATATAGAGTAGTATACAATGCCGGGAACTCTGTACATCGTTGCGGCGCCTTCCGGGGCAGGCAAATCGAGCCTCGTCAATGCGCTGCTTGAACGCGAGCCCGGCATCGGCCTTTCCATTTCACATACGACGCGTCAGCCGCGGCCGAACGATCGGGATGGCGTCCACTACCATTTCGTCAAGCGCGCCGAATTCGAAATGCTCGCGCAGCGTGGCGAATTCCTTGAGCATGCCGAGGTGTTCGGCAATTTCTACGGCACCTCGCGGGCGGCGGTATGTGCGCGCCTCGACGCCGGGCACGACGTACTGCTGGAAATCGACTGGCAGGGTGCCCAGCAGATTCGTGCCAAGCTCGATGGAATCAGCATCTTCATCCTGCCCCCATCGCGCGAGGAGCTGCTGCGCCGCCTGCGTTCCAGGGGCTCGGATTCGGAAAGCGCAATCGCGCGGCGCACTGCCGAAGCCCGCCTGGAAATGGCCCATTGCGGTGAATTCGACTACATCATCGTCAACGACGACTTCGCCACCGCGCTGTCCGAACTGCGCGCAATCATTACCAGCCGGCGTCTGCAACGCGACAACCAGCTGCAGCGTTATGGCGCCCTGCTCGCGGATTTGCTGAAAGGCGACTGAACGCCGTGGCTTTCCCGTGCCGCTCCGGTCGGTTAAGGTAGCCGCGCTCTGTGGCATGCCGCCGCAGCTTGAATCCCCGTCCGCGCATGAGTGAAACGGCAATTTCCACTAGCGAAACTTCTGCACTTGTCAGGATCCGCGGACTGCGCACGTCCTTTGGTGGTCGCGTGGTTTTCGATGGCGTGGACCTGGATATTCCCCGCGGGGGCGTGACCGCAATCATGGGTCCGAGCGGCACCGGCAAGACGACCCTGCTTCGGCATATCACCGGGCAGCTCAAGCCTGACGCCGGTGAAATCCATGTCGACGGCCGCAACATCGTGACTCTGGGGCGCGAGGATCTGTTCGACTTGCGCGAAAAGATCGGCTACCTGTTCCAGAACTCGGCCTTGCTGACTGACTTTTCCGTTTTCGAGAATGTGGCTTTTCCACTACGCCAGCACGCGCGCCTGCCGGAAGAGCTGATTCGCGACATCGTGTTGACCAAGCTGCAAGCCGTCGGCCTGCGCGGCGCGGCGGAACTGATGCCGGCGGAATTGTCCGGTGGCATGGCCCGCCGCGTTGCGCTGGCGCGCGCGATCGTGCGCGATCCGATGCTGCTGATCTACGACGAGCCATTTGTCGGTCTCGATCCGATCGCGCTGAATCAGGTCCTGAAGCTGATCCGTACCTTGAACCAGACGCTGGGTCTGACCAGCATTCTGGTCGCTCACGAACTGTCTGCCGTGCGCCTGGTCGCCGACCACATCTATTTGATCGCTGCAGGCAAAGTCGCCGCGCACGGAACACCGGATGCGCTGGCGCGCGGTGAAACGGAATGGACGCGACAGTTTTTCGGCGGAGAAGCCGACGGCCCGGTCCCGTTCCACTATCCGGCGGGCGACTATGCGCAGCAGCTCGGCCTGGCGGGGGAGTCGCGATGAGCGCACAACCCCGGCGCCCCAACCTGATTACCGATGGGCTCGCCCAGGTCGGTGCGATCGGCCTGTTCCTGTTTTCGATCCTCGGCGCGCTACCGCGCAGTCTGCGCTATCCGAAAGAAATCATTCGCCAAATATACTTTGTTGGTGCGATGAGCCTGGTCATCATCATCACCTGCGGTCTGTTCATCGGGCTGGTGCTGGGGCTGGAGCTCTACGATGTGCTGTCGCGCTTTGGCGGCACCGCGTCGCTCGGGACCGTGGTGGCATTGACGCTGTATCGCGAACTCGGCCCGGTCGTGACCGCTTTGCTGTTTGCCGGGCGGGCGGGTACGTCGATCACAGCCGAAATCGGCCTGATGCGCGCAACCGACCAGATCGCCGCGATGGAGATGATGGCGGTCGATCCGCTTGCCTATGTGGTCGCGCCACGCTTCATCGCGGGCGTCATTGCGATGCCCTTGCTGGCCTGCATATTCAATGCGCTGGCCATTTTCGGTGCCCACGCAGTTGGCGTGACATGGCTCGGTCTGGACAACGGTACGTTCTGGTCCAACATGACCGGCAGCGTCGACGTCTGGACCGACGTCATGAACGGTGTCTGGAAGAGCGCAGTATTCGGCGGAGTGGTTACCCTGATCGCGACGTTTCAGGGCTACACCACGGCGCCGACCAGCGAAGGCGTTGCCTACGCGACAACACGTACGGTTGTATTTTCGTCCATTCTTACCCTGGCCATCGATTTTCTGATGACCGCCTTCCTGATGTGAGGCGAAGCGAGTAGCGCCATGACCCAACGAAGTTCATTCCAGGTCGGCACCGGCCTGTTCATCCTGCTCGGTTTCGCCGCGCTTGGTTATCTGGCGACCCAGACCACGAGTCTGGCCAACTACAGCGACGGCCCGAGCTATTCCGTCAAGGCGCGCTTCACCAACGTCGGTCAGCTCAAGTTGCGCGCGCCGGTGAAGCTGGCGGGTGTGCGCATTGGCAGTATCAAAGCGATCGCGCTGGACAATGAGCGGCTCGACGCGTTGGTCACGCTGGCCATCGACCAGCGCTACAACCAACTGCCCGATGACTCTGCCGCAGCGATATTCACCAGCGGTTTACTCGGCGACCAGTACGTTGGAATCAAACCCGGCGGTTCGCCGGAAATGCTCAAGAACGGCGACGAATTTGTGCTGACCCAGAATGCGATTCAGCTGGAAGAATTGATCGGCAAGTATCTGGTCGGCGGTGACCAGCCCGGCAAAAAAGATGCTGCCGCTGCGACGCCCGCCGAACCTCCGCAGGAACCGGCCGCCAAGAAATAGACAGAGCAGCGTCTCTGCGCTCGAAATACGACAGGAGTTGACATGTTAAAGAAAATTGCAATGTCCCTTTGTGTGGCCGCGCTGATGTTTGGCACCTCGCTGCAGGCTGCTCCGGCCGATCCGAATGCCGTCGTGATGACCCTGACGGAAGATCTGGGCAAAGCGCTGGAAGGACGCAAGGACGAGTTGAAAAACAACCGCGACGCATTGATCAAGCTGATCGATGGCATCGTCCTGCCGCACTTCGACATCGACTACGCGTCGATCCTGGTGCTCGGCCAGAATGCGCGCACAGCAACGCCGGAACAGCGCTCGCGCTTCGGACACGCACTCTACAACTCCATCGCGCACCGTTACGCAGAAGGTCTGCTGAACTACACGCGCGGCAGCATCAATGTGCAACCGTACAAGGGCGAGCTCAACGAAAAGCGCTCCCTGGTGCGCACCGAAGTCGTGCTGGATGATGGCAAGCGCGTTCCGGTCGACTACGCGTTCCGCAAGACGCGCGACGGCGACTGGAAAGCCTACGACGTCATCATCGAAGGCATTTCCTATGTGACCAACTACCGCAACCAGGTCGATGCGGAGATCCGCAAGTCCAATCTGGAGGCTGTCATCACGCGCCTGGAGACCCAGGGTGAGAAGGCCCTGGAAAGCATGGAAAAGAGCGCCAAGTGACCAGCTCTGCAGAATTCCGATTAGCGACCGGGAACGCGGAGGTGCTGGCTTTGTCGGGCGCGCTGACCTTTGCGACGGCGGCGCGCGCGCTGCAGGAGTCGCGCGCGGCGCTCACGCCGTTGGTACGCAGCCTGGATTTGGCGGGACTGACCCACGCCGACAGCGCCGGCCTTGCGGTAATCATCGCGCTCAGCCGTCAAGTCCGGCAGCAGGGGCGTCAGCTGCGCATCGACGCCGCGCCAGCGAGCCTGACCGCACTGGCGCAATTGTGCGATGTCGACCAGTTGCTCGCGCTGGGGCAGCTGCAAAAAACCGCTTGAGGTTTTCGCCAACGGTCGCTGGCGCGGGGGCTCGGCGGAATCCGTCGTCGCGTTGTGCTCAAACCGCGCCGGGATGACGGCGACTCAATGCTGTTCCGGCGTGGGTTTTGATTCATCCTTGTCCGGTTTCGCGTGCGCCTGATCGTATTTGCGCTGCTCGTCGAGCAAATCTTCGGGATCGAAGTCCGGACTCACGCCCTGCAATTGTTCGATGACTTCTACCGGCGGGTTGCCGTCGTAGATCTGATAGATGCGTTGCTGGCGGTACGCGTCGCGATAGAACACGTACGGATCGTAGACGCCTTCCAGCAGACCTTCCGCATCAATTCCCCGCGAACGCAAGGTCAC
Organism: Tahibacter sp.; assembly: GCA_039934615.1. Classification (GTDB taxonomy): domain Bacteria; phylum Pseudomonadota; class Gammaproteobacteria; order Xanthomonadales; family Rhodanobacteraceae; genus Tahibacter. The sequence goes on from JBDTLV010000058.1 coordinate 29,125, forward strand.
CAGGAAAAGGTAAGAAGGCCAGTTTTGCGCGTTGTAGCGAAAATCATTGCGGTTGGCGTACCAAGTCAACGGTTCGAATTGCGTATCGACTGGATAGCGGAACAGATCGCGACCCGTGGTCGGACCCAGGAATGGCAGAACCAGGTACGGGCCGTCCTTGACGCCCCACTTTGCCAGAGTCACGCCGAAGTCTTCCTGGTCCAGCGGGAAACCCATTTTGCTGGCTGGGTCGAACAAGCCGGCCAGACCGATCGTCGTGTTGACCAGAAAGCGGCTGGTGTTCTGCACAAAAGACTTGGGCTGACCCTGCAGAAGGTTGTTCACCATCGTGATCGGGGTGCGCACATTGGTATAAAAGTTACTGATTGCGCGGCGCATGTTGGGGGTGGTGACGTGCCGATACCCCATCGCGACCGGTCGGATCACCGCCTTGTCGGCTGCCTGATTGAAAGTGAAGGCCTTGCGATTCCATTTCTCCCACGGATCGTCGACACGCGGTTTGGCAATGGTGCAGCCCGCCAGAAGTGCGAACGCCACGCTCGCGAAAAGGATTCTGGATGCATGGCGGGATTGGGTCGGTGTGGATTCGGACGGCATTCGGACAGCTTCCTGCAGCAGGGGCGCTTGCGGTTGTGGCGTCTGCATGCGGGATATTCAAGCATGACGGCACGGCGCGACGTGCAAGAATACCGCGTGGTGGCGGGTGGATTCCAAGACCTTTTCAAAAAAAATGGGGCGCCGCGGAAATGCGTGACGGTCGGATTGCGCCATTGGCCACCGATGGCACACCTGGATCCGTGGCGAGTCGGTACTGAGGCGCAAACGGAGCCCATTCCGCCGATTTGCGTGGGATCGGGCCAGACGGCTACAATGCCGCTCGCACAAGCGACTGATTTCTGATGGTTTTGAGGTTCACATGGCACGTATTACCGTTGAAGATTGCCTGAAAGTGGTCGATAACCGCTTCGAGTTGGTGCTGATGGCGACCAAGCGCGCGCGGCAGTTGGCCAAGGGCGCAGACTCGCTGGTTGTTGGCGACAATGACAAGCCGACCGTGCTCGCCTTGCGCGAAATCGCCGAAGGCAAGGTCACCAATGCGTTGATCGAGCAGGTCGAGAAGCAGGAGCGCGAGCGCGCCGAGCGGGAAGCGCTCGAGTGGGCTGCTGCGGAAGTCGACGACGATCTGAAAGGTGGCGGCGACGACATCTGATCGCCGCGTCATGCGGTGATCAATAGCCCGGAGCGAACATGGATGCGGCCCTGATTCCCATACAGGCGCCGACGGTGAGCGAACCTCCCGACTATGTTCGCGCACTCGAGGATAAGCTG
>JBDTLV010000059.1:0-30276 GCA_039934615.1 Tahibacter sp.
CGCAAGGCTGACATCGAGTGCCAGGTTGTCGTGCTCGGCTCCGGTCCGGGTGGCTACACAGCCGCATTCCGGGCGGCCGATCTGGGTCAGAACGTGGTCCTGGTCGAACGCTACGCGGTGCTGGGCGGGGTCTGTCTCAATGTCGGCTGCATTCCGTCCAAAGCCCTGCTGCATGCGGCGCGGGTGATCGACGAAGCGCGCCAGTTCGCCGCGCACGGCATCCGTTTTTCCGAACCGCAGATCGACCTGGACAAGCTCCGGGCGCACAAGACCGTCGTCGTCGGTCAGCTGACCGGCGGATTGAGCGGCATGTCCAAGGCGCGCAAGGTGACGACCGTGACCGGCAGCGGCCGCTTCGTTTCGCCGAACGAGCTGGAAGTCACCGGCGAAGGCGGCAGCAAGCTCATCCGCTTCGAAAAGGCGATCATCGCGGCGGGTTCGCAGGCGGTCAAACTGCCGGGTTTTCCGTGGGACGACCCACGCATGATGGATTCCACCGATGCGCTGGAACTCAAGGACATTCCGAAGTCATTGCTTGTTGTCGGTGGCGGCATCATCGGCCTGGAAATGGCCTGCGTATACGAAGCGCTCGGTTCCAAAGTTACCGTAGTGGAATTGTTGGATCAGCTGATGCCCGGAGCGGATCCGGATCTCGTGCGGCCGCTGCACCAGCGACTGTCCAAACGCTACGCCGGCATTCATCTCAAGACCAAAGTCACCGCTATCGAGGCTAAAAAGGAAGGCCTGCTGGCGAAATTCGACGGCGAGAAAGCGCCCGAGCCGACCTTGTACGATCGAGTGCTCGTCGCGGTCGGTCGCACGCCAAACGGTGGCAAGGTCAACGCGCAGGCTGCCGGCGTGAACGTGACCGAGCGCGGTTTCATTCCCGTGGACATGCAGATGCGCACCAACGTGCCGCATATCTTTGCGATCGGCGACCTGGTCGGTAATCCAATGCTCGCGCATAAGGCGACGCATGAAGGCAAGGTTGCGGCCGAGGTCTGCGCCGGGCAGAAAAGTGAATTTGTCGCGCGCGTGATTCCCAGCGTCGCGTATACCGATCCCGAGGTGTCCTGGGTCGGCGTCACCGAAGTCGAAGCGAAGAAGCAGGGTATCGCCTACGGCATCGGCAAGTTCCCGCACGCAGCGTCAGGTCGCGCAATCGGCATCGGTCGTACCGAAGGATTCACCAAACTGATTTTCGACGAAGCGACTCATCGGGTGATTGGCGCGGGCATCACCGCACCCAACGCCGGCGATCTGATCGCCGAAGTCGCCCTGGCGATCGAGATGGGCTGCGAAGCGGCCGACATCGGCCTGACCATCCATCCGCACCCGACCTTGAGCGAATCGGTAGGTATGGCGGCAGAAGTGTACGAAGGAACCTGTACCGATATTCCACCGGTGCGCAAGAAGTAGCGATGCGCAACATTGTCGCATTCATCGCAATGGCGTGGGCGCTTTGTTGCGCACCGTCTGTCCGGGCCTGCTCGTGCCCGGCCATGTCGCTGGAAGCCGCATTCAGCCAGGCTCGGCACGTATTCGTCGCGCGCATCGTCGACGTGCGATTCAATGATGGTTGGCTCACGGAGCACGATCGCCAATCGGATGCGATTCCGCAAATTGCGCGATTTTCGGTCATTGAGAGTTTCAAGGGCAGTCCTTCGAGCCTGCATCAACTTCGAGCGGGCTACGGATACGGCGACTGTGGCGTACCGTTGATCGCTGGCCTGGACTATCTCGTCCTGACCGATGACGGTGGAGAATTGCGTTATTGCAACGGATTTTTCGGGCCGTACTTCCTCTGGGATAGAGAACGCACCATTCGCGACACGGACCGCAAGCTTGCCGAGTTTGCCGAATCGATACGCAACCATTTTGTCCATGGTGGAAAGATATCAGACCCTCCAAGTGCCGCCTTGGGCATCGAGGATTCCCGGTCCCGCTGGTTCGCGCCGGAGCAATAGATCATGCCTGGGGCAGTAAAGTCGCAGAGTCCCATGCGCACCCTCGGCTTGCTCGGCGGTATGAGCTGGGAATCGACGCTGCCGTACTACCGCATCGTCAACGAGCGGGTACGCGAGCGGCTTGGCGGACTGCATTCCGCGCGTCTGGTGCTGTACAGCGTGGATTTCGCGCAGATCGAAGTTCTGCAGATGTCCGGTGACTGGGACGAAGCGGGGCGCGTGCTGGGCGATGCGGCGTTGGCTCTCGAGCGCGCCGGAGCAGAAGCACTGGTGATCTGCACCAACACGATGCACTGCGTGCTGGACCGCATCGAGCCAGTAATCACGATGCCCGTGTTGCACATCGCCGATGCGACGGCACAGCGCGTGCGCGCCGCGGGACTTTCCCGTGTCGGCTTGCTCGGCACGCGCTTCACGATGGAGCAGGATTTTTATCGTGGTCGGCTGGAGCAGCAGGGTCTGAGCGTCCTGACTCCCGACGCCGGTGGCCGCGATGCGGTGCACCGAATCATTTACGAGGAACTCTGTCTTGGCGTGGTGCGCGAGGCATCGCGGGCGATCTACCGTACCGTCATGGCAGATCTGGTCGAGCGGGGTGCGCAGGGAATTATCCTGGGCTGCACCGAGATCGGCCTGCTGGTCGGCGCCGCCGATGTCTGCGTCGCGACCTTTGATACTGCACGCATTCATGCTGAGGCGGTTGCCGATTGGGCGCTGTCCGATCAGGGCTAGTGCGATTTCCGCCAGCTTTGTGTCGCATCGGTACACAGACCATTTACACCGCGTGCGCGTATCGGCGGCTTGTGATGACGCGCATCGTCCGCAGTTCTGTCCCACCGCAACCGTCGCAGCCCGCGACGTCGGCAACTCGCATGGAGTGAACGATGAAACTGTATTTTTCCCCTGGTGCCTGCTCCCTCTCGCCGCATATCGTGCTGCGCGAGCTCGGTCTGCCCTTCGATGCGGTCAAGGTCGACCTGGCCAGCAAGACCACCGCTGACGGCGCTGATTTCAAGAAGATCAATCCGAAGGGATACGTCCCGACCCTGCAACTGGACGACGGGCGCGTCCTGACCGAGGGGCCGGCGATCGTGCAGTATCTGGCGGACCTGAAGCCCGAGTCCAAGCTCGCTCCGGCCAACGGCACGTTTGAACGCTATCAGTTGCAGGAATGGTTGAACTTCATTTCTACGGAAATCCACAAACAGTTCAGTCCGCTGTTCAATGCCGCCAATCCCGATTCGGTGAAGGATGCGCAGAAGACCAAGCTCGCGCAGCGTTTCGCTGAAATCGCGCCTGTGCTGGACAAGCAGGATTACCTCATGGGCAAGGACTTTTCCGTCGCCGACGCATACCTGTTCACGGTGCTGGGCTGGAGCAAATATTTCAGCATCGATCTGCAGCAGTGGCCGTCGATCGCCAAGTTCGTGGAGCGCGTCGCAGCGCGTCCCGCCGTCGTGGCCGCGCTGGATGTGGAAGCAAAAGCCAAGAAGGCATGATTCCGCTGCTGCCGCGCGCCGAACGGCGCGCGGCAGCATCAGGAAGTGCATTTCGTGGCGAAACCCCGTGTGGGCAGGCGACGTGCGAATGCCCGGTTAGTCGCGGTACGGTTTGAGGAACAGCCGACAATATTCAAAGTTGATCGATGTATAAAATGCCGTCTAGACCGAATTCTTCGGCCCCGGCTTTTCGATCCGACTGAACGGCGCAGCGGCCCCTGGCCGATTTCGAGTGCGACCGATGCGACCCGTCGCCCGATCATTTCGCGCCGGGGTCGTCGACCTGCGCTGCGACCTCGTAATGGCGCACCAACTGTTCCATATCGAGCAGGTATTGCTCGTCCTCGGCGTAGTAGCGCGAGCGCTCGGCTTCCTTGCCGGCAAAGCGGCGCACGGCGTCCATCGACTCCCACAGCGAAATGATCTGGAATTCGCAATGCTCGCCCTGGATCCGCCGGATCACGTACACACCGCGATTGCCGGGGGTCTGTTCGAAGTCCGGCAAGCCGGTTTCGGTCAGGTGCGAAAGATAGGCGTCAGCCTGCGTGGCGAGGGTTACGCCACGCCAGATACGGGCAATCATGGAGGTCTCCGGGCTGGATTGCGGCGCGAGCTTAGCACCGCTGTTGCCCGGCGGTGGAGGCCGGATCGCCGGCAGCGGAATTTGATCAGACCCGCGATTCGGTGAAGTGAGTCACGAAAGTGCCGACAGACGGCGGAGCCCGAGGCGTACGGCAGCGCGCAGCTTGCTTATACTCGCGGTAACGTTGGAGGTAGGCATGAGCGTGTTCCTCGGCATCGTCTGTGTGCTGCTCGCGGTTGCGGCAGCCGCACTCGGACTGCGCCTGAAACAGGTGCAGGCTTCGGTTGCCCGCCTGCAGGCCGAAAATGCGCAGAGCGGGGCGGAGCTCAAGCAGCTCCAGTCCAGTCAGTCGCAAGTCATCCACACGACCAAGCTCGCCTCGCTGGGCCAGATGGTGGCTGGGGTGGCGCACGAATTGAACACACCGCTCGGCTTCGTCAAGAGCAATGTCGAAGTGGTTGGCGATCTGCTCGATGACTACCGCAAGCTGGTCAAGGCTTATGATCTCGCGGTTCAGTACTGCCAGCAGCCGGTGGATCTGATGTTCGGCGCCGACAAGGAGTCGCTGGACAAGCTGGTCAAGCACGTCGAGGAAGCGCGGCGCAAATTGTTCGAGGCGCGCGACAACGTGGAAAAAAGCCCCTTGCTCAGCGAGGCGAAGGAGCTGCTCGGCGATGCGCGCGACGGCATCGTGCAGTTGTCGGCCCTGGTGCAGAACCTGAAGGGCTTTGCCCGCGTTGATCGCGATGGCATGGATCTGATGGACGTCAACGAAGGCATCGAAAGCGCCCTCATGATCGCCGGCCACCAGTTGCGTGACCGCATCAAGGTGATCAAGAAGCTGAGCAGCGTCCCCAAAGTGCGCGGCATGCCCTCGCAGCTCAATCAGGTTTTCCTCAACCTGATCACGAATGCCTCGCAGGCCATGGAGGACGACGGCACCTTGACCGTGGCAACGCGTTCCACCAATGGCGGAGTCGAAGTCAGCTTCGGCGACACCGGTTGCGGCATCCCCGACGATGTCCTGCCGAAGATTTTTGACCCGTTCTTCACCACCAAGGCGCCCGGCGAGGGAACCGGACTTGGACTGTCGATCGTGCACAAGATCGTCAAGTCGCACGGCGGCTCGATCAAGGTGCGCACTACTCCGAACCGCGGTTCGGAATTCACGGTGCTGCTCCCGGCGGAACCCGCCGTTCGTCCGACCCTGCACTGACGGACCCGAGCCGATGAGCATGCACGATTACGAAATGCCGCCAATCAAGGGCCCCGTCGGGGCGATCCGTGTCCTGTTCATCGACGACGAAGCGCGCATTCTGCGTGCGCTGAAGGCGCTGTTCCGCGATGTGGAGGTGTATACCTGTACCGATCCGCGTGACGCGATCGTGCAGGCGAAGCAGCATGACGTCGATGTGGTGGTTTGTGATCAGCGTATGCCGGAAATGCTCGGCGGCGAGGTGCTGCGCGAGATCAAGAGCGCGCACCCGCGTGCGATGCGCATCCTTCTGACCGGTTATTCGGATCTCAAAGCGGTGCTGGGTTCGGTCAATGAAGGCGAAGTTTTTCGCTTTGTGAACAAACCCTGGGTGAACGCGGACTTGCGCGCCGTCGTGATGGAGGCCGCGCGGATCTCCCGTGAGGCGCCGGTGGTTGCAAACGACCAGATCAGCCCATCGGAACAGAACATCGCGCGCACGCAGGTTGGCGTTCTGGTGATCGAAGATGACGCGACGGTGCAGCAACGCCTGCGCGAGATACTGCAGCCGTATTATCAGGTGCGGTTTGCGAATACCGCCGAGCGCGCGATGCAGGTGCTGGAGCAGCACGAAACCGGCGTGGTGATCTCCGAAACGGAGACCAGCCACGGCGGTGACCTCACCCTGCTGCTCAAGGCGCTCAAGCAATACCACCCGCATATCGCGACCGTGGTGATCACGGAACGCGCGAATGCGCAGACGGCGATGGAGTTGATCAACGAAGGTCAGGTTTACCGGATGCTGATCAAACCCGTGCGGATGGGCTCCTGCCGGCTCAGTGTGGACTCGGCGCTCGGCCGCTACTGGCAACTCAAGCAGAATCCGCAGGCCGCGCGCCGCTATGTTGTCGCGGCACCCGCTCCGGAAATCCTGGTCGCGCAGACCAAGATGCCGAACTCCCTGCTCAACCGTATTCGCGCCCTGCCGGCCCGCCTGCTCGGTGTCAGTCGCTACTGAATCCGCGCACGCCACCCCCGGCGCGCCAACCCCGTCACTATATTTTCGGAGCGGTTGGACCTCTCCGGACGTCTTGGCGTCTCGGTTGTTGCAATGCGGCGGACGATGGTCGGGGCCAAAATCGATTTCGCAGCAGCGGGTGGACTGCGACAATGCCGTGATAAAAATTGCATAAATCAGCACGTGTCGCGCACGAGCGCGCCGCTGCCGGCGACTCCGAAGAAATAATAAAAAAAGCAAGAATCTGCACATTATCCTCGTATAATGGTGCGTCGCACCAGTCATTACCGACCTGGGCGGTTTGTTAAATCGGCGTTGCCAACAAGCGTTTGAACTCCCTAAGATACGGTGGCGTCGTGTATCCATTCGACAAGAAGGAATTCCCTATGCAGGCCCGTCTGACTCTGGCACTGGCGATCTCGTCCGTGCTCCTCTCCGCCTGCGGTGGCGGCAGCAACAGCCCGCGTGCAGTGGCGGCTCCGCCGGCACTGAACAACAACGGTAGCCCGGTTACGGCGGTGATCACCGCGCGTTTCGATCCGGCCACCTCGGTGATTCCGCTGCCAAACAACCTGCTGCTGTCGGGCACGACGGACCTGACCCTGAACATCCCGACGACCGCGACAAGTTTTGGCGATCCGACGGTTGCGGTGAACACCCTGGACGGCTGGAGCACGAGCTCGCCAGGCCAGGTGCAATTCAGTGCCTCGCCGAAAGCAACGTCGCTCGTCGCTGGTTCGTCGATCCGAGTTTTCGAAGTGACCCTCACCGGTCCGGGCGGCGGTGTGACCGGTGTGACGCGCGAGCTCGCGTCGCCAGCCGACTACGTGGTCGCCAAGCCGACGTCGGACGCGGCCGGCCGCACGGTCGCAATCGTGCCGACCAAGCCGTTGAAGCAGCTCACCAGCTATATGGCGGTGGTCACCGACGGCGTCACTGACGATGCCGGCAATGACGTCACGCCGGACCAGACTTACTTTCTGGCCAAGCGCACAAGTCCACTTTGCGTTAATGGGGCATCGACCGATCCACTGCTTCCGACCGCCAGCGCCTGCGCACTCGAACCGCTGCGCCAACTGACCAATTCGCAGCTTGCCGCCGCCGCCAGCCAGGGAATTCCGGCCGCCAAGGTCGCGGTCAGCTGGGTATTCACCACGCAGAGCATCACGCCGGTGCTGCAGGCGGCCTACGGCAAGGTCGTGCAGACCCCCGCACCGCTGACGCGCATTGCACCGACCGGTCTCACCATCGGTGGCTTGGGCCTCGGTCTCGCACCGATCGCCGATGTATACATCGGCACCATTGACGTGCCGTATTACCTGTTGGCTGCGGCCAACAACCACGATCCCGCCCCGACCACGACGTTCTGGAAAGCGGCGCCCGGCGCCTACGTGCCGCCGTTCAACCAGGCGGGATTGTCGCCGGCCTCCACCAATATCACCTTCGCCAATCCGTTCCCGGTCGCGACCAAGACCGAGACGATTCCGCTGGTGCTGACCGTGCCAAATGCGGCATCGGGCAAAACCCGTCCGGCTGCCGGCTGGCCGATCGTGATCTTCCAGCACGGCATCACGCGCAACCGCACCGACGCGTTCGCGATCTCGCAGACCTTGGCGTCGCAGGGCTTCGCGGTCATCGCGATCGATCTGCCGCTGCACGGCCTGACCGACGTGGCGAATCCGTTCAAGATCGAGAACACGCCGCTGGCCGCCACCGGCGCGCACGAGCGCACGTTCAATCTCGACCTGACCAACAACACAACCGGCGCTCCAGGCCCGGACAACGTGATCGATGGCTCCGGTTCGCTTTTCATTCAGCTGCCCAGCCTGCTGACGTCGCGTGACAATATCCGCCAGGGTATTGTGGATCTTTTCTCATTGTCCAAAGCGATACCAACCCTGAGCTACGACGGCGTGGCCGGCGCCGACTTTGACGGTTCGCGTATCCAGTTCGTCGGACAGTCGCTCGGTTCCATCGTCGGCACCAGCTTCGTCGCGTTCGATGCGTCGGTGAACACCGCGGTGCTCAGCGTGCCGGGCGGTGGCATTCCGCGCCTGCTCGAAGCCTCGCCGACGTTTGGTCCGCGCATCAGGGCCGGTCTGGCTGCATCGGGTCTCACACCCAACACGCCAGACTACGACCGCTTCTTCGGCGCCGCTCAGCAGGTCGTGGACTCTGCCGATCCGATCAATACCGCGTTCGCCCTCGCCGGCAAGCGCGTACTGCTGCATGAAGTGGTCGGTGACGGCGCCGCGTCGCTGCCGGATCAGGTCATTCCGAACGCCGTGGCGGGTGCGCCGCTGTCAGGCACCGAACCGCTGATCCGTGCCCTGGGTCTTTCCACGATCACGGCGAGCGTCCAGTCGGCAACGGGCATCCGCGGGGTGGTCCGCTTCACCAAGGGCGATCACGGTTCGCTGCTGAGTCCGGCGGCAAACGCGGCGGCCACGGTCGAGATGCAGACGCAAATGGCGAGCATGCTGGTCAGCGCCGGCACCGCTGTGCAGGTGACCAATACCTCCGTGATCAAGACGCAGTAATCGACCTGGGATTTGGGGATTATACTTATGAAAAAGAACACCAATTTCCGTTCGGGCCTGCGTCCGATGGCATACGCCGTCGCGCTCGCACTCGGCGGGGCCGTCGTGTTGCCGGCCAGCGCATTCGAGTTCGGCGAACAGGATGGCCTGCACGGCACCGTCAACACCACGGCGACGTACGGCATGGCCTGGCGCATGTCCAGCCAGGACCCGAACCTGATCGGCAAGGCGCAGTTCAATCCGCTGATCAGCCAGCCGCCATTTTCGCTCGGCAGCCCGTCACAGCGCGCCGCGATCGGCCGCTATTCGGTGAATGGCGATGATGGCGATCGCAATTACGAAGATGGCGACGTCTTCACCAATGCGGTGAAAGCGACAATCGAGTTGAACCTGATGTACGGCGCCAACACCGGCCTGTTCGTGCGCGGTTTCACCTTCTACGATTTCGAGAACGTCAACCGTCGCGAGTTGCCCAGCCTTGCCAAGGAAAAGGTCGGCAAAGACGCGAAGATTCTTGACGCGTTCCTTTTCCACAATTTCTCGATCGCCGATCACCAGGCTTCGGTGCGCGTCGGCCAGCAGGTGGTCAGCTGGGGCGAAAGCACCTTTATCCAGGGTGGCATCAACGTCATCAATCCGTTCGACGTGTCCAAGCTGCGTGCGGCGGGCTCGGAACTGAAAGAAGCGTTCCTGCCGGTCAACATGCTCTGGGGTTCGTTCAACATCACCGATAGCCTGTCCGCCGAAGCCTTGTACATGCTCGAATTCGAGCAGACCGAAGCCGATCCGGCAGGCACATATTTCTCGACCAACGACTTCGCCACACTCGGCGGTTCGTACGTGATGCTGAACTTCGGCACGATTCCACAGCCGGTCATCAATGCGGACAATTTCTACGGTTACTGCTACGGCACCCACGGTACCGACGCCAACCTGCCGGCGACGCTCAAGCCGCTGGCCTGTGGCGCTGCCGTGCCGCGCAATCCGGATCGCTTCGCGAAGGATTCCGGTCAGTACGGCTTCCGCCTGAACTATCTCGCCGACTGGTTCAACAACACCGAGTTCGGTTTCTACGCCTTGAACTACCACAGTCGCCTGCCGCTGCTGTCGGGCGTTTCGGTGACCAACAGCAACGCGAACTCGGGCCGCTACTTCGCCGAGTTCCCGGAAGATATCCACTTGTTCGGCTTGAGCTTCAACACGCCGCTGGAAGCATCGGGCATCGCACTGCAGGGTGAGTTGTCGTATCGCCCGAACGTGCCGCTGCAGTTCGACGACGTGGAGCTGCTGTTCGCTGCGCTGAGTCCGCTCAACGCGCTGATTCCACAGCCGGGTCTGCGCTTTGTCAGCCAGTTGGGCAACTACGGTCCGGGCCAGGAAATCCGCGGGTGGGAGCGGCATAAGGTGTCGCAGCTGCAGTTCACCGCGACCAAGGTTTTCGGCCCCGGCAATTTCGTCGGCGCAGACCAGATCTCGCTGGTCGGTGAGGTCGGTTTCAACAATGTGTGGGACCTGCCGGATCCGTCGACGCTGCGCTACCAGGGCGATGGTACCGACACCGGTGGTGGCCCGGATGTGACTTCCGGCTCGCTGCGCAATCCCGAGACGATCAGCAAAGGATTTCCGACTGCGTTCTCGTGGGGCTACCGCATCGCGGCGCGCGCCGATTACAACAATGCCTTTGGTGGCGCCTTCACCCTGTCGCCGCGCATCGCGTTCAACCATGACGTGAACGGCATCACGCCGGGACCGGGTGGCAGCTTCATCCAGGGGCGCAAGTCGCTGACGCTTGGTGCCGAAGCCAACTATCTGAACAGAATTGCGTTTGATCTGAGTTATACAAATTTCTTCGGTGCCGGCAATCTCAACCTGATCAGCGACCGCGATTTCCTCGCGTTCTCGGTCAAGTATTCGTTCTGAGCTCACGCGGGAGGCAATGAACATGACGATTCTCAAGAAGGCAGGCCTGGCAGCGATCATCGCGGCGAGCATGGTCGCGTCGGCCGCCATGGCCAAAGCGCCAGCTGCCGACGTCGCGAAACTCGGCGTCAAGGGCACAGCGCTGACGCCGACCGGCGCCGAGCGCGCGGGCAATGCGGCCGGCACCATTCCGGCCTGGGATGGCGGTTTGACCACGCCACCGCCGGGCTACAAGGTCGGCGATCACCATCCCGATCCGTACGCGGCTGACAAGCCGGTATTGACCATCACTGCGCAAAACTACAAGGAGCAGGGTGACAAGATCGGTGCCGGTCAGGTTGCGATGTTTGAAAAATACAAGAACTGGAAAATGGTGGTTTATCCCACCCACCGCAGCTCGTCGTATCCGACGCGCATCTACGACATGACGATGAAGAACGCCGCGACCGGTGAACTGGTCGATGACGGCGAAGGCGTGGCGAACGTGGCCGAAGGCATTCCGTTCCCGATCCTGGACAAGGATCCGGTCAAGGCGGGCTACGAAGCGGTGTGGAACCACAAGCTCAAGTACAAGGGGATTTCCGCACAGCGCTGGGCCGACCAGGCTGCGCCGACTGCTACAGGTGGCTACACCCTGACGCGCATCAAGGAAGAATTGCTCGGTTTGTACTACAAGCAGGGCAATACGCTGAAGGACATCAACAACATCCTGATCTACTTCTACCAGGAAGTGGTCTCGCCACCGCGACTGGCGGGCCAGGTGCTGCTCGTGCACGAGACCCTGGATTCGAAGAAGGAGCCGCGCCAGGCGTGGGTCTACAATCCCGGTCAGCGTCGCGTGCGGCGCGCGCCGAACGTGGCCTACGACAATCCGGGCACCGCGTCCGACGGTCTGCGCACCAACGACCAGACCGACATGTACAACGGTGCGATGGATCGTTACGACTGGAAGCTCGTCGGCAAGCGGGAAATGTACGTTCCTTACAATTCCTACAAAGCACATAGTGACAAGGTGAAGATCGAAGATCTGGTCAAGCCGGGCTTCATCAATCCGGATCTGCTGCGTTACGAACTGCACCGCGTGTGGGTTGTCGAAGCGACCTTGAAGGCTGGCCAGCGACATATCAATCCGCGTCGCACCTTCTACATCGACGAAGACAGCTGGCAGATCCTGGAAATGGACCACTACGACGGCGCCGGCAAAATCTGGCGTTACTCGGAAGCGCCCAGCGTCAATTACTACGAAGTGCCACTGTTCTGGTCGACCCTGGAAACGCATCACGATCTGAAATCGGGCCGATACATCGTGTCCGGTCTGGACAATCAGGAGCCGATGTACGACTTCTCCTACCAGACAACGCCGGACATGTTCACGCCACAGTCCTTGCGTCAGCGCGGTATCCAGTAAGGGCTGGCCTGCGCCGGACGCCCGTTCTGCCGATCAGCCGCCGCCGTTTCCGGGGCGGCTGATTGCATTTTGGAAGCGCCGAGCCGCTGGCGTTATCGAGACAAATTGCGCAAAAAAGCGTTCCGCGACTGGCACGCTTTGCGCTAAGGTGCAGTGGCATGTGCGCGCGCCAGCGACCCGCGACGGATCGCTCAAGCGCAAGCCCAGCATCGCCCAGCGTGTGTGCCGCGAGCATGCACTGACACCATGCAGCTCTCGTGGCGCGATCGCGCCACGACAGGATAGGGGAGTGGATCGATGAGTCCATTGCGAGTTCCAGCAGTCCCACGCGGCGTGCTGCATATCGGCGTGCTGCTGTTGGCGCTGACAACAGCCGCGACCGTTGTCGCGCAGCAGACCGCTGCCGATCCCGCCAATGCACCCGCCGCGGCAACGCCGGGAGCGGCGCCCACTCCGACGTCAGCCGCAGCGCCGGTCAAATCCATTTGGCCCGATCCCGCGTCGTCGAACGTCGAGCCGATGCCGCTCGCGTCACGCACGCTGTTGCTCGATCTGGTCGAAGCGGGAAAGCGCGCCGTCGCTGTTGGTGAGCGCGGCATCGTGCTGGTGTCCGACGATCGCAGCCAATGGTCGCAAGTCGTCGATGTGCCAACGCGCGCGACGCTGACCGCGGTTGCGGCGGTGGGCAACAAAGTCTGGGCGGTTGGCCGCGATGGCGTGATCATCGCGAGCGCCGACGCGGGACTGCACTGGACTCTGCAACGCAGCGATCCGTGGCGGCCCGCTGCCGCCGATGCCGCCGACGACGCACGTCATGGCGCGCCTCTGCTCGATGTGCTGTTCATCGATGAAATACACGGATTCGCGATCGGCGCTTACAGCCTGTTTCTGGAAACCAGCGACGGGGGTACGACGTGGACGCCGCGCAGCATCCTCGGCGCATCGTCCGACGGCTTGAACGATGCAAAAGGTAGTGCCAGCGAAAGTGGAACTTTCTCGCGGGAACAATTGAAGATTGCCGACGAAAGCGAACCGCACTTCAATGCGCTTGCCCGCACCAGCGACGGCTCGCTGCTGATCGCTGGCGAACGCGGCAGCCTGCTGCGCTCGCGTGACAACGGCGCGCACTGGGATCGTACCAAGCTGCCGTACGACGGCTCGATGTTCGGCGCACTCGGTTTTGACGGGCAGCGCGCCATCGTGTTCGGCTTGCGCGGGCACGTGTTCGAAACCGATGACCTCGGCGATCACTGGCGCGAGGTAAAAACCGGAACCGAGCTGAGTCTGTTGGGCGGTACGCGACTCCGCGGCGGCGGTATCGCCCTGGTCGGTGCGAACGGTCTCGTGCTGATGCGACGCAACGCGACCGAGGCGCTGCACGCCGGAACCGTTGAACCCGCCGGCGCGCTGGCAGCCATCCTGCCCAGTGAAGGTGCCGCGACCTTTGTCGTGGCTGGTGAAAACGGCATCGGCCGCTACCAGCCGAAGTAAGCGAGAGGACGAGACCATGGCTGGAATATCCAACAGCGCTGCCAACCCGGGCGCCTTTCATCGCTTCGCCGAGCGCGTCGTTTTCGGCAATCGTACGGTCTTGCTGATCCTGTTCGCGCTGATCACAGTGGCGATGTGCTATTTCGCGGCCCAGCTACGCGTCGACGCCGGCTTCAAGAAACAAATCCCGCTCGAACACGAATACATGCGCACCTTCCTCGATTACGAGAAGGAGTTTGGTGGCGCGAACCGCATCCTGATTGCGGTGGTTGACAAAAATGGTGACATGTTCAATTTGCCATTTTTGAAAACGATGGAGAACATCACCCAGGACGTGAAGAACATCGACAACGTCGATGAAGCGCGCATGCGCTCGATCTTCACGCCGAACGTGCGTTTCGTCGAAGTGGTCGAAGACGGGTTCGCCGGCGGCAACGTGATCCCGCAGGAGTTCACACCGAACGCCGAAGGGTTCGAACCGACGGCCGAGCAGTTCGCGACGATCAAGGCCAATATCGAAAAAGCCAACATTGTCGGCCGTCTGGTCGCCAAGGATTTCTCGGGCGCCATGGTGTGGGCGGAACTGGTGCCGGAAGGTGGCGCCAGTGCGATCAAGCTCGACTACCAGAAAGTCGCCGCGCAGCTCGAAGCGATTCGCGCCAAATACGAAAACGCGACCACAACCGTACACATCATCGGTTTCGCCAAGATGGTCGGCGACATCAGCGACGGCGCGCGCTCGGTCATCCTGTTCTTCTTCCTGACCATCGCTTTTACCTGGATCCTGCTGTTCCTGTATTCCTCGTCGATCAAGCTGGCCTCGCTGACCGTGTTCTGCGCGCTGATCGCCGTGTTGTGGATGCTCGGAGCACTGCGCCTGCTCGGTTTCGGCATTGACCCCATGAACATGCTGACGCCGTTCCTGATCTTCGCGATCGCGGTCAGCCACGGCGAGCAGATGATCAACCGCTACCGCGGCGAGATCTTCTTTGGCGGCCTGGAAGAAGGTACCGTCGAGGAACTCAGCACGCGCAAGGGCGTCGACGCGGAGACCGCGGCACGCCTCGCGTTCCGCATGCTGCTCGTACCCGGTGCGGTGGCATTGATCGCAGGCTGCATTGGCTTCGCGACGATTCTGATCATTCCGATCCGCATCATTTTCGAGCTGGCGATCACGGCGACGGTCGGTGTCGCCGTCACCATCCTGACCGATCTGATCCTGTTGCCGGTACTTCTCTCCTATTGCAAATTGCGCAATCTGGAGCGCAAGCGCGCCTACCGACTGCGTCAACTGACCCAGTTCGACAAGATCTGGTCGTTCCTCTCGCGTTTTTCCCGCCCCTTGCCGGCGGCCATCATCATCCTGCTCGGCGTGGCCGGCTGGTTTGTGGCCAAGCAGTACGGCAGTCACATGATGATCGGCGACGCGGAAAAGGGCGTCGCGGAACTGCGCCCCGAAGCGCGCTACAACCGCGACGCGGTGCTGATCAGCGAGAAGTTCTCGCTCGGCGTCGACATGCTCAATGTGATCGCCGAAGGCGAACCCTCGGCTTGCACGAACAGCTATCCGGTCATGGAAACCATCGACCGCTTCGCCTGGCACATGCGCAATGTGGAAGGTGTCGAGCAAGTGATGACCCTGCCGATGGCGGCCAAGATCGTCAACGCGGGCTGGAACGAAGGCAACCTGCGCTGGCGTGCATTACCGCGTGACCCGGATACCTTGCGTCTCGCCACACAGGGCTTCGAAACGGATTCCGGGCTGCTCAACAACGATTGCAGCGCGATGCCGATCATGATGTTCCTCGGCGATCACCGTGCCACCACGATCGATCGCGTCGTCGCGGCCGTCAAGCAATTCCGCGCCGACAACCAGGTCGCATCCGGCGGCAATGTGAACCTTGCGAACCAGCTCGCGGATCAGGCCAAGGCAGCCAGCGATAAAGGCGAGGAATTCCATTCCGACCAGCTCAACCTGCGTCTCGCCACGGGCAATGTCGGCGTGCTCGCTGCGATCAACGACAAAGTCCGCGAAGTCGACGCGGTGATGTTGTACCTGCTCTATGCCGCCGTATTCATCATGTGCCTGCTGAGCTTCCGCAGTCCATTGGCTGCATTGTGCATCGTGCTGCCACTCGTCCTCGTGACCGAACTCGGCCATGCGTTGATGGTCCACCTGGGCATCGGACTCAAGGTCAACACGCTCACTGTGGTTGCGCTCGGCGTCGGCATCGGTGTCGACTATGCCATCTATATCTTCGCCCGCATGCGAGAATCGATGCAGCAGGGAAGGCCGTTGACCGAAGCGTACTTCGGCGCGCTCAAGACCACCGGCATCGCGATCTTCTACACCGCCTTGACGCTCGCGGTCGGTGTGGCGACCTGGAACTTCTCCGAGCTGAAATTCCAGGCCGACATGGGCCTGATGCTCACCTTCATGTTCGTGGTCAACATGTTCGCCGCACTGATCTTCCTGCCCGCGCTGTGCCGCTGGCTGCTGAGGCCATTTGAGAAGACGTGATTCCGGTAAGTTGGGATTGTGTCGAGCAGGGGGCCGCAAGGCCCCTTGCTCGTGCTGGGGGCGGTCAGATCGGCGCGCTGACGTCAGAAGTCAGTCGCGCTCGCTGTGCTTGCGCGACATCGAAGCGATGTCTCGCGAAATACTCGCCCGTCGGGTCGTTACGACCAGTCACCTGCAGTGAGGCTCAACGGTTCATCCAATCAGGTGCGGTCGGTGTCGTCCAATGGGCACAGCGCCGCGCATGAATCGCTTCGGGCTCCGTGGTCGAACGAGATTGTCGGATGCCAGGTGGCAGATTGGCGAGAAATTGCGACGCTGCTCAGTACGCAATTCCCGATCGGCGCAACAATTTCGCCACCAGCCACGTCGGTCCGATCAACAGGTAGGCGAGATCGGTCAGGAACGAAGGACGCTTGCCTTCGATCCGGTGGCCGATGAATTGCGCGATCCAGGCAACCACGAAGATGCTGATCGCGATCCACAACAGCGGCAGCGGTCCGATCGCGCGATACAGTAATTCGATACTAATCCCCATTGCCGCAAACAGGGCCAGCATCGCGAGACCAAGCGGGCGCGACAGGCGCAGGTAGAACGCGAGCGCAAAGAACATGCCCAGCGCGGACCAAAATCCGGGACGGCCGAGCCAGGCCGGAACCGGGATTGTCCAGAGCATCGCGATGACGCACCAGAGAATCGCCGGCACGCAGATCCAATGGATCACGATGTTCGTGACGTTGCGGTGATCCTCGCTGTAGTTGCCCAGCCAGCGATCGACATCCCGGCGCGGGTCTTCGGAGGTGGTTGGTTCAGCGGCGGAGTTCATGTGGCGATCCTGGGGGGCGGTGCCCGGAAGGGATTCATGGCGCAGCTTAGCGCGTCGCAGGGCGCCTGCAAGGTCCAGTGCCGTCGGCGGTCGGAGCAACGCATCACCGCTTCAGGGACGACCGGCCAGACGGCTGGCAAATGTGTCGGGGTCGGAAGTGATCTGGATCAGATTGCCGGTACGCGAGAGTTCCTGGGCGATTGCGATCGTCAGTTGCATCAGCTGACTGCCGACCAGCACGGAGACGCGCTTGAGGTGCTCGCGATTGAGCGCAAAAAACTGCGTCCAGTCGCGACTGACACTGACGGCAGCGCCTGTCGCCTCACTCGCATCCACAAACAATTCCAGCGGACGCTGACGCAGCAGTTCGAGGCGAATCTCGTCCAGCGTGGCGGTACCGAATTGGCCATGATCGTCACCGCTGATCGTCACCAGCAGGCTGCCCGATCTCGGTCGTGAATAGACAAAGCGGCAATGCTCCGAACTCAGGGTCAAGCTGCCGTCGGCCCGTGTTTCGCGATGTACCTCGCTCATGCGGCATCCTCCGCGCTAATCAAGCCACGCTGCGCTGTCTCGCTCACTCGAGCACGATGCCCGCCAGGCGCCGCAACGCTTCGGCGTATTTCGCCGCCGTCGCGGCAATCACTGCGGCAGGCACGCGCGGTCCCGGCGCGGTCTTGTTCCAGTCCAGGGTTTCCAGATAGTCGCGCACAAATTGCTTGTCGTAGCTGGGTGGACTGATACCCACGCGGTATTCGTCGGCGGGCCAGAAGCGCGAAGAGTCCGGCGTCAGCATTTCGTCCATGACGTACAGCGTGCCATCCTCGTCGGTGCCGAATTCAAACTTCGTGTCGGCGATCAGGATCCCGCGTTTCGCGGCATAGTCCGCGGCCCACCGATAAATGGACAAGGTCGCATCGCGTACTTGTTCGGCAAGGTCTGCGCCAACGCTTGCGACTACCTCGTCGAAACCGATGTTTTCATCGTGCGCCCCTGGCGCCGCCTTGGTCGACGGCGTGAAGATCGGTTCCGGCAGTTGCTCGGCCAGGCGCAATCCGCTGGGAAGGCGGATTCCGCACAGGCTGCCGCTCGCCTGATAGTCCTTCCAGCCCGAGCCAATCAGATACCCGCGTGCGATGGCCTCCACCGGCACCGGTTTCAGGCGACGCGTGATCACACTGCGCTTTTGGTACAACTCCACATCGCTGCCTGCTGGCAGGGCCGTCGATACGTTTTTGCCGGTCAGGTGGTTTGGTACCAGATGCGCGGTACGCTCGAACCAGAAGTTGGAAATCTGGCAGAGCATTTCGCCTTTGCCTGGAATCGGGTCGGGCAGAACCACATCGAAGGCACTCAGGCGATCGCTCGCGACGATCAGCAATTCGCGCGCCGACAGGGCGTACACGTCGCGTACCTTGCCGCGATGGATGAGGTCAAGGCCGGTGAGATGGGACTCAAGCAACGTGGTAGGCACAGGCGGGCTCCAGCGTGAAGGCGCGCATTGTAGCGGCCTTCGCGGTCGACGATCACGTCGCCCAGTGCGGGCGCTCGGTCGCGCTGAGCGACATTTTCGTGCGCTTGCTAGAATTGCCCCTCCATCCTCCCGGATTCGTTGCCGCCCATGCGTTTGTTCGCGTCTGTCGTCATCACGGCTGCTTGCTGGTTGCCCGCCGCGATGCAGGCGCAGACCCGTCCGGAAAAGCCGGGCCAACTGGGCTTGTGCGCCGCCTGCCACGGCGAGACTGGCATGTCGTCTCAGCCGGGCACTCCCCATCTGGCCGGGCAGGACGCCACCTATCTCATCGCGGCATTGCAGGCCTATCGCAGTGGCGCGCGCGATGTCGCAGTCATGCGCGCCGCAACCGGGTCCCTTTCGGCAGCCGATGTGGAACGGCTGGCGCAATGGTATGCATGGCAATCAATCCGCCCCGCGCCGACGGAGCCCTGAGCATGCTCGGCAAAATAGTCGGTGCCATCGCGGGATTTCTGCTCCTGCGTCATCCGCTCGGCGCGCTGCTCGGCGGCGTACTCGGTCACCTGTTCGACATCGGCGCATTCGGCGGGCGCAGATCCGCACCCGCGCGTGGATTTCTCGAGCCGCTGTTCGGCCTGATCGGCGCGATGGCCAAATCGGACGGGCGCATTTCTGAGCGTGAAATTGCCGTAACGGAACAACTGATGCAGCGCATGCGACTGAGCGATTCGCAGCGCCGAGAAGCGATCGCGCGCTTCAATGCGGGCAAGGAACCGGGCTACGCCGTGCAACCCGCGATTGCCGACCTCAAAGCCTGGTGCGCCGGTCGCCGCGACCACGCGTACATCCTGATCGACCTGTTGCTGGAAGTCGTCGCTGCGGAAGACCAGATCATCGAGAGCAAGCTGGTGCTGCTGCGCCAGCTGAGCTGGAGCCTCGGCGTTGAGGAGCGCGAGCTGATGGCGCTGGCGGCAATGAAAGGCTATATGTGGACCTATTCACAACAGGGCACGCAGCGCGACGCGCCGCCGCCGCGATCGGTATCCATGGGCCCGGATGCGTATGCCGTGCTGGGTATTCACGCCGATGCCGACGAGCGCGCAGTCAAGCAAGCGTGGCGGCGGCTGATGAGCGAACATCATCCCGACAAACTCGGCGACGTGCCTGACGTCCTGCGCCAGCGCGCCGAGAAGCGCGCGCGCGACATCAACGCAGCCTATGAGGCGATAAAATCGCAGCGCGGGTTTCGATGACCGCACGCGCCAGCGCAGCGAAGCGTTGCAATGTTTCCAGGCCATGCAAAGGCCTGTGCTAGAAAAAAGTCGCGCATGCTTTTCCCGATTCCCGATTCCCGATTCCCGATTCCCGATTCCCGATTCCCGATTCCCGATTCCGAGACAGACCATGCCCCGTCAATCCTGCGTCATCGCCCCTTCGATCCTGTCCGCCAACTTCGCGCGTCTTGGCGAAGAAGTGGACAAAGTGCTCAGCGCCGGCGCCGACTGGGTGCATTTCGATGTAATGGACAATCACTACGTGCCGAATCTGACGATCGGCCCGCTGGTCTGCGAGGCACTGCGCAAGCACGGCGTGACAGCGCCCATCGATGTGCACCTGATGGTCAAGCCGGTCGATCGGATCGTGCCGGATTTCGCCCAGGCCGGCGCGACGACAATCTCGTTTCATCCGGAAGCCTCGGAGCATGTGGATCGCACCATCCAGTTGATCCGTTCGCATGGCTGCAAGCCTGGGCTTGTGTTCAATCCGGCCACACCATTGCACTATCTGGATCACGTGCTGGATCAACTGGACCTCGTGTTGATCATGTCGGTCAATCCGGGTTTCGGTGGGCAGAGTTTCATCCCTGGCGCGCTCGACAAGCTGCGCAAAGTGCGCGCTTTGATCGATGCCAGCGGGCGCAACATCCGCCTGGAAGTCGATGGAGGTGTCAAAGTGGACAATATCGGATCGATCGCTGCCGCTGGCGCCGATACTTTCGTGGCCGGGTCCGCAATTTTCGGAAAGCCGGACTACGCCGATGTGGTACGGCAGATGCGCGCGGCAGTGGCCGCTGCCTGAGCGTTTGAACGCTTCGCGGTTCGCTGCGTGTGCAGCCATGGCGGCACGCTGCGACTTGGCTATCGGTCTAGCGATAGGCCAGTGGCTGCGACCGGTGCGCCTCGATCACGTAGCGTAGCGGTCCGCCCGGCACAAGGCTGTCGAACGGGTAGCACGTCACCAGCAACAGCGTGTCCCGCGCATCCGATGGAGCGAGCCGGGTGGTGCGGGCGTCCACGATGCGACCGGCGCCGACCTCGTAGCGGGTCGTGACGCCAGCGCGCTCGATCAGCACTTCATCGCCATTGTGCAACAGGCGCAAAAAGGCAAAATGCGTGTCGCGATGACCGCTGATGACGCTGAGGCCCTGCGCTCCAGGCAGCGCGCTGGCTTCACTCCAGGCCGGCCCAAACGCAAGGTTCCGACCCGAGTCACCTTTCAGAACGATACGTGCGATACCCAGGCGCTCCACGCTCAACCGCGCTACCGGCGCGGTATCGGCCCAGGGCCAGGGCTTCGCGTCAGTCTCACCGGATTCGACGCGGCTCCATGCCCGTTCGAGCAGCTCCTGCGCAAGCCAAGCCTTTGCCTCGGTGTAACTGGCATCGGCGAGCAAGCACACGGCGGCCAGCGCGAACAGCGCGCGGACCACGCCGCGGCGTTTCACAGCGCCATCCAGTCGGGTTCAGCGGTGGCGAGCCGCTTTTCGCCGCGTCGCACCCGGCGCGGTGGGCGCGCCGGCCGATCACCGAACAGGCTGCTAGCCACATAGGCTTCGCCACCGAGCCACATCGCATCGTCGCTGTCGTGCTCGCTGCAAGCATGCGCGCCGGAGTATTCGATCTCATCGCGCAGGCTGAGGAATTCCGCGGGAAGGTACAGGTCCATCGTGGGTCTCCGTTGATGTTGAAAATGTTGTAATGAAATAAAAGAGTGCTTTATATCGTTGTGCATGGAAATATCACGACCGTGAAATCTCGCCGCCGTCGGTTGCCGGCTACGCGCCCGCGCCCCCTGCTCGGGGCGATTCATGCCGCAATCGATGATGATTGCCGCGTATTGGCCCGCGTGCGCCCCAGCGCGAGGACTGTCAGCAACGCGAGCAGACCCAGCAGTATCTTCAGTGGTGCGTCTGTCGCCGTCTGCGCGAAGTTCACGCTACCGTCTGGCGTGGCATTGGCGATCTGTGTCGACTGCAGCGCGGAACCCGGCGGACGCTGCGGTGTCTTGTCGATCGCGACCAGGCTCGTGTATCGGCTGACCAGATGGAACTTCAGTGCGACGTCGAGCATCTGCTGGCGCAGGCCGGGCTCGTCGCCACCGCGCATTAGCGCGTCGTCGATCGCATCGATCTTGTTGCGCGCCCACAGGTGCGAGATGCCACGCGCACTGCCTCGCAGGTCCAGATCGAGACGTTTTGTCCACGCGTCATTCGACAACCAGCCCTGCGCCTGCACAGTGCCGCTCACCGACGAGGTGCGCGCGACCACGATCAACGGTTCGCCGTGGTACAGATCCGGGACGCGCTGCGGATAGACCTCCGCCGTGCCAGGCCAAGTCAACTGCAGGTCGCGCAGCGCAGGACGATCGAGCTTTTCGATCAGCGCCTGCATGCGTTCACCGACGTCGTTGAGATCGCGGATCACCGTTTCGCTGCCGCGGCCCATCTGCGCGGCCTTGGACAGGAAATGTGCATTCGGCGCGCTGCCTATGCCGACCGGAAACAGGCGCGAATTGGCCAGGTTCGTCTCGATCGCCGCGTACAGCTCATCGGCGTTCTCGACCGCGCCGTCGGTCGCGAATACGATTTGACGCACATACCCTTCGGGTGCGCTGCCCTGCATCGCACGCAACAGCGCTGGCCGCATTTCGGTGCCACCGTTGGCCTTCAACTGCGCAACCCACTCGCGGGCCAGTTGCACATCGCCGGCCGTCGCGGCAACGGCGCTGTCAAACAACACGTTCATCGTCGAATTGAATTCGATCACGTTGAAGCGGTCACGCGGCGACAGATGGCTCAATGCGATGTCCAGCGCGGCGCGGGCCTGCACCATCGAGGCGCCCTCCATCGAGCCCGACGTATCGATCACGAGTATCAGTTCGCGCGGCAGGGTGGAGGTCGGCTGGGACGGCGGCACCAGCATCAAGAGCGCGAAGGTCTCGTCGCCAAGGCGCTCGGTGAACACGGCGGCTGCCGGCGCGGCGAGCGTTCTCGGCGTCCAGTTCAGAACAAAATCGCGATCCGATGGCGCGCGATTCTGTTGCAATCGGATATGCCGACGATCGCCGTCTTCGCGAATGTCGATCGCGTGCGTAGGTGACTCGACGCGTGTCAGCGGCAGGCCTGCATCGAGTTCCACGCTAATGGCGACTTCCGGTGCGGCGGTCGGCGAGGCGAGCGTCGCAGCGGCGTCCGCTGGCGGTTCCGAGGCGCTCCGGAAGCCGGCTGCGGCGGGCTCCCCAATCTCGTAGCGCGGCGTATACGTCAGCGGAAAGCTCAGGGAGAATTCACCATTGCGGTATTGCACTTGTTGCCAATACTCGATGTCCACCTCCACCACTTCACCCGGCGCGACGTTGGCTATCGCGGTGCGGAAAAGGTTTGCACTCTGCGCTTCGACCAGGCTTGCTTTCTGGCCACTCGCGACGGCCTGTGCAAACTCGCTGCGAGCCTGTTCCTTTTCGCGGATTTCACCGACGATCACGCGTTCGCCGACATGCAGTCGCAATCCATGCACTGCCGCGCGTTCCGGCAGCGGCAACAGGTACTGGCCTTCCAGCCAGGCCGCGCCGTCATTGCGGAAACGCTGGTGCACCTGCACCTCGGCAACCAAGCCGTGCACCTCGAAGTTCACCTGCGTGCTGAAGCTGGCAACGCTGCGATGCACGCCATCGTTGCCGCTCACGTCAATCTCGCCGCTGCCAGTCGCGTGCGCGGCGGCGATGAATCCGAGCAGCAGGGCCGCGATCGCGAAGACCGTGCGCAAGGGCTCGAAACCGCCTTGCAACTCGGCGTTGCGCGTTTCGACGCTGGGTTGATTGCTGGCGTTGTGCATAAGGAGAGTCCTGCCGTCACGGCGGCTGCCGTGTGATGCCATTGCAACGTCGGCGCGCGGCGCTACGGCGGAGCAAATGCGACGCGATGCCGATCAGTTGTGGCAAATTTCTGATCCGCCGCTTCCTGCCATTGCGGGGCGGGGGCTCACCTGCGAAGCTTCCGCCCGAATCGCCACGGGACATCTACATGCCACGCAGCATTGCCATCGTCGAAGACGAACCGCTGATCCGCGCCAACTACGTCGAGGCCCTGAGCCGTTTCGGCTACGAAGTTCGCGGCTACGCATCGCGCCCGGAAGCCGAATCCGCATTTGCTGCCCGCATGCCGGAGCTGGTGATTATCGATGTCGGGCTCGGCGATGAACCGGAAGGCGGTTTCGACCTCTGCCGCAGCCTGCGCACGCGCGCGCCGACGTTGCCGATCCTGTTCCTCACCGCGCGCGACTCGGACCTGGACGTGATCTCGGGCCTGCGCTTGGGGGCTGACGACTACCTGACCAAGGATGTCTCGCTGCACCAACTGGCCGCGCGCATCAACGCGCTGTTTCGTCGCATCGAGGCTCTGCGCAAGCCGGTGGATGCGGAAAGCGTCATCAGTCAGGGCCAGCTGAAGCTGGAGCAGGAGCGCATGCGCATTACCTGGAATGGCGAAGAAGTGCCCTTGACCGTGACCGAATTCTGGATGGTGCACACGATGGTGCGTTTTCCGGGACATGTGAAAAACCGCGACCAGTTGATGCGTGAAGCGCAGGTCGTGGTTGACGATGCGACCATCACCTCGCATATCAAGCGGATCCGCAAAAAGTTCATCGCGATCGATCCGTCCTTCGATGCGATCGATACGGTGCACGGCGTCGGATACCGGTGGAAGACCTGACGCGAAGGAATCGGGCGTCGGGTTTCGTCAAGGCGGGTCGTGCTTCGACCGTTCGCCGATGAGCAGCATTGTTGCTTGGTAGCTTTTTGACGATTTCGATGCCGGACCGGAGGTCCCGACGAGTTCCGACGTGCAGCTGATTACCGCTTCGCCCACCCATTCCCGGCATCCCATGTCACTGCGTCGAAAACTCCTGCTGGTCGCGTTGTCGATGCTCGCCTTGCCCTGGGCAGGCTGGCAGTTCGTGCGCCAAATGGAAATATTGCTCCGCCAGGGGCAGGAACAGACTCTCATCGCGTCCGGCAAGGCGCTGGCGCGCAGTCTCGCGGCGATTCGTGCCGAACTGCCGGCACTGGGACCCGCACTGTATGTGCATGCACTGGAATCACCGGTTCAGATCGACGGCTACGGAGAGGAGTGGGCGGATTTTCGCGCCTATGCGCAGAATCTGGGGCCGCCGCAAAATGCGCAAAAGCTAAAATTGATGCTGGCGGCGGATACCGCTTGGCTGTACATGTACGCCGAAGTGCGCGACGTAACGCGACAGCGCGCCGACGCGCACGATCCGCAGGCCGAACGCGCCGACCATCTCGAGCTGACCCTGCAGCGTGGCGACGCGAGTCGACGCTATCTGATCGCGAGCGCGGCCCCGGGCCCCTTTGACGCGCTGGCCAGCGGCAATGACGGCGGCAGTCTGCCGCTTACGCTCAGTGGCGAATGGCAGGAAGATGGCGGTGGATATCGTATCGAGCTGCGCCTCCCGCTGGCGCAGATGCCGGAGCGCATGGCACTCGCGAGCCACGACGCCAGCGAAGCCAGCGGATTCCAGCCGGAGCCGCAAGCCCTGCTGGCGTTCTCGTCGCTCTTGTCCGGGGAACTTGGCCAGTTCGCTCCGGAGGCCACCCATGTACGTCTGCTCAGCGCAGAAGGCTGGCTGCTTGGAGAGAGTGGCAAAAATGACAATGCAACAAATCCAGAAAAGACATCGTCGGTCGCAACGGAGCAGCCCGGTCTGCTGGCCAGGCTGGCGTACCGCTGGCTGATCGCGCCGGCCCTGCAGGGCAGCCCTTCATTGGCCAAAACCAGTCCGCGACTGGAGGCTGCCGAGCTGTGGCAGGCCTTGTCGGGCGTGGCGGCGGCCAGCTGGCGCGCGGGCGAAACCTCCGGCGAAGTCATTCTCTCTGCGGCGGTACCCCTGGTCCTCAACGGCGAAATCCGCGGTGCATTGTTGCTCGAGCAGTCGAACGCGGCACTGCCCTTGTTGACCGATGCAGCGCTGAAGCGCCTGGGTGTGGTCAGCCTTGCGGTGCTGCTGCTTGCGGCCGGCGTCCTGTTCGCTTTCGCGAGCCGACTATCGACGCGGATCCGGCTCCTGCGCGATCGTGCCGAGCGTGCCATGGCCGCGGACGGTCGCACCGAAGGTGTCATGCCCCTCGTCGATGCACGTGATGAACTGGGCGACCTGGCGCGGAGTTTCCAGCGTCTGCTCGACTCGGTCGCGGCCTACACGGATTATTTGCGCACGCTGGCCTCGAAGCTGTCGCATGAATTGCATACGCCCCTCGCGATCGTCAAATCCTCGCTCGACAATCTCGATCACCAAGCGCTACCGGCGAATGCGCGCGCCTACGTAATGCGTGCGCGTGACGGCATTGAGCGACTCGGCGCCACGGTCCGCGCGATGAGCGAGGCGAGCCGTACCGAGCGCGCGATTGCCTCGGCCGAGGCCGAGGACTTCGACCTCGTGGCCGTCGTGTCCGGGTGCGCGGAAGCGTATCGGGCGCTCGCCATGCCACGCGAATTGCATTGCAGCCTGCCGGGCGAATCCTTGCCCATGCACGGTGCGCCGGAGTTGATCGCGCAGGCATTGGATAAACTTTTTGACAATGCGCGATCGTTCACTCCGGAACAAGGTTGGATCCGCATCGGTCTGGAAGCAACTCCGGACGGCGCTCTGCTGAGCATGTGCAATCTTGGCCCTGCGCTGCCGGAAGCGATGCAGAATCGACTGTTCGATTCGCTGGTCAGCGTACGTGGCGCCGCTGCCCGCGATGAAACACCACACTTGGGCCTTGGCCTTACCATCGTGCGCCTGGTGACGGAGCTGCACGGCGGTGTCGCAACGGCGCGCAACCTCGATGACGGAACGGGCGTCGAGTTCCGCCTGCTGCTGCGCGGGATGCCGCGCCAGCGCCTGGGCGCGGCGACGAATCCGGGCGGGTAACAGGGCAATGGGCGTCGCGCGGCGCAAACCGGCTGCGCCGCCATGCATGTTGGCTCAGTTCACCGCAGGCAAACGCCACGCCGCCAGCGCGACGTCCGGATTCGGCATGCCGAGCGCGTAGCCGGTCAGCGTCGCAGACCCGGCAGCGGGGTCCAGGGTCGCGACACCCACCACGGACCCGGTGCCATCGACCAGGCCCACCCGGCTCGGTACGGGCGCCCCGCCTTCGATGTTGACGGTCACGGCGTATCCGGCCGCTCGCGCCGAGTCGATCGCGGACCCAGGCTGGACGCGCGCATGGTCCAGCCGCAGTGCGCCGGCCGGCATCGCATGCCCGAGAGCCCGCGACTCGGGCCAGGAAAACGGTGCGACGCCGGCCGCCTGCAATACAGGTATCGCGGCGAGCATCTCCTGCTGTACGGTCTCGCCGAAATCAGTGTCGCGCTGGATCACGCCGGTGACCGCCGCCGTCGCGGTATTATTGACATGTCCATAAACTAATTTTGCGTAAATGTACCCGCCGCGATGTGCGGGCAACGCACCCACGGCGATGCAAGCGGCGAAGACACTGACCGTCACTTGCGGCCAGCGTACCGAACCGTCGCGGCGACCCAGCACGCCGAGTGCTGCACCAAGCCAGAACAGGCAGGGCCACGGCAGGTATCGATCCGCGTAGATCTGGCCTGGATAGCTGATGAAATATTCGAGCCGCGACAGCGCGATGATGCCTGCCGCAGCGAGTCCGAATCCGGCCAGACCGAGGCCCAGCAGGCGTGTCGCGGTCGGCGGCTCGGACGCGCGCAGCGTTTGCACCAGCATGACCAACACCAGAAGGATTCCAGAACCGCCGACCAGCGCCTGCGGCCATACCGTGTAGGCGATATCGCCAACCATTGGATGCAAAGCCGCAGAAAGATGCAGGGCGATGCCCGCCAATGGGCCGGGCAACAGATAGGCGCTGTCCGCATTCCACAAATATGGAAAGACATAATTGACCGGGGAGCCCAGCCAGCGTGCCGCGACGAGTGCGTTCGCGAGGGGCTCGATGTGCATCGAACCGGCAACCCCATCGGCACCGCGACTGCCGAGGTAGTAGAGCAGCGCCGCGCCAAATCCGGCGACAGTCACGGCGATCGAGGCGCGTGAGGCGCGCGCCAGCAGCAGTACGGTCAACACGCCAATGAAACTTGCCATGCCGTAGCCGAAGCTGATCGTCGCTGCGAACGAAGCGAGCAGGGCGCCAACCAGCCAGCGACCTACGCCTCCGTCCTCGGCGGCGCGGCGCGAACAGTACAAAGCAACAACCAGAAAAAAAATGGTGGGGTACACATGCATCAGTTCGCCGGTATGCGCCAGCACGCGCGCGTTGCCGAGCCAGAAAATTGCGAACGTGGCGAGGAATGCTCCGCTCGCCCGCGCGTGCGCGGAAATCGCGCCATCGCGCCATGCAATGCGGCCGATCAGCATTGCCGCCGCCGCCGCGTAAAAAACGCCGAGGATCAACTGCAGCCACAAGCCGCCGGGAAAGACCCGCAATTCAATCCAGGCAATCAGATTGGACAGGGTCTGGCGATGGCCGTTGTCGGGTGCCAGGATGTTGTCGGGAAACGGCATGGTGAGGAACGTCACGAACTGCCGCCACTGATCCGCATACGGCACGTGCGGCGACCAGCCAAGGATCACCCATAGGCTGCTGAGCCCGTAGAGCGCGATGGCGGCGACGAAAAAACATCGCAGCGCGAGCTGTTTCCATGTCGTGAGCGGGACTTCCATGAGACCGGTTTCCTGACGAGAACGCGCAATCTTCGCATATTGAACCATGCTCTTTCGTGACGCCTGCATATGCTCTTTCGGGTCCAGTACCGAGTTGCTATTCTCGCTCGCCCCATCCGGTGAGACATCGTTCGTGATCACGCAGATCGAATTCACCGCCCTGGCCGCCGAAGGTTACAACCGCATTCCCGTCGTACGCGAAGTGCTGTCGGATCTGGATACACCGCTTTCGGTGTACCTGAAGCTGGCTGACGGTCCCTACACGTATCTCCTCGAGTCGGTCGAAGGAGGCGAAAACTGGGGTCGCCATTCGATCATCGGCTTGCCGTGCCGGCGCGTGTATACCCTGCGCGGTAATACACTTTGCGTCAGCGAGCTGGGCGAGGTGGTCGAGAGCCGCGAGTTGGCCGATCCGCTCGCCGAGGTCGATGCCCTGCGCCGCGAGTACCGCGTGCCGCAGCTGCCGCAGCTGCCCGCGTTCACCGGGGGCCTGGTTGGCTATTTCGGATTTGAGAGCATCGGCTACATAGAGCCGCGGCTGGCGAACTGGAACAAGCCCGATCAACTCGGCACGCCCGACGCGTTGCTGATGCTGAGCGAAGAGGTGGCGGTATTCGACAACCTCAAGGGCCGGCTGTATCTCATCGTGCATGCCGATCCGGCCCAGCCGCAGGCGTACGCCAAAGCGTGCCGACGCCTGGACGAGCTGACCTTCCGCCTGCGCCGGTCCGGTTCCAGCTA
Source organism: Tahibacter sp. (assembly GCA_039934615.1). GTDB lineage: Bacteria > Pseudomonadota > Gammaproteobacteria > Xanthomonadales > Rhodanobacteraceae > Tahibacter. The sequence continues at coordinate 29,170 of JBDTLV010000059.1, forward strand.
CCCGGACGTGCTCGACCCGAAGCTGCTCGACGAAAGTGATTTCGTGTCCGGATTCACGCGCGACGGTTTCATCGCCGCTGTTGAAAAAAGCAAGGAATATATTCGTTCCGGTGATGTCTTTCAGGTCGTCCTGTCGCAGCGCATGAGCGTCCCGTTCCGCGCGCGGCCGGTCGATGTGTATCGCGCGTTGCGCTCGCTCAATCCTTCGCCGTACATGTACTTTCTCGACTTGGGCGACAACCAGATCGTGGGTTCTTCGCCGGAAATCCTGGTGCGCCTTAAACACAACAAGGTCGTGCTGCGGCCGATCGCCGGTACGCGGCCGCGCGGTGCGACGCCGGAGCAGGATCTCGCTCTCGAGCAGGAATTGCTCGCCGACCCGAAAGAGCGCGCCGAGCACCTGATGCTGATCGATCTCGGCCGCAACGACATAGGGCGCGTGGCCAAGACCGGCACTGTCCAAGTGACCGAACGATTCGGCGTCGAACGATATTCGCACGTAATGCACATTGTGTCGCAGGTTGAGGGCGAACTCGCCGAGGGCCTGACCTATATCGATGTGCTGCGCGCCAGTTTTCCGGCCGGCACGGTCAGTGGTGCACCGAAGATCCGCGCACTCGAAGTGATCCAGGAACTGGAGCCGATTCGACGCAACATCTATTCCGGCGCCGTGGGCTACATTGGCTGGTGGGGCGACGGTGATACGGCCATCGCCATCCGCACTGCGCTGATCCAGGATGGGCGTCTATACGTCCAGGCTGGAGCCGGCATCGTATACGATTCCGACCCCGCCACCGAATGGGACGAAACCATGAACAAGGGCCGCGCGCTATTCCGCGCCGTAGCCCAGGCGGTCGGCGGTCTGTAGCGAAAGCGGCAGCGGAGTACCCCGGGATTTCGGGTCGACAGCTGCCAACGACGCTGCGCGCACCTTCACGGCCTCGTGGTCGTTTGCCGTGGACCGAGCGTATCGATGTACAGTTTTGCGGATTCGTCCAGGCTGCGCTTTACGGCCGCACCATCGCCGAGAGCCGACTGCGCCTCACCGCGCAGGCTCGCACGCCGGGCCGCTTCCGGCAGCGGCGTTCGCCATCGCGGTTGGCACAC
>JBDTLV010000060.1:0-30263 GCA_039934615.1 Tahibacter sp.
CGCCAGAATCGGGGGGACCGTGAGTGAACGATCGAAAGCGCGATGCCTGACGGCACGGGCCTGCCAGTTTCACCAGGAGTGCATCGATCGCATCACGCTGCCCAGCGCTGTGGCGATTGACCGTCACGCCGTCGAAACCCCACACATCCGACTACCAAAGCACATATCGCGCACCATTTCGCCGGACGTCATCGTCCAACGTGGCGCGCAATCCGTATCAGCAGAAGCTGGCTTTCAGGCGTGTGGAAACAAGGCGGCAAAATCCACACTGCGCAATGGTCGCGGCTCGCCGAGGTAGTTGCCCTGCGCGTAGTCCGCGCCCGCGTGGCGCAGTGCTTCGAGGGTCGAGAAGCTGTCGACATGCTCGCCGATGACCTTGAGTTTGAGCGATTGCGCGAGTTGTGTGATCGAACCGACCATTTTCCGGTCGAGGTCGCTGCCGGACATGCCCTGCACAAAACTACCCTCGACCTTGACGAAATCGACCGGCAGGTGACGCAAATGCGTAAAACTGGAAAAACCGGTGCCGAAATCGTCGAGTGCGAACCGGCAGCCGAGTTTCTTCAGTGCAGAAATGAACTTGCGCGCAACATGCAGACTGGTCAGCTCGCTGGTTTCGGTGATTTCAAAGACCAGTTGCCGCGCCGAAACTCCGGAACCGCGCACGGCCGCTTCGATCAGCTTGAGCGACTCCGGGTCGGCCAGGGTCACGTTCGACAGGTTCACGTGGAAAGCGATCGGTGCCTTGACGTCGCGCAGTGTGGTCAGATAACGCAGCAGTCGGTTGAGTACCCACAAGTCGAGCTTTGGCATCATGCCGACGCGTTCGGCCAGCGGCACAAAAACGCCGGGCGAAATCAACTGACCGTCCTTGCCAACCATGCGGATCAGAATTTCGAACAAATATTCTTGTCCATTCGTACCGGACCCGTTGACCCGCCAACCCTGGCGTTGCACGACTGCGGTTTCCGTAGTCGGCAAAGCCGCCAGCGGTACGATCGGCTGCACCAGCAGTACGATTCGCTCCTGCTCCATCGCCTGGCGCAAGCGCTCGGTCCAGCCGGCTTCGATTTCCCGCGCAATGCGCGCGTCATGTTCGCCAACGTAGATTTCCGTCTGATCGCGTCCGCGCTGCTTTGCAGTGCGGCACGCCAAGCGTGAGTGTTCGACGACGTATTCCGCCGATGGGGTGTCACGGCTGATAACGGCCACGCCGATCGATGCGGTGATCGGTCGCTTTACTCCGCCGGACTCGAAAAAGCACTGATGCAGCAGCTCGCGGAAACTGTCGGCGATTGGAAACAGATTTTCCAGTTGCACGCCCGCCAGCATGAGCGCCATCCGGTCTCCCTCGATGCGCGCGAGCACGTCATTGTCGCGCAGGCGCTTGCCGAGAACGGTGGAGATTTCCACCAATAGTTTTTCGCTAGCCGCGACGCCGGCACTGTCCACGATCGCGCTGAAGCGGTCGAGGTCGATGTATAGAATCGAAGAGTAACCGCCCGATTCACGGCGCCGCTGCAATTCCTGCGCAACCAGGTGGGTGAAATGGCGCGCGTTGACCAGGCCGGTCAACTTGTCGTGAGTGAGTTCCCAGCGCAGGCTGTCCGCGCTCTTGCGCTCGGAGATGTCGCGAAAAACGACGACTGAACCCTGGCGCCGATTCTGGATGGCCAGGGGCAGCACCGAGCACTCGACAGTCATGCCGCTCTTGTCGCGCCGCCAGAAAACCGTCTCGTGTCCCTTCAGTGCGTGCCCCTCGGTATAGGCATTGCCCAAAGTGGATTCGCTGACTTCGATCGAGGCGCCATCCTCTGCCGCGAAATGGATGATTCCATGCGCAGCTTTGCCGATCAGCGGTTCCTCGTCGGCATAGCCCAACAGACGCAAACCGGTCGGATTAATGAAGGTGATCACGCCACGCTGGTCCACGCCGTACACGCCGTCGCCGACGGATCCCAGGATGCCGTCGAGGCGTTGGCGCTCGGATTCGACCGACTTCTGCATCTGGATCTGCCGCGACAACGTTTTCACGCGAGCCAGAAACAGTTCCTTGGCTTCGTTCTTGAACATGCACTCGATGGCGCCAGCCTCGAGGCTGCGCACGATGATGTCTTCGCGATACGTGCCGGTAATGATCGCAAGAGCCGGTGCTCCAGGAATTCCACTGAGTCGCCGGCACAACTCGTCGCCGTTGCCGTCGGGCAGAAAATAATCGACGATCGCGAGGTCAAACAGCTCCCTCGCGGCGATCTGCTCGGCCTCATTGAGGGTTCCGGCGGTGACCACGGTATAGCCATGGCGCTCGAGCAATTGTTGATACGCAAGCCGCACGCTTTGCGAGTCGTCGACGAACAGGATGCGGATGTGCTGCGGCACCGCGGCCACGGCTGGCGCAGTCGACGCCGCGACCCTGGGGGCCTCATTTTCGAGTTGCTGCAACGCTGCGGGAATGCGCCCGAACTGCGCCCAGAGAACGATCGTGGCGTGACCGCGCGCGCTGGCCCATGCATCGAGTTCGGCATTCTGTTCGTGCGCCATCACCAGCACGGGTAGATCCCGCACCGCCTCGTTGCGCAGGAATTCGAGCAGCGCGATGAAATCACGGGTCAACCGTGCTGGCGCGCCGACGATCAGTACGCCATAGGCCTGCGCCAGCTCGGCGGATCGCTTCAGATGATCGACAGCTTCCAGATACGCAGCCAGCTCGCTCCGAGGCGCGAGGTTTGCCGCAGCCAGGGTACGCTTGAGCAAGTGACTCAGCGTCGTGGAACGTTCTACGACCAAAATGCCGGACAAGGATTTCTTCCTGCTGGATTGCCTGCGCGGCGTCAGCCTCATGCTGTCGACGCGCCCCCTTCGGGCAACCGCTCAATAAGAGCAGCTAGGCTCGTGCATTTCAAGTGTGACAGAGCGCCGATTGGCACGGTGGCGGTGGGCTTCCAGGTTAAAATCCGTGTCTTCCTCTGATTCCCGCGGAGTCTGCGATGTCTTTTCCCGTCACCCGACTGCGTCGCATGCGTCGCGATGCGTTTTCCCGAGCACTGATGCGCGAGAACATACTCACCTCAGCGGACTTGATCCTGCCGGTATTTGTCTGCGAAGGCCGTGGCGTGCGTGAACCGATCGCGGCGATGCCCGGCGTCGAGCGCCTGGCGATCGACCAGTTGCTGCAAGTCGCTGCGCAGGCGCAGGCGCTTGGCATTCCGGCACTGGCCCTGTTTCCGGTGACGCCGGCTTCGGCCAAGAGTCTGGACGCAGCGGAAGCCTGGAATGCGCAAGGCCTCGCCCAGCGGGCCGTGCGGGCGTTGAAACAGTCGCTGCCGGAACTCGGCGTCATAACGGATGTGGCACTCGATCCGTTCACGACGCACGGGCAGGACGGACTGATCGATGAAAGCGGGTATGTAGTGAACGACGCAACCGTCGAGGCGCTGGTGCGGCAGGCGCTATCGCATGCCGAGGCCGGCGCCGACGTCGTGGCGCCATCGGACATGATGGACGGACGGATCGGCGCCGTGCGCAAGGCGCTGGAGGCAGCGGGATTTGTGCACACACGAATCCTGGCGTATTCGGCCAAGTACGCCTCAAGTTTCTACGGACCATTCCGCGACGCGGTCGGGTCCTCCGGAAATCTGGGCAAAGGCAATAAATATACCTATCAGATGGATCCCGCCAATTCCGATGAAGCGTTGCGGGAAGTCGGGCTGGATCTCGAAGAGGGCGCCGACATGGTCATGGTCAAGCCCGGATTGCCGTATCTGGACATCGTGCATCGGGTCAAGCAACGCTTCGGTGCGCCAACGTTGGTCTATCAGGTCAGCGGCGAGTACGCGATGCTCAAGGCGGCGGCCGCCAACGGCTGGATCGACGAGCGTGCCTGTGTGCTCGAAGCACTCACCAGCATCAAGCGCGCTGGAGCCGACGCCATCCTCAGCTATTTCGCGATGGATGTCGCACGCTGGCTGCGCGAAGGCTGACCTGGTGGTGCAACGCACCCGTCGCGACCGGTAGTTGGCGGCATCGCGACGCGCACAATATCGAGCGTGGATTTGCCGGCCGATTCCATCAAGGCAGTCACCAGCAAGGTTTCTTTTCTCTGAGGATCCAGAGCGGGCCCCAGGGTATATCCATCAATCCTGTTGAGCGGATCGGACCACGCCTGCGCAGCGCGGTACGCGTGGCCATCGCAATGAGCCAGCCATAGCCGGATCGGCTTTTCGTCCACATTTTCCGAGCGGGCAAACAACAGGCCGCGACCATTGGCTAGCCAGGCCGCATCGAACTCGTCGGCTGGCGTGTTGATGCCTGGCACCGGTGCGACGGCATCGAAGCGCGTTCCATTCCATGTCGCAATGTACAGGTCATGGCGCCGACTGTCGGCTCGGCCATTGCTGGCATACAACAATGCGTTGCCGTCCGCGGACAGCGTCGGCGCCCATTCATCGCCCCGCGTATTCACCGCTTCGCCCAGATTCTCCACCGCGCCAAACGAACCGTCGGCGAGGATTGCGCTTCGATAAAGATCGTCACCACCGAAACCGCCAGGGCGATCGGAAAAAAAATACAGCCAGAAGCCATCCGGGCTGAAGGCCGGATCGAACTCCTTTGACATCGTATCGATGGACAAGGGCTGCGCATCAACCCAGTTCCCGCTGTGCCGGCGTGCCTGCCACAGGTCCCAACCACCCGGTCCGCCGCTACGGTTGGTGCTGCCCCAGACAATGCGCTGCCCGTCGGGGCTGATGCTTCCGCGCACCTCGACCGATTCGGTCGACACAACCCCAGGTCCCTCGGCGACGGTCGGCAACGCGCCGCTGGCGATTAGCGGCGATAATGCGAGCACGTGTCCTGCGTGGCACCACTTGATCATCGGCCGGCTCCTTCAGCAAGCGAAACTACTATGCCCAATCCTCCACTTTATGCGGTCTTTGGCCATCCGGTCGCCCACTCGCGGTCGCCAGCGATCCATCGCGCATTTGCCGCACAATTCGGTCGAAGCATCGACTATCGCGCAATCGATGCCGCGCCTGTGGATTTCGCCACGCAACTCTCGGCATTTCGCGCGCAGGGGGGCATTGGCGCCAATGTGACGCTGCCGCTGAAATCGCTGGCGTATGCGGCGGCAGCGCGCTGTTCCGATGCCGCGGTGCGGAGCGGCGTGGTGAACACGTTGGTTCCGCTGGGTGAGTCCGATTGGCAAGGGCACAACACGGACGGGGCAGGATTGATCGCCGACTTGGCCGAGCGTCATCGCGTTGACCTCCGTGAACGTGACGCGCTGCTGCTCGGTGCCGGCGGCGCTGCCCAGGCGGTTGCCTACGCGCTGCTCGATGCGGGCGTGCGCTCGCTGACGATTGTCAATCGTGACGCGCAGCGCGCGGATGGATTGGCCGATCGCATCGGCATGCCGGATCGCGTGCATGTTCGCTATTGGTCGGATCTGCGCAGCATCGGCAGTTTCGATCTGCTGATGAACGCGACGTCCGCCGGCGTGCGTGGCGATGCGCTGGATTTGCCTTTTTCCATTGTTGCTTCACGCGCCCTATGCTACGACTTGAGCTACGGCGCCGCCGCGACCGGCTTCCTGGCCTGGGCCCGGGCAGCTGGCGCAGCGCAGTGCCTGGATGGACTCGGCATGCTGGTCGAACAGGCAGCAGAAGCCTATGCGCTGTGGTTCGGTGAGCGTCCGGATACCACACCGGTCTATGCCAGCCTGCGCGCTGAGCTGGACGGCGCGTGAGTGCGCTGCTCTTTGATGTCGATAGCAACCGTTACGCGTGCCGCGCCGGATGCGGCGCCTGCTGCATCGCTCTGTCGATTTCCTCACCGATTCCGGGCATGCCGTTGGGCAAACCAGCGGGCGTACGTTGCGTCCAATTGAGCCCCGACAATCGCTGCCGCATTTTTGGCCAGCCGGATCGGCCCAGCGTTTGCGGGCGACTGCGTCCCGAACCGGCCATGTGCGGGGTCAGCAGCGACGACGCGATGCGCCGGATTGCACAACTGGAACTGGCGACCGGTCCCGACTGAAGGAAATCGCCCGCTCAAAGTTCGGTGGCAATGCCCAGGTAGTCGTTCTTGAGCTTCACGTATTGTTGCGCGGAATAGTACAGGCGCTCAATTTCGGCGTCGCTGAGTCGACGTACGAAACGGGCGGGGTTTCCGAGCCAGAGTTCCGCCGTGCCAACGGTTTTTCCCGGCGCGACGACGGCACCTGCGCCGACGAATCCATGCTTCTTCACCACGGCGCCGTCAAGCACGGTCGCATGCATGCCGATGAGGCAAGCATCCTCGATCGTGCAGGCATGAATCACCGCGGCGTGGCCAATCGTCACGTCGTCGCCAATCACAGCGGGAAATCCGCCCGGCGTATACACGCCGTCATGAGTCACATGTATAATCGTACCGTCTTGCAGGTTGCAGCGTGCGCCGATGCGGATCCGGTGCACGTCGCCGCGGATTACCGTGCCGGGCCATACCGAACTGTCATCGCCTATCGTGACGTCGCCAATGACGGTGGCGGCGGGATCGATCCATACCCGCTCGCCGAGCAATGGGCTAATACCTTTGTAGGAACGCAGATGCATTGGTTCATGCCTGAGATTTGAATCGTAGCGATGCTAGCATCGGCATGGCCGCCCTCGACAGGCAGCGCTGAATAGAACGTCGGGCAACTCTTGCAGATGGATACCGTGCATGGACACTCACGCCAGCCCTGATTTGCATCCAGTGCTTTCGCGGTTACGCGACGCGCACCGCGCAGCTCCGCCGGACTATGCCCAGCGCATGGACGATCTGGCGCGCTTGCGCGGCGTCTTCAAGAACCGTCTGGAAGCGCTCTGTGAGGCCATGAATGCCGATTTCGGGCGCCGATCCCGGCACGAATCGTTGCTGACCGACGGCATGACCGTACTTCATGAGATCGATCTCGTATGCAGCCGTCTGCGCCGCTGGATGCGGCCGACCCGGCGCGATGTGGACGGGATTTTCCTGCCGGCGCGGGCGGAGATCCGCTATCAGCCGTTGGGGGTAGTCGGGGTCATCTCCCCCTGGAACTATCCGGTGAATCTCGCCCTAGTTCCTTTAGTCAGTGCGATCGGTGCGGGCAACCATGTGATGCTGAAACCGTCCGAAGTGACGCCACGCACCTCCGAGGCAATGGCCGAGCTGTTGGCTGAGGCTTTTCCCGCGGATCGCGTCGCGACAGTGCTCGGCGATGCCGATGTTGCGGCCGCATTCGCTGGCCTACCTTTCGATCACTTGTTGTTCACCGGTTCGACGGACGTGGGTCGCAAAGTGATGGCCGCCGCTGCGCCGAACCTGACCCCGGTGACCCTGGAACTCGGCGGAAAGTCACCGGCGATTGTCGCTCCGGGCTATTCCACCCAGCTCGCGGCAGCGCGCATCGCCACCGGCAAGCTGCTCAACGCGGGGCAAACCTGCATTGCGCCGGACTACGTGCTGACCACACCCGAAACGTGCGACGCCCTCGTCGATGCCTTGCGTGAGCACGTCAAAGTACACTATCCCTCGTTGCGTGACGGTCCGGACTACAGCAGCATTGTCAACGCGCGTCAGTATGCGCGTCTGCAAGGACTGGTCGACGAAGCTCGAGCCCGTGGGGCACGCATTGTGACCTTGCCGGACGAGGCCGCTCACAACGTCGAGCAACGCATTTTCGCGCCTACGTTGATACTCGACGCGCCGGAAGACACGCGCGTGATGCGCGAGGAAATCTTTGGACCCATCCTACCGATCGTTTCGGTCGATTCGGTGAAGGCCGCTATCGATTACATCAACGCGCGGCCCCGCCCCCTCGCGCTCTATCATTTCGACACGGATCGCTCACGCATACGCCAGGTGCTCGAATCCTGTGTCAGTGGCGGCGTCACGGTGAATGATTGCATCATGCACATCGCGCAGGGCGAACTGCCATTCGGTGGAGTCGGTCCGTCAGGCATGGGGCACTACCATGGTCACTATGGCTTTCTGACCTTTTCCAAACAGCTTCCGGTTTTCTACCAGTCGCGGTTGACGTCAATGAGCCTGTTCCGCCCGCCGTATCGCGGCGTGGCGGATTTTCTCGCCAAGTTCCTGACCCGCTGAAAGCCGAAAAGCGATAGTCAGAGGTTGAACGCGGACTGCGCGGCCAGCGCGTCTTTCGGGCCGCCGATGACGCGCAAAGTATATTGATAGCCAAGTTCAATCGCCCGATCGTAGGCGAGCCAGTCCAGAAGTTCCACGCCCTTCAGTGGCGGAGTCAGCAGTACGCTCGCCAGCTTGCGGCGTTCCTGACTGGCAGCTTCGGAGTTGACCATGCCCGAACGCAGCAGAATGCTCAGCATGCCTGGTCGGCGCGGAGCGAACAGCTTGTCCAGCAGGAGTCGCCATCCGTAGGGCGACGCGACTTCATCGATTCCGGCGTGCAGAACATCGTCAGCGCCGATATCGACAGCGACGACGTCGCCGACATTTTGTTCGCGCATCACGTCAGTTGGAAGGTTGTTGATGACTGCTCCGTCGACGAGCACCTGGCCTTGGTGGAACACGGGCGGCAACACGCCGGGAATCGCGCAGGAACTGCGCAACCAGTACCAGAGCGGACCGCGGCGATGCACGACCGCGCTGCCGCTGGTCAGATTCGCCGACACCGCAAAGAACGGTAGAGCGAGATCCTCGATATCGCGCTCACCGAAAGCTTCGCGCAGCAACGCAGTAACACGGCGCCCCGAGGTCATCGCAACAAAGGGCAATGTGTAATCAGAGAGTGGTTTGCCGACAACGAAGGCGCGCCGGTAGCGCTCGTGCATTTCCTCGTCGCTCCAGTCCGCGGCAACGCCCGCGGCAATGATCGCGCCGATGCTGGTGCCGCCAACGGAATCGATCTTCATGCCCGCTTCGCGCAGTGCCTTGACGACACCGATATGAGCGAAGCCTCGTGCCCCTCCACCGGACAGGACCAGACCCAGGCTACGCCCGACGATCAGACGGGCGACACGCTCGATATCGGCATTCTTGCGCACGTGATGCAGACGCGCACCGGGCGATTGGTCCACCCACCGCGCGGAACTGCCGAGGAGGATTTCGCCGTTTTGATGCAACAGCACCAAATGGCGAGGCCTGTGCAACGCCTGCTGCGCACCAAGGCAGGCCGTGTCACACCAGGCGCCGACGTCGGCGCGTGCATTCGCCAGCATGACCAGTGCATCAGCCTGCCGGATGCAGAGCTCGCGCCATTCAATATTTGTGGAATCTGCGACATAAATCACATAGCGCGCAGCTCCCTCGCGCCGCGCGTACCAGTCACTGACGTGGCCCGCTCCGTTCGCGGCGTCCAGGACGATCACCGTGCCATAGTCGGCAAGAGCCAGTTCGAGCTTCGCGGCGAAATCACGCGCGTCGACGCCCGCGTCGTGTGGCAGGATTGCCAACGTGCGCGGGGCGGAAATCGGGTCTCCGCTACGCCGCACAACCAGGCGTTCGACGGCGATACGTGCCGCCTCGAGCATCGCGCCAGGCTGGCGTTGCACCAAAGCATTGAAGGCGCTGCGCGACAAACGCAATAGTTCCGAATCACGCAATGCGCGGACGGTGGCGGAACGTGGTTGGTCGACGATAAGGCCGAGTTCTCCGACGCTCTCGCCGGCCGCGACGACGCCAATCAGTTTTTCCGAGCCGTCGTCGGGCACGATCCGAAACGCGCCCAGACTGCCCGAACGCAGGACGTAGAGCGCATCGGAAACCTCACCGGCTTCGAATAGCGTCGCCCCACCCGGCAAGGCGAACCATTCCAGTACCTGTTCCAGTTGGTCGAGCTCCGCCTCATCGAGGTGACGAAACAGCGTCGCTTCGCGCAGCAGGTCTCGTACGGTCGCAGTAGGATTCATACCAGGGGGTGAGGTCATGCCTACATGCTACGCTGCGACCCGTTTTTTTACACAGGCGCACCCACCAGGCGCCGGCGTGGCTTGATTTCCAGCGACGAACCCCGCACCTTCGCGGTTTTATTGCAGGGTCTTCCTCCATGGTTGCGAACAATCCACTGATGTTGGGCGATTCGCTGCCTGCGTTTTCGCTGATTCGACCCGAGCATGTGGAGCCTGCAGTTGACGCCATTCTGGCTGACTATCGGGCTCGCATTGCGCAACTCACCGCTGACTCTGGCGAGCGCACCTTTACCAATACCTTGCTACCGCAGGAGGCTCTGGAGGAGCGCCTCGGTCATGCATGGTCGCCCGTTTCGCACCTGCATTCGGTGATGGATAGCGAACCATTGCGCAAAGCGTATTCGGCGGCCCTGGACAAAATTACCGAGCACTCGACCGAACTTGGGCAGAATCGTGATTTGTATACCGCGGTGCGGAGGGTCGCCGAATCGACCGGGTTTTCTCGGTTGGATCGTCCGGCACGCAGTGTCATAGAGCATGCATTGCGCGATTTTCGGCTCTCGGGTGTTGCACTGGAAGAGCCCGCCCGATCGCGGTTCGCCGCGATTGCCAATGAGCTGTCGCGACTTGCCACCGAATTCGAGGAAGCCGTGCTCGACGCGACAGAAGCGTGGAGCGAGCCGGTGTTGGATGCTGCGGTGTTGGCGGGCATTCCAGCGTCGGGGATGACCGTCTTGCGCGAATACGCCAATGAGCGCGGACTGCAAGGGTGGTTGGTGACCTTGAAGCAACCCAGCGTGCAAGCCGTTCTGAGCTACGCCGACGACCGCGGGCTGCGTGAGCGGGTCTATACCGCGTATGGCACACGCGCTTCGGACCAAGGTCCCCATGCCGGCAAATACGACAATTCCACACGCATCGATCAGATCGTCGCCTTGCGGCATGAGGCCGCGCAGTTACTTGGCTTTGCGAATGCCGCGGAGGAATCGCTGGCAACCAAGATGGCTCCGACGACGTCGCGCGTCGACGAATTTCTCGCCGATCTGATTGGACGCGCCAAACCGGTGGGCGAGCATGAATTGGCCGAACTGAGTGAATTTGCGACTGTGGAGCTCTCGATCCACACTTTGCAACTCTGGGATATCGGCTATGTCTCGGAAAAGTTGCGCGAACGCAAATTTGATCTGCGCGAAGAGGAGCTGAAACCGTACTTCCCGCTGGACTCGGTACTGGCGGGTTTGTTTTCGATCACCGAACGAGTGTTTGGCGTACATTTGCGACAACGTGACGATGTGGATGTCTGGCATCCCGATGTGCGCTACTACGACGTGCGTGACGCAACCGGCAAGGTGATGGCCGGTGCCTACATCGACCTTTACGCGCGAAGTGGGAAGCGCGGTGGCGCCTGGATGGATGTGTGCCGCTCGCGCTTCCGCAATGGAGATCATTTGCAGCAGCCGGTGGCGTACCTGACCTGCAATTTTGCCCCGCCTTCGACAGGCAATTCGGATCCGCAGGGTCTGCCGCGGACCATCCCGTCGCTCCTGACGCACGACGACGTGCTCACCTTGTTCCACGAATTCGGTCATGGACTGCACCATCTGTTGACTGAGGTCGACTTTCCCAGCGTGTCGGGAATCAGCGGAGTGGAGTGGGACGCCGTTGAATTGCCCAGTCAATTCATGGAGAACTTCGGTTGGCAGCGTGAAGCACTCGACCTGTTTGCGCGTCACTACGAAACTGGCGAGCGTCTGCCGGACAGTTTGTTTTCCCGAATGCAGGCAGCGCGCCATTTTCATGCGGGCCTGTTTCTATTGCGCCAGCTGGAATTTGCACTGTTTGATTTCCGCTTGCACAGGGATTTCGATCCGACGCAAGGTGCGCGCGCAATGGATGTGCTGCGGGCGGTGCGCGCCGAAGTCGCGGTGCTGCAGCCACCGGCCTGGCAACGCTTTCCGCACGCCTTCACACATATTTTCGCCGGTGGATACGGTGCAGGCTATTACAGCTATTTGTGGGCGGAAGTGCTTTCGGCCGATGCGTTTGACGCGTTTGAGCGTAGCGGGATCTTTGACCGCGCGACGGGCGCTGCGTTCGTCCGCGAGGTGCTGGCTGTTGGCGGCTCGCGACCGGCGCTGGAGAATTTCGTCGGATTTCGCGGGCGGGAACCGCATGCCGATGCATTGCTGCGCAGTTACGGGCTGGTCTGAATCCGGGGTCTGGCGGTGCAGAGTGGCGTCGAGTCGTCCTACAATGGCGCCATGAAAATCGCTTCGTGGAATGTCAATTCACTGAACGTGCGCATGCCGCACTTCAAGCAATGGCTGTCCGATGCCGCGCCCGACATAGTCGCGCTGCAGGAAACGAAAATGGAGGATGGTAAGTTTCCAGATACGGAACTTGCAGCGTTGGGCTATCGAAGCGTTTTTTCCGGCCAGAAGACCTACAACGGCGTCGCGATTGTCGCCCGCGAAATGCCCCGGGACATCATTACCGACATTCCGGACCTGGCGGATCCTCAACGTCGTATCCTGGCTGCAACGGTCGGAGAATTGCGGATCGTCAATCTGTACGTGGTCAATGGACAAGCCGTAGGTACGGACAAGTATCGCTACAAGCTTGACTGGCTCGCCAGGGTCACCACGTTTCTCGCCGAGGAAATTCGCCGTCATTCGCAACTCATTGTGCTCGGTGATTTCAATATCGCACCGACCGACCTGGACGTGCATGATCCGGTTGCGTGGCACGAAGCGATTCTTTGTTCGACACCCGAACGCGATGCGTTGCGGCGAATCCTCGATCTGGGACTGTTCGACAGCTTTCGCGCCATAGATACCAAGGCAGGACAGTACAGTTGGTGGGACTACCGACAAGCGGGGTTTCGCCGCAACCTGGGACTGCGAATCGACCTCGTGCTCGCCGCAGAGGGCTTGCGTGCACGCTTGCTCGGCGCGAGCATCGACACCGCTCCCCGGCGCTGGGAACGCCCCTCCGACCATGCCCCCGTCCTGATGGAACTGAAACCGTGAGCGAACGAGACCCTGCGATTTCCCTGGAAGATCATGAACTCGAGGAACTCGATCAGTTTCTGCGAGCGCAGGCGCGCGAGGAAGAGGACGATTTGCTGCTTGATGGTGTACACGGTCTGCTGACCTTGCTGGCGATCGGCCCCGAACCGGCCCTGCCTGACGAGTGGCTGCCTGAGGTATTGCACGCACCATTCGAGGACGAACTCCTTGGAGAGCGGATTCTTGCGCTGCTGGCCAAACTTAATGATTCCATTTCTGGTGAAGTGGAAAGTGAGACGTATGAGCCTATTCTCGGTGAGGTCGAGCTGGATGACGGCGGTGTCGCTTTGTCAGCCCGCGGTTGGTGCGAGGGTGTCAGTCGGGCGATTGACCTGCGCGCGAGTGCCTGGGAAGCACGTCTGAGCGAGGATGCTCAGCTCATGGAAGTGCTGGGTCCGGTAATGGCTCTTGCAGTCGACGAAGGCGTGTTGCAGTCGGATGCCGAGTTCGAGCGGCTTACGGAACAGGAATACGATGAGTGTCTGGCGCAAATTCCCGCAGTTGTCGGGCACGTCGCCCAGTATTGGCGCGTGCATCCGGCCAGCGATCGCGAAAAGGCCGGTGGTGGCGGTGTTTCGTCAGCAGATTTTCGTGAGCCGCCGCGCCGCCGCGGCGGTCGCTGGGTGCATTGAGGCTGATAGCGACTTCGGCAGTTCTGGTCGGCAGACTGCTGCGAGGTCGGCGAGTCAGTCACCGTTTCATCGCCGACCGCTGATTTGGAATTTATAGACAAATTCTGGAATGTATTCGGGTTTGAATCAACGTTATATGCACCTTGCGGATCTGTCGCCACGGAACGCGATTCGCTCAAGGTTTTTCGTTGTCCACGGCGAACTGATTCTCAGAATAACGTGGCGTTGATGGTCTGCCCGCTGCACTGATTGAAGTCTGGTTAGTCGGCCGCGTCCCGTTTGAGATGTCGATCGAAAAAGCGTGTAATCGTGTTGAATACATGCTTTTTCATCGCCGGTGTGGAAAGGCCGTGCTTACCTCCCGGATAGGTCATGAGGTCAAACGGCAGACCGCGCACCTGCAATTCGGCCATCAAGCGCGTTGAATGGGTGAACAGCACGTTGTCGTCGGACATCCCATGCACCAGCAACAACGGCGAGTGCAATCCGTCCAGCCATGGCAGCACTCCGCTTTTGTCATAGCCGTCGGCGTTCGTCGAGGGCATGCCCAGATAGCGTTCCGTGTAGTGCGTGTCGTACAAGCGCCAATCCGTGACGGGTGCAACGGCAACACCGGCCGCAACAATGTCGGATGCTTTCGAGAGCATCATCAAGGCCATGTAGCCGCCGTAGCTCCAGCCAAACACGCCCATTCGTTGCGCATCGACCCAGCTCTGCTGAGCCAACCACTCGAGCGCCAGGCGTTGATCCGCCACTTCGATGGCACCGAGTTGCCCCAGGATTGGATCGGAAAATGCGCGGCCGCGACGTTCCATGCCTCGATTGTCCAGGGTCAGCACGACATAGCCGTGCTGCGCGAGGTATTCATCGTACAAATCCACAAAATCCCGACGGACCAGTTGCGCCGTCGGGCCCCCGTAGAAGTGCGAAATAACCGGATAGCGGCGCCGCGCGTCGAAGCCCGGTGGTTTGGTCAACTGATACCACAGTTGCTGACCGTCAGCGGCATTCAGCGTGCCGAACTCGGGCGTCAGGTGCGCCGCTCGATACGAATAGTAGGGATGTGCTTCGTCAACGCGGTTTTCCACGATCCATGCAATGTGCCGCCCATCGATACCACGCACGCTGACCTGTTCCGGATGATCCGGGTCCGACCAGCTGTCGACAAACATGCTGATCGGCGCTGCGTGACTGTCGCCGGCGAAATTGGCTTCGTGCCAACCGTCATCGGCGGTGATGCGCACCGGCTTGTCCGCAGTGCTGCCGTCAAGCTTTAGCGCAAAGACCTGTTTGTCGAGAGGATGATTGCGGTTGCCGGCGACATAGACCATGCCGGCCGCTTCGTCGACTGCAAGCACTTTGTCGATTTCCCAGTCGCCTTGGGAGAGCACTGATAGAAGCGTTCCATCGAGTGCATAGCGATACAGGTGCTTGTGTCCGCTGCGCTCGGACGCCCAAAGGAAACTTTTACCATCGTGGAGGAAGCGCAGATCATCGTTGAGGTTGATCCAGCTCTTGCTCGTCTCGGTCATCAGCACCTGTTGTCGGAGCGTCTTGACGTCCACGCTGATCAATTCCAGTTTCCGCTGATCGCGCGATTGGCGTTGGACCAGCACGTTCTGACCGTCGCCGGTCCAACCGACGCGAGCGAGATAGATATCCTGCTGCGCACCAAGGTCGATCCAGCGTACGCGTCCGCCGCCCGGTCGGATCAATCCGAGCTGCACTCGTACGTTCGATTGGCCGGCGGCCGAATATCGCTGTTCGCTGACTTCCGTTCCGTTGGCATCAATCTGGAACCGTTGCAGCTTGGGTACGTCGCTTTCGTCGTAGCGCTCAAAAGCGATCAACGCACCATCGGGCGACCACCAGTAGCCGCTGAAGCGGGCCATTTCTTCCTGGGCGACGAATTCGGCCTCGCCGTTGTGAATGGCGCCTTTTCCATCATTCGTGAGGCGATGATTGAGGCCATTTGCCAAGTCCACAACCCAAAGGTTTTGGCGACTCACAAAGGACACGAAGCGACCGTTTGGTGCTACCTGCGCGTCGATGATTTCCGCGCCCTTCGGCGTCAATGAGCGGACTGCCTTGTCAGCTTCCGCCTTGAGATCGTATAAGTATAATTGGCGTGAAAGGGGAAAAAGCAACGTATTCCCATCTGGAGCCCAGCGATAGCTGACGATACCTTTCTGGCCGGCGATTCGCATGCGCTCCCGCGTGGCGAGTTCCGCACCGCTTGGCGTGTCTTCTTCGATCTGCAGGCGCCTGGAATCGACCAGCATGCGCATGCTGTTGTCTGCCAGGTGGTACTCCCAGAGGTCGAGCTGATTCTGATCCTCCGCCTTGCCGCGCAGAAAACTGACGCGGGTGCCGTCCGGGGAGATCTTGAGCAGGCGCGGCGGCGTTCCGATCAGCGCCGGGTCGGCATAAATTCGTTCGATGGTGAGTTCGTCGGACATCGCGGGTTGACCCACCATCAGCAAGATCGGCAACAAGAATCGGCGCATGGAGGACTCCACGAATCAGGTGCCGATTAGACGCACAAACCGCGCGGCATTCCAGTTGTTGTTGCGCGCCTTGCGAGGCGCTGGGTGCGGCAGCCTACTTTCCGATGCAAAAGCTGCCGAAGATCTCGCCAAGCAGGGCATCGCTGCTGAATTCGCCGGTCAGTTCTCCCAGCGCGCGCTGGGCTTCGCGCAGTTCCTCTGCCGCCAGCTCTGCGGCGCGTTTTTGCACGAGCACGAATTCGGCGGCGGCAAGATGGGCGGCGACCTTTTCCAGAGCAAGAACGTGACGGGTTCGCGCGCTGAAGCCTCCTTCGGCAGCATCGCCAAATCCTGCGAGCCGCTTCAGCTCGGTGCGCAACAGGTCCAGCCCTTCCCCAGTGCGTGCTGAAAGGTGAATCTGCGTACCGTGCGGGCTCTGCTGTCGAGCGGCCGCAAGATTGCTGAGATCGATCTTGTTGCAGACAATCAGTCGGGCCTGACCCGAGAGCGCTGGACCGAGCAATCCCAGATCGATGTCGACGTCGCCCGCTTCGGTCACCAGTAGAGCGACGTCGGCGCGCTCCAGCTCGGCTCGAGCGCGGCGCATGCCTTCTGCTTCAATGGCGTCATCGGAGTCGCGCAGACCTGCCGTGTCCACGAGGGTCAACACGATCCCGTCCAGCTGGATGCATTCTCGCAACAGGTCACGCGTGGTACCCGCGACCGGTGTCACGATGGCGCGATCCTGGGCGGCAAGTGCGTTGAGAAGGCTCGATTTGCCGGCGTTGGGTCTACCGACGATGACGACGTGCAATCCGTCACGGAGTCGGGCGCCACGTCGCGTCGCCTGCAAGAGCTGGGAGATGTTTCCGCGGAGCGAAGCCAGTTCGGCATGCAGTGCCGGCGACTGCAGAAAGTCGATGTCCTCTTCGGGGAAGTCGATCGTTGCTTCAATGTGCACGCGCAGGTGTACCAGCGCGGCTAGAAGACTATTGACCTGGCCGGAGAATTCGCCGGTCAACGAACGCAGCGCGGCGCGGGCCGCGGCTTCAGATTGGCTGGCGATCAGATCGGCGATGGCCTCGGCCTGGGTGAGATCGAGTTTTCCATTGAGGTATGCGCGCTCGGAAAATTCCCCAGCTCGGGCAGGACGCGCACCGAGTTCGCAGATGCGCCGGAGAAGCCGATTCAGCACCACCGGACTGCCATGGCATTGCCACTCCACTACGTCTTCACCGGTGTATGAATTCGGTGCCGGGAAATGCAGCATCAGTCCCTGATCGATCAGCGCGCCATCGGCGTCGCGCCATTTTGCATAATGCGCATAACGCGGCGTCGGAGATTTTTGCAGGAACGTCCTTGCAATCTCCATTGCGTGGGGACCCGAGGCGCGAACCACTCCTATGCCGCCGGCACCGGCGGGGGTCGCAACGGCGGCGATGGTATCGCTGACGATGTGCATGGATTAGGTTTTTTCGGCGGCCTCGACGCGCTTGGTGATCACCCATTGCTGCAGCAACGAGGACATGCCATTCACCGTCCAGTACAACACGAGGCCCGAAGGAAAGAACGCAAACATGACCGAGAAGACCAAGGGCATCAACTTCATCATCTTCGCCTGCATCGGATCCATACCGGTGGTAGGACTCAGGTGCTGGGTGAGGAACATCGTGGCTGCATTGAGTATAGGCAACACGAAGTAGGGATCTGGCGCTGTGAGGTTCTGAATCCAAAGGATGAATGGCGCATGGCGAAGTTCGACGCTTTCGAGCAGTACCCAGTACAGCGCGAGGAAGATCGGAATCTGCACCACCATCGGTAGACAGCTGCCGAGAGGGTTTATTTTTTCCTTTTGGTACAACTCCATCATTGCCTGGCTTTTCTTCTGCCGATCGTCGGCATAGCGCTCATTGATCGCCTGGACGCGAGGCTGCAGCTTGCGCATTTTTGCCATTGATCGAAACTGCGATTCCGACAATTTGAACAGCGCGAGTTTTATGAGCAGAACCAGCAGAATGATGGCGAAACCCCAGTTTCCGGTCAGGGAGTGCAACTTGGCCAGCACCCAGTGCATCGGTTCGGAGATCACGGTGAGCACACCATAATCGACGGTCAATGCGAGTCCTGGGGCCACGTCGTTCAGGGTAGTCTGAAGCTTGGGCCCGATGTAGAGGCGCGCTTCGGTGACGGCGTCTGCACCTGCGGCGACGGTCATCGATGGACCCATGGCCCGGATCCAATATCGGGTAAGGAGCGAACCTTTGGTTTCGCCTACCGTGAAGCTCTCGGGTTCGTTGGCTGCGGGAAGCCAGGCCGCAAAGAAATAGTGCTGCAGCATCGCAATCCAGCCAGCGCTTATCGGGCTGACCCGGGGTGCTTGCTTTTCAAATTTGGCAAAGGCGATTTTGTTGAACTTGTCTTCCGGTGAATACCAAGCCGCGCCGACAAAGCTGTAGTTTTCCGGGTTGGTAAACGTCAGGCCACCTTGTTTTGCTGCCGGCGCAACGCGTTGCAGCTGGCGATAGGCGTTGCCGCTCCAGGGCTGCGTCCCCCCGTTGTGGATTTCCTGGCGCGTCGCGAGCACGTAGCTTCCGCGTTGCAGGACGAATACCTTGTGAACGACGAGACCGCTGGCCGGGTCTTGCCAGGTGAAAGGGACCTCGACGGATTGCTGGCCATCGGCGAGCTCGTAAGAGGTTTGCGCCGAGGTAAACAAGTCCTGGTGCGTTGGCGCAACAATTGATCCTGCGACGCTGGTCAGACCCGATTGGGCGACAAAATAGTTTTCATTGCTGTTGTCGAGTAGCCGAACGGGGTTTTTGTAGTCTTTGGGCTGTTGCGGATAGGCGAGCAATTCGGCGCGCACGACATTCGCGCCATACGTGTCGATCCATAGTTTCAGGACGTCATTGTGGATTTCGACCAGTTCAGCAGAGCTTGCTCGTGGTGTGGTCGGAACGGCTGCGTTGTTGGCAGCAACCGAGGGAAGAGCAGCACTGGCGGTAGGTGTGTCGGCGCCTTGCGGGGTTGCTGTTGTCGCAACGGGGATGGCGGGTGCGTCAGCTGTCGCTGCGGGAGTTGAACCAGACTTTGAGTAGTCTTGTTGCCATTGATTCCAGACCAGATACGAAACGAGCAGCAGGGCGAGCACAAGGAAAGATCTGGAATTGTTCATTTTTGGCACTGCATGCTGGCGGAAAGGGCTGAGCCAACGGGCGCTTGCGACGCGGGCTATCGATCCGCCGGAGGTGGGGGCGGAATCGCGACACGCAAGCTTGCCGCGGCCCAGAGAGGGTAAGGCTGCCCAGATCAGGCGCGCATTGTGACGCCCAGCGAGGGCGGCTTCAATGCCGCGATCTTTGTCCAGAGCATGGCGAGGTCGTTGAGAAGCTCAGGTCCCGTCGCGGGTACTGCGCTTTGTCTGGCGATCACTAAGATGTCGAGGGTCGGCATCGTGATCCGCTGCAGTCTGAAGCTGGTTCTGGCAAGTCGCTTGATTCGGTTGCGTTCGACTGCCTTTTTCGAGACGCGCCGAGACACCGCGAGGCCGAGCCTTGCGGTGTTCAGTTCATTGACGCGATATTCGGCATGGAAGTGCCGACTCGCGACGCGTCGACTGCCTGAACGCAACGCCGAAAAATCGGCTGCATTCAGCAGTCGTGCGGCTCTTGGGAAGCGTTGGGCTTCCATATCACCGCGGACAGTTGCAATTAGACGGCGAGGCGTTTACGGCCTTTCGCGCGGCGTGCGTTGATGATCGCACGACCGTTTTTCGTTTTCATGCGGGCGCGAAAGCCATGGTCACGGGCGCGCTTGAGGCGGCTCGGCTGGTACGTACGCTTCATGGCGTCGTCTCCGGTTTGTTGAAGTGGAAAAAGACGCGGGAGAATAGAGGGCAGATTTCCTCAAGTCAAGCAATCCATTGGCGTACTGGTGGGTCACGGCGTAGACTGCCGCGCCCACCGCGGGGGATGTTTCCGCGAATTTGTCGCAAGAGGATGTAATGAGCGAAATGTGGCGGCGCTGCCTGGAACTGCTGGAGAGCGAGTTCGGCGCCGAAGATGTACACACTTACTTAAAACCCTTGCAGCTTGTGGAGGGTATTGATGGTTTGCGCCTTCTGGCGCCCAATGCCTACACTGTGGAACGAATAGAGAGCGAATTCTTGCCTCGGATTCGTTCGATGGTGACGCACTTGAGCGGTAGGGCCGTGCCGGTTCGGATCGAGGTTGGGAGTGCCAGCAGTCGTCGAGTCGTTGCTAGGCCTGTTCGGCCGTTGGTTTCAGCGCCCGAGGTTTCCGAGTTCGAGGGAAACCTAGATCCTCAATATACTTTCGACAGCTTTGTCGAAGGCAAGTCGAACCAACTGGGCAAGGCCGCGGCGATTCAGGTTGCGACGAATCCTGGTCGCGCTTACAACCCGCTGTTGCTGTACGGCGGAACCGGTTTGGGTAAAACGCACTTGATGCATGCGGCCGGAAATTTGATGCGCGCACAGAATGCGCGCACAAAGGTGCTGTATTTGCGTTCGGAGCAGTTTGTTTCGGCGATGATTGATGCGTTGCGCAATAAAAACATGGATGAATTCAAACGACGCTTTCGAGAGGTAGACGCGTTGTTGATTGATGATATTCAGTTTTTTGCCGGCAAAAATACGACACAGGAAGAGTTTTTCCACACGTTCAATCAGTTGTTCGAAGGCAAGCAGCAGATCATTCTGACTTGCGACCGCTATCCGAAGGAAGTGGACAATCTTGAGCCTCGTCTGAAATCGAGGCTGGGATGGGGCTTGTCTGTGGCCATTGAGCCGCCGGACTTCGAGACCAGGGCGGCAATTCTTTTGTCCAAGGCGCACTCCAAAGGGATGAACCTTCCCGAGGAGGTAGCGCTGTTGGTTGCAAAGCGCATGCGCTCGAATGTCCGCGATCTGGAGGGTGCGCTGAACACGTTATCTGCGCGCGCAAATTTTCTGGGTCGCTTGATTACGCTGGAATTCGCGCAGGAAACTTTGCGAGACCTGCTTACCGTGCACGCGCAGGCGATCACGGTGCCAAATATTCAGAAGACGGTTGCTGATTTTTATCAGCTGCGGCTTCAAGATTTGCTGTCAAAACGCCGTTCACGATCGCTTGCACGTCCACGGCAGATGGCGATGGCCTTGTCGAAAGAGTTGACTGAGCACAGCCTGCCAGAGATCGGGGATGCGTTTGGTGGCCGGGATCATACGACCGTACTGCACGCGTGCCGGACGATTCGTGACCTTACTGAAACCGACGGTAAGCTTCGACAGGATTGGGAAAAGTTGGTGCGGATCTTGACCGGTTGACGCCCTGTGGATAAACAGTGGAGCAAATCCAGATTCGTAGTTATCCACAGTTGAGCTACACCTGTTGAGATCGGTTTGAGCTAGGTTTCACGTTGTGTAGGCTTTTGTTTAATAAGAATTTATTGCGGTAGTCCCCAGTTTTTTCGGACTCTACAGCTACTATTACTCTTCTTTAATATCCAAAGCTATTGGCTTTGAACCGGGGTTCCTGATCATGCGATTCAGCATTCAGCGCGAAGCTTTTCTGAAGCCGTTGCAGCAAGTTGTGGGTGTTGTTGAGCGTCGTCAGACGCTACCGGTGTTGGCTAACTTGTTGGTGAGTGTTGGCGATGGACGGGTTTCGTTGACGGGTACTGACTTGGAAGTTGAGATGGTCGCGACTTGCGCTGTCGACGCTGCAGAAGCGGGCGAAGTGACGATCCCAGCGAGAAAGCTTTTTGACATTTGTCGAGCTTTGGCCGATGGGTCGCGTGTTGACGTGAAGCTGGCTGGAGACAGAGTGACTGTGAGTGCGGGTCGGAGTCGTTTCACGCTCGCGACCTTGCCGGCATCGGAATTTCCGGTGGTAGAGAATATTGAGTTGGTGGAACGGGTGAGCTTGCCCGAGGCTACCCTGAAGCGTTTGATGGATCGGACGGCGTTTGCTATGGCGCACCAGGACGTTCGCTACTATTTGAACGGGATGCTGTTGGATTTGCGCGAGAACGCACTTCGGTGCGTTGCTACTGACGGTCACAGGCTAGCTATGTGCGAGACCGGTGTGGACGCGAAGGTTAGTACTCGACGGCAGATCATTATTCCGCGCAAGGGTGTGCTGGAACTGCAGGGGCTGTTTGAGTCTGGTGATGGGGCTGTCGAGCTTGAGTTCGGGAGAAATCATCTGCGTGTGCGGCGCGGTGATGTGCAGTTCACCTCCAAGCTGATTGATGGTCGTTTTCCGGATTACGAGGCGGTAATTCCTATTGGAGCGGACAAGGAGGTTCTGGTTGGGCGTGAGGCGTTTCGTGCGTCGTTGCAGCGTGCGGCAATTTTGTCGAACGAAAAGTATCGTGGGGTAAAGCTTGATGTGAGTCCCGGGCGGCTGGGTATCGTGGCGCACAACCCGGAGCAGGAAGAGGCTCACGAGGAAGTGGAGGCGCAGACGACGGTCGGGGAATTGAGCGTCGGTTTTAATGTGAACTACTTGTTGGATGCGCTTGGCGCGCTGGAAGGCAGTTCGATCGTTTTGTGTTTGCGCGATGGGCAATCCAGTTGTTTGCTTAAGTCGGCTGAGAATGACGAGTCTCGCCATGTAGTGATGCCGTTGCGCCTTTGAGAGTTGGTTCACGTAGTCGCCAGAAGCCCGCGAGGTGTGTGTCGCGGGCTTTTTCATATCCGGGAATCGGTATGCGCGTTGTTCAACTGAGAATTCGGGGCCTGCGTAATTTGAGTGAGGTTGAACTGGAGTTGTCCGCCGGGATTAATGTTTTGGTTGGGAGCAATGGGGCGGGGAAGACATCAGTTCTCGAAGCGGTTTTTCTGATGGCTCACGCGCAGTCTTTCAGGGGTGGCAGCGCTGAGTCTCTGGTGTTTCGTGGGGGCGGCCGTTTGGAAGTTTTTGTTGAATTGATGAGGCAGGACGGTCGGATTCGCCGTGTTGGTTTGATGCGGGAAGGCGCTCGTTGGGTTGGACGGGTAGATGGGAGGGCCCTGCGGGGTATTTCTGAGCTGCTAAGTGAGTGCGCTGTCGTGAGTTTTGATCCGGGTTCACATGCGCTGATTGGCGCAGGTGCTGAGGTGAGGAGACGCTTTCTCGATTGGTCGGTGTTCCACGTGGAACCAGAGTTCTATGGGATTTCGCAGTCCTATCGTCGCGCACTGCGTCAGAGGAATGCGCTCCTGAAAGCGAGCGGGAGCGAGGACGAGTTGGCGGCATGGGACGAAGAGCTCGTCCGTTGGGCCGATAGGGTTCACGAGTTGAGGAGTCGCTACCTGGCAGTATGGGAACCGACAGTCGTAGGACGGGCAGAGGAGCTGCTCGGGGAGCTTGGTTCCGCAACTCTCAGCTACGCGAGAGGATGGAAGTCCGGAGTGAGTCTGATGGAGGCGCTGGAAGCGGACCGTGGTCGGGATCGTCGGCGAGGTTTCTCGCACTCAGGCCCTCATCGTGCGGATTGGAGTTTGGTCTTTGAAGGCGCTCCAGGTAGGGAATTTCTATCTCGGGGACAGGAAAAACTATGCGCTCTGGCATGCGCGATGTCTCAGGCCACGGTTTACGCGGAGCTGACAGGGGAGTGGCCCATCGTCTGTTTTGACGATCTCGCTTCTGAGCTCGACTTGGCGCACAGGCAACGCGCGGTCAAATGGCTGCAAGCCAGTGGTGCACAGGTACTGATTTCGGGTACCGATTGCCCTTCTGAGCTGCTCGGAGCGTGCACTTTGTTCCACGTGGAACAAGGCAGAATCGACACACTGCTATAATTCGACTTTACCCTAGATGCCGTCGCGGCACTGCCGCCAACCTGGATTTCACCTCGCACATGAGCGATCAGTACGACCAAAGCAATATCAAAGTCCTCAAAGGTCTCGAAGCCGTCCGAAAGAGACCCGGTATGTACATTGGTGATACCGATGACGGGACTGGCTTGCACCATATGGTCTTCGAGGTGGTCGACAATGCAATTGACGAAGCATTGGCAGGTTACTGCGACCACGTGGTGGTTACGATCCATCAGGATGGCTCAGTCAGCGTCGCCGACAATGGTCGCGGCATTCCTGTGGACACGCACGAGGAAGAGGGTCGATCAACCGCAGAAGTCGTAATGACTGTGCTGCACGCAGGTGGCAAATTCGACGCCAACTCCTATAAGGTTTCCGGCGGTCTGCACGGAGTCGGTGTTTCCGTCGTCAATGCTCTGTCTGAACACCTATGGCTGACCATCTACCGGGGAGGGCACGAGCATCAGCAGGAATATCAGCACGGGGAGCCACTCTTCCCGCTCAAGGTCTCTGGGGTTTCGTCACGGCGAGGTACCACGGTCAGGTTTAAACCCAGCACCGGAACCTTTTCTGATGTCGAATTTCACTACGACATCCTTGCAAAACGCCTGCGTGAGCTGTCCTTTCTGAACTCTGGCGTCAAGATCGAAATACTTGACGAGCGCAGTGAAAAGCACGACATCTTTCAATACCAAGGTGGAATTCGGTCGTTCGTGCAGCATTTGGCGCTGTTGAAAACACCCCTGCACGCCAACGTCATTACATTCAATGCACAGCAGGATGGAATCAGCGTCGAAGCGGCATTGCAGTGGACCGATGCGTACCAAGAAACTTGCTTTTGCTTCACCAACAACATCCCGCAAAAGGACGGTGGCAGCCACTTGACCGGCCTTCGAGCGGCATTGACGCGAACACTGACGAACTACATCGAATCGTCCGGATTGGCTAAGCACGCCAAGGTAGCCTTGTCCGGTGACGACATGCGTGAAGGGATGATCGCAGTGTTGTCGGTCAAGGTTCCCGATCCCAAATTTTCCTCACAGACCAAAGACAAGCTTGTTTCGTCGGAAGTGAAGGGAATCGTCGAACAAATCGTGAACGCCAAACTCGAAGAGTTCCTCCTCGAGAACCCGGCAGAAGCCAAATCAATCGCTGGAAAGGTCGTGGACGCGGCTCGCGCGCGCGAAGCAGCGCGCAAGGCACGGGAGATGACGCGTCGCAAAGGCGCCCTCGATATCGCAGGACTTCCCGGAAAATTGGCCGACTGCCAGGAGAAAGACCCCGCGCTCTCGGAGCTCTTCATCGTCGAGGGAGATTCGGCTGGTGGATCTGCCAAGCAGGGTCGAAATCGCAAAACTCAGGCAATTCTACCCCTGAAGGGTAAAATTCTCAATGTGGAACGTGCGCGCTTTGATAAAATGCTGTCATCTGCCGAAGTCGGTACGCTAATTACTGCGCTCGGTTGCGGTATCGGCAAGGATGAGTACAACCCGGACAAACTGCGCTATCACCGCATCATTCTGATGACCGACGCAGACGTTGACGGTTCACATATCCGAACATTGCTACTGACGTTCTTCTACCGGCAAATGCCGGAGCTCATCGATCGCGGATATATCTATATTGGATTGCCGCCGCTCTACAAGCTTAAGCAAGGCAAACAAGAGCTCTACTTGAAAGACGACGCGGCCCTGAATCAGTATCTGATCTCAAACGCCGTGGACGGGGCGGAACTGCGGACCAGCAGTGCGGCTCCTCCGATCGCCGGCGTCGCTCTGGAACGGCTCCTTGCCGATTTCCAGGTCGCGTTGGATCAGATTCAGCGACTGAGTCACCGTTGCGATCCGCTGGTACTGGACGCCATGCTTGAGCTGCCACCCCCGGAAGGCGACTGGTCCAGTAGCAGTGCAATTCTGACTGAATGGCTGGCAAGCCTGTCCAACCGCTTGAACGGCACAAGTCCTGGTCGGGCCCGCTATGGCCTCGACACGCAACTCGCAACCATTGACCATCCCGCGGCACTCGTTATCGATCGACAGCAGCATGGGTTGACGTCACGCCAGGTATTACCGGCAACATTTTTGGCGGGTTCGGAATTCAAACCCATACTCGATGTAGCCCGTCAGCTGGCAGGATTGCTGCAGCCCGGCGCGGAAATTCGCCGTGGCAACAGTGCGCATCCAATCCAGCGCTTTGCAGACGCACGGCGCTGGCTAATGGACGAAGCCAAGAAAGGACGCACAATTCAGCGATTCAAGGGTCTCGGCGAAATGAATCCCGAACAGCTGTGGGAAACCACCGTCAACCCAGAAACGCGACGTCTGCTGCAGGTCAGCGTCGAAGACGCAGTGGCCGCCGATCAGATATTTTCGACATTGATGGGTGACGTCGTCGAGCCGCGAAGAGCCTTCATCGAAAGCAACGCATTGCGTGTCAGCAACCTCGACGTTTGAAGCATGTGGAACGGTTGCTCCTCAAGCCGCCCTATCAATAGTACGTTTGTATTAATTGAGACAATTGCACAAGATGCTGAAGTGGCGCTGCCGGAGCAGGAATTCGGCCGGCAGCGCCATTCGTGCAGGGCAGACAATGCGCCGCTACCACGGCAGCGCGCGGATCGCCCCAATTTCCAAGTGAATCGAACCTGACCACCGTACGCTTGTAGTTTGCATGCTCCAGCATTAACCTTTGTGGCTCCTCTCTCGTCTACGATAAGCATCGTGGCAGAGTTGGTGTTATCCCATTCAAGTTGAGGCTTCCACCATGCAAGGTCCGATTGTGAAGAAGACCGTCTTATGCTTGGGCGCTGCCCTGTTCCTCGCTACGGGTCTGGCAGCAGCGCAGTCGCGCATGGCCGGACAACGTGGCGGCAATGAGTCAAGCAAGAGCGTCAAGAAAGATGCTTCGGCCGCGAACACCTATCCCAACGCGACGCGCCACGATCCCAAGGCGCAGATGCCGGATTCCATCGGCCGCACGCTGAACAAGATCAATGACGCAATGGCGGAGGGTAATACGGACGAAGGTCTCAAGCTCGCCGACGAAGTTCTGCAAGACAAGAAACTCACCCCGTATGCGCAAGCATTCGCGCTGTACCTGCGCGCGAACATGAAATGGGAAAAAGAGGACGGAGCGGGTGCAATCGCCGACATGAAACAGGCGATCAGCATCGATGCCCTGCCCAACTCAAACCAGTTTCCGGCGATGTATACGCTGGCGCAATACCAATTGCAGGAAGAAAAGTACGCTGACGCACTCGTGTCCGTCGACGACTACGTCAAGCAGAGCGGAGATTCGAAAGCCGAAGTCCTGGCGATCAAGGGCAACGCCTACTATCGTCTGGAAAAGTATCAAGACGCGATCAACAGCCTGAAAGAGGCGATCGCCAAGAGCGAAAAAACAAACGAAAGCTGGAACCAGATCCTGATGGCCAGCTATTTCGAGCTCGACCAGTACGACGAAGCCGCCAAGATCTCAGAAGCACAGTTGGCGAAAACACCGACTGATAAAAAGCTGATCCAGCAGCTGGCGTCGATCTATGTCAACGGCAAGCACGAAGACAGAGCATTGAAACTCCTCGCTGATTCGAAAGCCAAGGGGCTTTTCACGACTGGCGACGACTACAAGTTATTGGCCCAGCTTTACGGCCAGGCTGACAAGGCCAAAGATGGAGCGGCAGTCCTGGAAGAAGGCTTTACCAAAGGCGTGGTAAAGCCCAGCTATGAAATGTACAAGCTGCTGGGCGACTCCTACGCACTCGCCGATGACGAAACCAAAGCAATCGACGCATACGAAAAGGCATCCCCATTCGCAAAAGACGGGGAGGCAGACTTCCTGCGCGGTCAGCTGCTGGTCAATAACCAAAAATGGCCGGACGCGCGCGACGCAATGAAGAAAGCGTTGCAGCGTGGCGTCAAGCGTCAGGGAGCCGCCTACGTGCTGCTTGGAAATGCCGAGAACGAGCTGGGCAACAAGGCTGGCGCAATCGCGGCCATGGAAAAGGCCAAAGGGTTCGAAGAAACCCGGGCGATGTCGGAAAACTGGCTCAAGATGATCAAGGGCGGCGGCGTCGTCAAAAAGAAATAGACAGACGGCGAAGGCGCATTCTACGCACCGCACTCTAGTACCCGCCGCGCCTCACGGCAGGTTAAGATAGAAAATCAGCTCAACGTGCTTGAGTGGTACGGCGGGCTGGTGTACGGTGCCTGCCCCCACCCGGCACTGCGGGGGCACAGCAGCAATAAAACGCTGCCAGGTGCCAAGACTTCCACAGATCTCATACAGCGAACTTTGGTTCAGGCAAATGGCGTTGACTACCCAAGAAGACCAGCGCGAAACCTACAGCTGGAGGCGCACCTCGGCAATTGCAAGCGCAATGGCCGTGCATGCGTTCGCGTTCATGCTGATGCTGGCACCGGTGGCTCCGCCCCTGGCCAAGGAAAAGGAAAAAGAAAATATCGTGACGGTCGAGTTCATCGAGCCGCCGCCGCCGCCGCCGCCACCACCGCCGCCGCCGCCGGAGCCGCCGAAGAAGCCGCCGCCGAAGATCATTGAAAAAGTGAAGCCACCGCCAACGCCGCCACCGGAGCCACCACCGCCGGTGATCGTCGAGGAGGCCTCAACCGCCGCTATCCCTGCGCCACCTCCGGCTCCACCGGCGCCGCCAGCTCCGCCCTCTGACATCGCACCGTCGGAAAACGTGAGCTATCGCAGGATGAAACCGGTCAAATATCCGCCTCAGGCCGTGCGTCAACACCATGAAGGCAAGGTATTGCTGCGCATCTTGATTGGTACCGACGGAAAGCCAAAAGACATCCAGGTGGAAAAGTCTTCAGGTTTCCGAGAGCTTGACCGAGCGGCAATGGATGCCGCGCAGACTTGGGTGTTCAATCCGGGTCGTCGCAACGGTCAGATTGTGGAAGGTTGGGCACTGGTACCGTTTGACTTCAATTTGAACGACATGTAATTCGCCAAGATCTCTGATCTTCATTCCGTCTCTACGAAGGGTAGCGTCATGTTCCAAGATACTTCGGCCCCCGGGTCAGTTCCAGCGGCTGGTATGCCAGCCGACGCGGCGTTGTCGGCCGGTATTGGCGGCAACAACAATGCGCAAGCATTGCAGCAGATGGGCTTTGACCATCTGATTCACAACTTCGATGCCGTTGGTTACGTGGTATTCGCCACGCTGACCCTGTTCTCGGTACTGTCTGTCTATTTCATCGTGCTCAATTTGATCCGGAACACCGGCATCAGAACGCGCATGGCGACCGTGATGCGCACGTTCTGGGAAACGCCTTCGGCACAGGAATCGATCCGTTTCATGGAAGACCAACCCAAATCGGAGCCGTTCTCCAAGATCGCTCTCGATTGCGCATCGGCAGCCGCGCATCACCAGCGCAATGAAGGCAGTCGCCTCGTTGAAGCACTGAATCGATCAGAGTTTATCGATCGAGCACTGCGCCAGGCGGTCGCCCGCGAAAGCGGTCGTCTCGAGGGCGGATTGACAGTACTCGCCACCGTGGGCTCAACGGCTCCATTCGTTGGCCTGCTCGGCACCGTCTGGGGCATCTATCGTGCTCTGATCAAGATTGGTTCCACCGGCGACGCATCCATGGCCGCAGTGGCGGGCCCGGTCGGCGAAGCGCTGATCATGACGGCCTTTGGTCTGTCCGTCGCGATTCCTGCAGTGCTGGCGTACAACTTCTTCGTGCGCTCGAACCGCGTAATTCTGGCTCGTTTTGACGAATTCGCGCACGATCTGCATGACTTCTTCGCCACCGGTTCGCGCGTCGAAGCAGGCGGTCCTGCACCGGCTGTGCGTACGGGCCAGCCGATGGCACCAGTTGCGAGGAAATAAGCCATGGCCTTCAGTGCTAGCAGCGGTGGTGGTGGCAACGTCAGCAGTCCGATGGCCGAAATCAACGTTACGCCGCTCGTCGACGTGATGTTGGTGCTCCTGATCATCTTCATGATCACGGCGCCGCTGATGCAGCACAAGATCCGCATCGACCTTCCTCAAGCGAACGTAAACCAGAAGAACGAAGACCCGGTCGAACCGATCGATCTGGCCGTCAAGGAAGACGGTTCGATCTACTGGAACGACAGCGCCATTTCGAATCTGGAGCTCAAAGCTCAGCTCGCTGTCACGGCGCAAAAGACGCCGCAACCCGAGTTGCAGATTCGCGCGGAAAAGGCAACGCGCTACGAGATCATCGCGAAAGTGATGGCCGACGCGAAAAACCAGGGCATGGTGAAGATTGGATTCATCACCACGCCTGGCGCCAAAGGCAGTCAGTAATTGTAGGCTCGGCGACGCTACTACCCTGCCGAATCGAGCTGAAAAAAGCGCCCCGGGAAACCGGGGCGTTTTTGTTTTTGAAGCC
>JBDTLV010000061.1:0-30103 GCA_039934615.1 Tahibacter sp.
CACGACCACGGCGACGAGCACAGCCATGGCCACAGTCATCCGGAACTGGACGACGAAACGCGCTCGCACGCCGCACACTTCATGGGCGATCCACGGCGTGCTCGCCGACTACTGCTGGCACTGGCGCTGACGACGCTGACCCTGATCGCCGAAGCGGTCGGTGGATGGTGGTCCGGCTCACTGGCATTGGTCGCCGATGCGGGCCACATGCTGGTCGATGCGCTGGCGCTGCTGTTCGCCTGGATAGGCGTCCACTATGCGCGCCGTCCAGCGGATGCGCGGCGCAGTTTTGGGTACGCGCGGCTGGAGGTCCTGGTCGGCTACAGCAATGCGCTTGCCCAGTTCTTGCTGGTCGCATGGATCATGGTGGAAGCGCTGCTGCGTTTTCTCGCTCCCGCGCCGATCCTGTCGGGTACCATGCTCGCCGTCGCGGCGGGTGGCCTGCTCGTCAACCTGCTGGTGCTGCAGACCCTCGGCGGCCACGACCATGATGATCTGAATACGGCGAGCGCGCGCTTGCATGTGCTTGGTGATCTGCTCGGGTCGGTCGGCGCCGTGAGCGCCGCGTTGCTGGTGCGCTACCTGGGATGGCTATGGACAGACCCGGCAATGTCCATCTTCGTCTCGCTGCTGATCCTCGTGAGCGCGTGGCGATTGCTGCGCCGTTCGGCGCATATCCTGCTCGAAGGCGTACCGGA
The DNA here is from genome assembly GCA_039934615.1 of Tahibacter sp. GTDB lineage: Bacteria > Pseudomonadota > Gammaproteobacteria > Xanthomonadales > Rhodanobacteraceae > Tahibacter. The sequence continues at coordinate 699 of JBDTLV010000061.1, forward strand.
TGGGCTGGCCGTCGATACGCTGGCGGCGGCCGTTGACGATGCGGACATCGGCGTGCGCGAAGTTCACCATGTGCATGTGTGGCAATTGGCCGGAGGTATACGCATGGCGACACTGCATGCACGCTTGCTCGATGGGGCCGAACCCGATGCCGCGATCCTGGCAGTTGGTCGACTGTTGCGCAGCCGCTTCGGCATCGAACACGCCACGGTGCAACTCGATGGCATCCATTGCGCTCAGACCGCCTGTGAGCCGACAGCGCGTTCCCAACCAAGTGAATCCGGGTGCGCCCATTCTGCCGCCCATTCGCACTGACGGTTTGCGTGGGCGCGTCACACTGGTAAGCTACCGGATCATTCGCAAGGTTTCTGGAGTTTGAGATGGGCAAGGGCGACAAGAAGACCCGCAAGGGCAAGATCTACGCCGGAAGTTACGGCAACGTGCGCCCACCAGCGATCAAGGCGGTCGCGGCCACCAAGACCGTCGTGGCAAAGCCCGCGGTCAAGAAAGTCGCGGCTCCGGCCGTGAAGAAGGCTGCGGTGAAAAAGCCAGCCTGAACGATACGCGGCGTCATCTGACGTCAGGGCGAATCGAAAAACCCCGCTGTCGCGGGGTTTTTTTGTGCCCGATCAAGCTACTTGCCGCCCTTCTGCATAAACCCGCCGCGCCAGATTACCGCCGATCCAGTAGGAAAGCTCGGCAGGATGGGCCACATCCCAGAGGACCAAGTCAGCACGCAGTCCCGCCGCTAGCATGCCGCGATCACTCAATCCCAGCGCGCGTGCGGCATGCCGCGTGACGCCGCGCAGCGCCTCGGCAGGCGTCAGGCGAAACAGGGTGCAAGCCAAATTCATCGCCAGCCGCAGAGAAAGCAATGGCGATGTGCCGGGGTTGAGGTCGCTCGCCAGGGCAATCGGAACGCCATGTGCGCGCAACTGCTGTACGGGTGGGAGGCGCGTTTCGCGCAGCGCGTAGAAGGCCGCCGGCAGAAGAACGGCGACGGTGCCTGCCCCTGCCATGGCGCGGACGCCGGATTCACTCGTGTATTCGATGTGGTCGGCCGACAGCGCACCGAATTCGGCGGCGAGCGCTGCTCCGCCCATGTCGCTCAACTGGTCTGCATGTAGTTTGGTTCGCAGGCCGAGGCTGCGCGCGGTTTCGAACACGCGGCGAGTCTCGTTTGTGGTGAATGCAATATGTTCACAAAATGCGTCGACTGCGTCGGCCAGTCCCGAATGCGCGATCGCCGGGAGCATATGGATGCAGACCTCGTCGACGTAGTCGGACTGGCGACCGGCAAATTCGGTAGGGATGGCGTGCGCACCGAGAAACGTCGTGGAAACGCCGATACCGAGCTCGGTGCCGATGCGCCGTGCCACCCGCAGCATGCGCATTTCGCTGTCCAGGTTCAGCCCGTAACCCGACTTTATCTCCAGCGTGGTGACCCCGTCGCGCAGCAATGCGCGCGCGCGGGGCAAGGAATTGACAAACAGTTCATCCTCACTGGCCGCCCGCGTTTTCTCGACGGTCGAGACGATGCCTCCTCCGGCTCGCGCGATGTCTTCGTAACTTGATCCGTTCAGCCGCATCTCGAATTCCCGGGCGCGATCGCCGGCGAAAACCAGATGCGTGTGGCAATCGACGAGTCCTGGCGTGATCCAGGCATTGTGTGCGGATTCCACATGTGCAGACAACTCATGCGGCGGTCCCGGGAGTGTCGCCATCGGTCCGGCGTAAGTTATGTGCCCATCCTTCCATGCAATTGCTGCCGCTTCGACAATCCCATAGTCGGAACCGTCGTCCGCCAGCGTGGCAAGTCGGCAATCAAGCAATAACTGATCCCAGTCGGCGTTCATGGTCTGGCTTTCCATTGCTAGGCAGGATCTATGCGCTGCACCACTTGGCGTAGTGGCCGCGAACCTTCAACATGCGCGCAGCTTAGCGGGACGCCATGGCGGCTGCATACCCGATCGCGGAGAAAAAAATGAGCGTATTGCACGCAAAAAACGCCTGGTTGCCGCAGGGCTGGGAGTCGGATGTCGAGCTCGACGTCGTGAACGGCCAGTTGCTGCGTGTTGACGAAGATCGTCCGACCGGGGAAGTGGCGAGCTTGGGACGCTGGATCCTGCCCGGGATGCCAAATCTGCACTCTCACGCATTCCAGCGCGCAATGGCCGGGCTGGCTGAACGCCAGTCGAATGCCGAAGACAGTTTCTGGACCTGGCGCGAGGTGATGTATGCGTTTGCCGGCAGTGTTGGTCCGGAGGAACTCTGCACGATCGCCACGCAGCTCTATGTGGAAATGCTTGAAGCCGGTTATACCCAGGTTTGCGAATTTCATTACCTGCATCATCGCCCCGACGGATCGCACTACGCTGATCCTGCCCAAATGAGCCTCGCGCTTATCGAAGCGGCGCGCACTGCCGGGATCGGTCTCACGCTGCTGCCCACGCTGTATCTGACCGGCGGTTTCGACGGCCGCGGTCTCAGCGAGCGTCAACGACGCTTTGGGCATGCACTGGACGACTACCAGCGCCTGCTGCAGCGGTTGATCGGAATGGAAAGTTCTACTTTGCGGATCGGCGCTGCGTTGCATTCGCTGCGCGCCGTGCCGGCTGACGCGATGAAGGTCGTCCTGAACAGCGGCCTCGTCGATGCCCGGCCGATCCATATCCATATCGCGGAACAGCTCGGCGAAGTGCAGGATTGCCTGGCCTTGCGCAATGCGCGGCCGGTCGACTGGTTGCTCGATCACGCGCCGGTCGATGCGCGATGGACGCTTGTGCACGCCACGCATCTGTCCGAATCCGAAATTGCCCGGCTCGCAATCAGCGGTGCAGTAGCTGGCCTCTGTCCGACGACCGAGGCCAATCTCGGCGACGGCCTGTTTCCGCTCAAGTCCTATCTGGACGCGGGCGGCATTCTGGGCATCGGTTCGGACAGTCACATTTCGGTTTCACCACTCGAAGAGTTGCGCTGGCTCGAATACGGCCAGCGCCTTGCGACGCGACATCGGAACATCGCCGTCTCCGAATCGAGCAGCAGCGTCGGAGAAACGCTGTGGGGCGATGCGTTGTACGGGGGCGCCCAGGCTTCCGGTCAAGCCATCGCATCGCTTGAGGTGGGTATGCGCGCGGACCTGCTTGTGCTCGACGAGTCGGTGCCGACGCTCGCGGGCCGCGACTCGACGCATATGCTGGATAGCCTGATATTCGCCGGCAATCGCAACCCGGTGCGCGATGTGATGGTTGCTGGCGAATGGGTAGTCAGGGACTTCCAGCATCGAGATCGGCAACGCACGGCGGAAAACTACCGGACGACCGTGGAGCGCCTTGCACGGCGCTGAGGGAAGGGCGCTACTCGGGAGTGCTCAGCATTGGAAGGGTGGTCCTGGGGTCGCCATCATTGTTCGCTGGCGAAAGGCCAAGCAGTCGAGCCAATAAAGTATACACATCGACATTGTTGAATTCGGCAACACGCAGGCCTTGTCGCAGCGAAGGGCCCGCGGCGACGAAGAGCGCCCGCATGTCCGGCAATTCATTGTCATAGCCGTGCTCGCCAAGTGAAAACGTCGCCTTCGGACCATTGGCGTACTCGTGCGTCGTGATCATCCAGCCCGGCGCCGCGAGGCAAACGAGAGGCGGAACCCGCGCATTGTGGCCGTAGTGAAAACGTTCCGGAATGTCCTCTTTGTGCCAGCATTGCATGTGCGCATGCTCTCCGAGCAACGAACGTTCAACATACGCGCGCTGCGCGATGCGCGGACGGAAACCGGCAACAATCCCGAGCGAGATCGCCTGCGCACGGCGAAGGTCGACCAGGTCGTCGATGAAGATCAGTTTGTCGCGTCCCGACGGGGTCGATCCATGGTCGGACACGACCACGATATTCGTCGAATTGTCCAGTTGTCGCTGGGTCAGGCCTTCCACGAGATGGCTGATCGCGGCATCGACTTTGCCGATTGCCGCATCAACCTCGGCCGACTCCGGCCCGAAGTCATGTCCGGCCTTGTCCACTTGTTCAAAATACAAGGTCATGAAGCGCGGCCGCTGATCCGCCGGCAGATCGAGCCAACCTAGCAGGGTGTCGACGCGCTGCATCGGGCTCTTTTGCGCGTCAAATGGTTTCCAGTAGGTGGGCCGCACACCATCGATCGCCACGTCCGAGCCAGGCCAGTACATGGTCGCGGACCGGATGCCGTGCCGTTCCGCACGGACCCAGATCGGCTCGCCACCCCACCAACGCGGATCCGCAGTCGTGTCGGGGGTGTTGTACACATAGTGCGCGCCAGTGCGCGGATTGCTCATGCGGTTATGCACGATGCCGTGATGGTCGGGATACAGACCGGTCACCAGGGTGTAGTGGTTGGGAAAGGTCAGTGACGGAAATGCCGGCCGCATCGCGTCTGCGTGCACGCCACGGGATGCCAGCGCCGAGAGGGCCGGGCTCAGGCCACGCTCAATATAGTCGGCACGGAAACCATCGATCGAAATCAGGATCAGACGTGGAGCGGGCGTCACCACTCGCTGCGCGTCATTCTGCGTCGGCTGGATGCTGCACGCGCAGAGCACGGCTACAAATAGTGCGAAGACGAAACTGCGCGAACGGCGCAGAGGAAAGTCGATCAAGGCGGGCATCCGCCAATTATGCCCGGCATGCACGATCAGGTCATCGTCCCGCCGCCGAGATCGCAGGGAAATCGATTGTCGGTTCGCCTTGCCCGGTTTCGCGGCGATTGCCGCAGTGTCGCCCGAGCCGGTCCCGGACCCTATAATCGCGGCCTTCGCCGCCGAGTGACCCCATGAACGCCGCAACCCGCATCGATACTCGCCGTATCATCCGCGCTCCGCGCGGCAGCCAGTTGTCCTGCCGGAGTTGGCAGAGCGAAGCCGCGTTCCGCATGTTGCAGAACAACCTTGATCCGGATGTCGCGGAAAACCCCGCGGAACTGGTCGTCTACGGCGGGATTGGACGCGCCGCGCGCGATTGGGAATGTTTCGATGCCATCCTGCGGGAGTTGCGCGATTTGCGCGACGATCAGACTCTTCTGATCCAGTCTGGCAAGCCGGTGGGGGTCTTTCCGACGCACGCCGACGCGCCGCGTGTACTTCTTGCGAATTCCAATCTGGTGCCAGCCTGGGCTACCTGGGAGCATTTCAACGAGCTCGATCGCAAGGGCTTGATGATGTATGGCCAGATGACAGCGGGCAGCTGGATCTACATTGGTTCGCAGGGCATCGTGCAGGGAACCTACGAGACTTTTGTGGAAATGGGACGCCAGCATTTTGGTGGCAGCTTGAAAGGACGCTGGATCCTGACGGCGGGTCTCGGTGGCATGGGCGGTGCACAACCGCTGGCGGCTTCGCTGGCCGGGGCTTGCTCGCTGAACATCGAGTGTCAGCAGAGTCGCATCGATTTTCGTCTCAAGACGCGTTACGTCGACGAACAGGCCAACGATCTGGACGACGCGCTCGCGAGACTCGCGCGCTATACCGCTGCTGGCGAGGCGAAATCCATCGCCTTGCTCGGCAATGCCGCGGAAATCCTGCCGCAAATGGTCGCTCGCGGAGTAAGGCCTGACGCGGTGACCGATCAGACCAGCGCGCACGACCCGGTGAACGGTTATCTGCCGCTGGGCTGGAGCGTCGAGCAGTGGTTCGATCGTCGCAAGTCGGATCCGGATGGGACGCGCGATGCCGCCAAGCGATCGATGCGCACGCATGTGGAGGCCATGCTGGCGTTTCACCGCGCCGGTATCCCGACGTTCGACTATGGCAACAACATTCGCCAGATGGCGAAGGACGAAGGCTGTAGCGACGCGTTCGATTTTCCGGGTTTTGTGCCGGCCTACGTTCGACCGCTGTTCTGCCGGGGCATCGGGCCTTTTCGCTGGGTCGCGCTTTCCGGCGATCCCGAAGATATTTATAAAACGGATCAAAAGGTAAAAGAGCTGATTCCGGACGATGCGCATTTGCACAATTGGCTGGACATGGCGAAGCAGCGCATCAGCTTCCAGGGCCTGCCCGCAAGAATCTGCTGGGTCGGCCTTGGCCAGCGCCACAGACTGGCACTCGCGTTCAACGAGATGGTCCGCAATGGTGAGCTCAAGGCGCCGATCGTGATCGGTCGCGATCACCTGGATTCGGGTTCAGTCGCTTCACCCAATCGCGAAACCGAATCGATGCGCGACGGCAGCGACGCAGTTTCCGACTGGCCCCTGCTCAATGCCTTGCTCAATACCGCCAGCGGGGCCACTTGGGTATCGCTGCATCACGGCGGCGGAGTAGGCATGGGCTACAGCCAACATTCCGGCGTAGTGATTGTCGCCGATGGAACCGAGGCCGCCGATCGGCGCCTGGCTCGCGTACTGTGGAATGATCCCGCCACTGGTGTGATGCGGCATGCCGACGCCGGATACGAGATCGCCGCGCAATGCGCCCGCGAGCAAGGGCTCAATCTGCCAATGCTGCGCTGATCTACCAGTAGCCGGCGCTCGTCGCGATGGCCGACGGGCGTCTACGTCGCCGTGGTCAGTCCGCGGTGGCGACGCGACCACGCAGCGAATTTGCCATCGCGTGGGTAATCTCGATATCGATGAATTGGCCGATCAGGCGTTCAGGGGCCACAAAATTCACCGACCGCATGTTTTCGGTCTTTCCGGTCAATTCGTTCGCATCGCGTCGACTCGGGCCCTCGACCAGGACGCTCTGGCGAGTACCTACCATCGTTGCGCTGATGCGCGCCGAGTTGGCGTTGATGGTCGTCTGCAGATGCGCCAGGCGTTCCTTCTTGATGGCTTCCGGAGTGTCGTCTTCCAGGTTCGATGCCGGAGTGCCGGGACGTTTGGAATAAATAAAACTGTAGCTTTGGTCGAATCCGACATCCTCGATGAGTTTCATCGTGGCGGCGAAATCGCGATCCGTTTCGCCCGGAAAACCGACGATGAAGTCGGATGCAACCGAGATCCCGGGGCGGGCTGCGCGCAGCTTGCGGATTTTCTGCTTGTATTCGAGCGCCGTGTAGCCGCGTTTCATCGCGGCCAGAATCCGATCCGAACCCGCTTGCACGGGCAAGTGCAGATAATCAGCGAGCTTTGGCACGGTCGCATACGCTTCGATCAGCGAGTCGGAAAATTCGAGCGGATGGGAGGTAGTGAAGCGGATCCGGCCGATACCATCGAGTTCGGCGATCGCGCGGATCAGCAACGCAAGATCGGCATTGCCGCCATCGTGCATGGGGCCGCGATAGGCATTGACGTTCTGCCCGAGCAGATTGATCTCCCGCACTCCTTGGTCGGCGAGACTGGCAACTTCGGCGAGTACATCGTCGAAGGGGCGGCTGACCTCGTCGCCGCGCGTATAAGGAACAACGCAAAACGTACAGTATTTCGAGCAACCTTCCATGATCGAGACGAAGGCCGTCGGACCTTCCGCGCGCGGCTCCGGCATGCGATCGAACTTTTCGATCTCGGGGAACGAAATGTCGACCTGCGATGTCCCAGTGGATCGCTGCGCCGCGATCATCTGCGGCAAGCGGTGCAAGGTCTGCGGGCCGAATACCAGGTCCACATAGGGTGCGCGCTTGACGATCGCCGCGCCTTCCTGGGAGGCGACGCAGCCGCCGACACCGATCAACAGGCTGGGCTTGTTCTGCTTGAGTTCCTTCCAGCGGCCGAGCTGCGAGAACACTTTCTCCTGTGCCTTTTCGCGCACGGAACAGGTATTCACCAGAATAACGTCGGCGTCGGCCTCGATTTGGGTCAGTTCCAGACCGTGAGAGACACGCAATACGTCGGCCATCTTCGACGAGTCGTACTCGTTCATCTGACAACCATGGGTCTTGATGTACAGCTTGCCGGTCATCGTAAAACCAAAAAATCGAGGTAGCGCGGTAGTTTACGCGCTGTTGCGGGACGCCGCCAGTTGCATAACGCGCGGATTGGGCCGTTGCACTTGGCATTTTTCCTGCTTTGTCAGAAACTTGTGCTCCAGACTTGAGACGCGCATGAGCTACTGCCCGGCCCACCGCAGCGCCCGATGGCTACTCCGGCTGTTCGCCATTGCGGCCGTTTGCGCCTACGCGCCCGTGCTTTGGGCCGGTGATCTTTATCGGTGCAGCGGGGTAAAGGGCGAGATCGCATACACGAACCGTATCGGCGGGTACGTCAATTGTACAAAAGTAGCGAGCTTTGCCGATGCACCCGCAAAGGCCGCCGCGCCGAATCCTGCACACGCCGCCAACTCAACAGCCCCTGCAACCGCACCGCAAGGTCAATGGCAGTATCGCGATGCACCGGCGACTTCAGATAGCAGCGATCCGGTTCCGACTGCTCCGGCTGTGGCGGCGCCAGAACCACCGAAAGTGCTGCGTGGTGCTGTATACAAAGTAAATAAAGCCAACGGCATCACGGAATATACGAATATCCGACCGGCCGGGCGCGGCTATCGCGTGCTGTTCACGTACATCTCCACGTGCTTCGCCTGCGACATCCATTCAAAAGTCAATTTCCGATCGACAGTTCTCAATCGCGATGCTTATCGAAGCGAGATAGCTGCAGCTGCTGTGGAGTTCGGCGTTGATGAATCGCTCCTCCGGGCGGTCGTGCATGCCGAGTCTGCGTTCAACCCGAATGCACTGTCGAACAAGGGGGCACAGGGTCTCATGCAGTTGATGCCCGGCACCGCCGACGATCTTGGCGTCGTCAATCCGTTTGATGCGACCCAGAATATTCGCGGCGGCGCACAGTATCTCGCTGGCCTGCTGAAAAGCTTTTCGGGTGATGAAAACCGGGCGGTCGCGGCCTACAACGCCGGTCCGGCCAATGTGCAGAAATACGGTGGAATTCCTCCGTTCGATGAAACACGCGTCTACGTGTCTCGTGTGAATACCCTGCGCGAGCGCTATCGCCAGACCAACTGACGCCTGGTAGCCCGTATCGGGCTCTTGCGACGGGCCGTACTTCGCGGTTCCCCGCTTCGATGTATGCGCTGCAACGAAGCTGTCGATCAGCTGGTCGGAATCTGCAGCCGGTTCAGGACCGGACGCTGCAGCAGCGTCGCGTCAACCTCGAAGGTAATGCCGGCGCGCAGGCCGGAGACGTGCACCTGGGTGCCCGGTGCGATCGCCGCTTCGCGATTGCGCAGCTCGACCGGATCAAGAATCTCCTTCCCGTCGAATTTAAGCAGAACATCGCCGGCCTGGATTCCAGCTTGCGCTGCCGGACTGCGTGGATAGACATCGAGCACTTGTGCCCCGCGCGGCGCGCCGGGCAATCCCGAGTTGGCTTGCACCGCCACCGGACCGTATTCCGCGCCCAGCCAGCCACGGATGACCTGGCCATGGGTGCGAATCTGCTCCAGCACTTTTCTCGCGGTAGCAACCGGAATCGCGAAGCCGATGCCTTCCGCACCGTAGGCAGGTGATGGAAACGCGGTATTGATGCCGACCAGCTCTCCGCGTGCGTTGACCAGTGCGCCGCCGGAATTGCCGGTGTTGATAGCGGCGTCGGTCTGGATGAAATCTTCATACGCCCATTGGCTGAGCTGACGCCCGATCGCACTGACAATGCCCATCGTGACGGTCTTGCCCAGCCCCAGTGGATTGCCAATCGCAAGCACCACGTCACCCACGCTTGGCGGGGTATCCTCGGCAATGCTGACAGTTGGCAGGTTGGAGGCGTCGATTTTCAGGACTGCCAGATCCGTATCCTCATCGCCGCCGACGACCTGCGCTTGTGCGACACGACCGTCATAAAGCAGAACCTGGATGTCATCGGCTCGCGCGATCACGTGATTATTGGTCAGCACATAGCCATCAGCGCTGACGATGACGCCGGATCCGAGGCTCTGCTCGCGTCGCTGAAACGATGGACCTACGCTGATTCCGCCGAACAGTCGCTGCATCACGGGATCCGGATATAGCAGCCGTTGGCGCGTCGTCACCATTTTGTTGGCGTAGATGTTCAGTACCGCAGGCGCCGCCCGTGCCACCGCATCCGAGTAGGATACCGGGCCACTGCTGCGCGGATTGCCCGTCGTCGTCGGGGGAGCGGCGGCGATCGCGTGAGCAGAGTCCACGTTGCCTCTCAGGCGGTCCGCGGCGTCCGGCCACAGCCGGGTGATCACAAACGCCAACGCCAGACCGACAATGACAAATTGCAGAAGGAAGGCAAACGCGCGCAACGCAGGTTTCATGCGAAATCCGAAGTCGGTATCAGGTCGCCGTAGCTGCAGTTTGCGCGCGGCGACGACTGGACGAAGAGACGTCGGTTCGATTGTGCCCTGCCGACGGTATCGCTAAACTAACATGATTTTTGGGGCCAGCCCTGGTGACCACGGGCCTGTCGGCGGTGGTGCAAGCTCTGCGATGTTGCGGTAGAGATCGGTTGCGCAACACGCAACGACCTTGATCGCGTCGCCGATTTGCACACGTCGACTTGCCATGCCAGCGCTTCCCAAACGTATTCCCCAGCATTGAAACCGGAGATCCGGATGGCGAACGAAGGCGTCAATCATGGCCGCCGCCGGTTCCTTACCGCTACGACAGCAGTCGTCGGCGGTGCAGGAGCCATAGCAGCGGCAGTGCCATTCATCAAGTCGTGGTTGCCGAGCGCCCGCGCAAAAACTGCCGGTGCGCCGGTTACTGTTGAAATTGCCAAGCTGGAGGTCGGCCAGATGCTGACCGTCGGGGGCAACACACCCGAATGGCGCGGTCAGCCGATCTGGATCATTCACCGCAGCAAGGAACAGCTCGCTGCGCTGGGCACGCTCAAGGATCGCCTAAAAGACCCGGAATCCAGCAACGAGGATCAGCAACCGAAGTATGCGCAGAACGAATACCGGTCCAGCAGGCCGGAATATCTCGTCATGGTTGGTATCTGCACGCATCTGGGTTGCTCGCCGAAATTCCACGGCGAACTCAGACCCGAGCCGTTCGACGAACAATGGAAAGGTGGATTTTTCTGTCCCTGTCACAAGTCGCGTTTTGACATGGCTGGACGCGTATTCCAGGGAGTCCCCGCGCCGACCAACCTCAAAGTGCCGCCCTATCACTTTGAAGGCGACAACATTCTGGTCATCGGCGTCAATCCGCAAGGAGCCGCGTGATGTCCAATCTGCTTGCACGCACCGTTTCCGGTATCTCGGACTGGGTTAACTATCGCGCCCCCAACATGTTGCCTGCCTATCGCAAGCACATGACGGAGTACTACGCGCCGAAGAATTTCAATCTTTGGTACTACTTCGGTTCGCTCGCGCTGCTGGTGCTCGTAAACCAGATTGTCACGGGCATTTTCCTGACAATGAACTACAAGCCGAGCGCTGCCGAGGCGTTTAGCTCCGTCGAATACATCATGCGCGACGTCGAGTGGGGTTGGCTGATCCGCTACATGCACTCGACCGGCGCCTCGGCGTTCTTCATCGTGGTCTATCTGCACATGTTTCGCGGCCTGATGTATGGCTCATTCAAGAAACCGCGTGAGCTGGTGTGGATCCTGGGCATGCTGATTTACCTGGTCCTGATGGCGGAAGCCTTCATGGGCTACGTGCTGCCGTGGGGCCAGATGTCGTTCTGGGGCGCGAAAGTGATCATTTCGCTGTTCGGTGCGATTCCCGTGGTCGGCGACATGCTGGTCGAATGGATCATGGGCGACTACCTGCCGGCCGACGCGACGCTCAATCGCTTCTTTGCGCTGCACGTGATCGCGTTGCCGCTGGTCCTGTTGCTGCTCGTGGTGCTGCATATTGCCGCGCTGCACGAAGTCGGTTCGAACAATCCCGATGGTGTGGAAATCAAGAAGGTGAAAGGCAAAGACGGCATTCCGTTGGACGGAATCCCCTTCCACCCCTATTACACGGTCAAGGATTTGTTCGGCACCGGCTTCTTCCTGATGATTTGTGCATTTATCCTGTTTTTCGAACCGACCGTCAAAGGCCTGTTCCTCGAGCACGATAATTTTGTCGAAGCCAATCGGCTGGTCACACCCGAGCACATCAAGCCTGTCTGGTACTACACGCCTTACTACGCGATGTTGCGCGTGATTCCGGACAAGCTTCTGGGCGTGATGGTGATGTTCGGCGCGATCATCATGCTTTTCCTGGTTCCGTGGCTGGACCGCAGTCCGGTCAAGTCGATTCGTTACCGCGGCTGGATCAGCAAGTTCATGCTCGCCGTTCTGGTGGTCTGTTTTGTCTGGCTCGGCGTGATCGGCTCAGGACCCGGCACGGATCCGGTGGAAACCTGGATCGGTCGAGTCCTGACTTTCCTTTATTTTGCGTTCTTCGTCACGATGCCTGTCTGGACGAAGATCGATGCCACCAAGCCGGTGCCGGAACGGGTGACGATGCATGATTAAGCACGCCATGACCAAGCTCGCCCTGATCCTGGGCGCTGCCTTTATTACCCTTGCGCCGGCGTATGCAAACGAGGGTGGCGATCTGCCGCCCGCGAACACGCATGTGGGCAATGTGGCATCCCTGCAGCGCGGCGCGAAGTTGTTCTTCAACTATTGCGTAGGTTGCCATTCGATCAAGTACATGCGCTATTCGCGCATCGGCGAAGATCTGGGACTGACGGAAGATCAGGTCATGAAGAACCTGAACGTCACTGGGGGCCAGTACGGCAAGGAAATCGTCTCCGCGATGCCGGTTGATGACGCGAAAACCTGGTTTGGCAAGGCGCCGCCGGACCTGTCGTTGGAAGCTCGCGCCAAGGGACCTGACTGGGTCTACAACTATCTCAAGTCGTTTTATGTCGATCCGACACGCCCTGTCGGTTGGAACAACACGCTTTTCCCCGGTGCATCGATGCCCAATGTTTTGTGGGAGCTGCAGGGAACGCAGGTCGCCAAGATGGGCCATCCATCGGAAGGCGGAGAAGTCCACATCGAGAAACTGGAGCTTCGTTCGCGCGGCTCACAGAGCGCGCAGGAGTTCGACGAAACCGCCCGTGACATCACAGCATTTCTTCAGTATGTCGGCGAACCTGCCGCCCTGAAGCGCGAGAGGCTGGGAGTTTGGGTGATTCTCTACCTGGCGGCATTTACGTTGCTTGCCTGGATGCTGAAGAAGGAATACTGGAAAGACGTACATTGACGGTGCGGTCCGGATCGTTTTTGTCGACGGTCCGGGCCAAAATCCTGCAGTGCTAGGCGGAATGGTGTGTGCGGTGTAGATTCGTGCGTGTCGGCCAAGGGGTTTGGCTGCAGCATCGGGGCAGGGGAGACGCATGGCCTTGAGCACACGTTCACGCACGGTCCTAACACTCTATTCCGCACGCGACTGCGCACACTGTCATCGTGTGCGCCTGGTGCTCGCTGCCAAGGGAGTGAGTTTCGACCTGATCCTCGCCGACCCGGGCAAACCGCCGGATGATCTGCTTGATTTGAATCCTTATGGTAGCTTTCCGACGCTGGTGGATCGGGACCTGGTGCTCTATGACACAAGTGTTGTTTGCGAATATCTGGACGAACGCTACCCACACCCTCCCTTGATGCCGGTAGATCCGCTGTCGCGCGCGCGATTGCGGCTGGCCATTGTCCGCATGGAACGCGACTGGCTCCCTTTGGTGGGGCAATGCGCAGGCACGAGCAAGAATGCCGAAGCGGCACGCAAGCGACTGAAGGAGGACTTGTTGTCCGCTTTGCCGTTGTTCAAAGCGTCCAAATTTTTCCTGAATCCAGAAATGAGTCTGGCGGACTGCGCTCTGGCACCACTGGTATGGCGCCTGCCCGCTCTTGGCGTAGTCCTGCCGCGGGAGGCTCATGTCATCCATGAATATGGCGAACGCATTTTCCGCAATCCGGGATTCACGCGTAGCCTGACTGCCGAAGAGAAATCGTTGCGTGACTGACAAGACCGCCGGCACGCCCGGCATGACCTCGAATCGCTCCTACCTGATTCGCGCCATCAACGAGTGGATCGCGGACAACGGACTGACTCCGTACTTGCTGGTGGACGCCTCGTTCCCTGGCGTGCAGGTGCCTGCGCAGGCGATCAAGGACGGGCGCGTGGTGCTGAACATCGCATTGCGTGCCGTCGCACATCTGGATCTTGGCCGAGACTGGGTGCGCTTCAGCGCCCGGTTTTCCGGCAGCAGTTTCAATGTGGATGTTCCAGTCGGGGCTGTGCTTGCCGTGTACGCCCAGGAAAACGGCCAGGGCATGATGTTCAGTGCCGACGGTGTGCCGCAATCGCCGCCGCCACCGCCCGCAACTCCGGACGCCGACGGCAGTTCACGAAAAGGTTCGCATCTGCGCGTTGTCAAATAGTGCGAAAAATTTTCTTTACGGAAAATGCCGCATTTTGCAGGCTGAAACTCAATGAACGATGGTGGTTCTGTTGGCCTGGGTATCGGCCGGAAGCGGCAGGCTGAAGTCCTCCAGTTTTCCTTCACGGAGACGGAGCGTGCCGCGATGTCGATCATGACCGTTGGTGCTGACATCGAAAGCGTACTGACGACGCAATCCCATCCGTCCCGATGCCGTGCGAATCAGGCGGAGTCTGCGCAGGGATACGCTTTGATCGAGCAATTGCAAGCCGGAATTTGTACACAGTTGGTGCCCGATCCGCGCGGCGAGTTCCCGTGCGCGCAGGGCATCCTGCCAGATCAGCGCGAGTGCGCCGAGGAGTATCAGGGTGATGAGAGCTTCGATCATCGGAGTACTGTGGCGCCTCCTGCTTGCGAACTCAAGTCGACGCCACACCTGCGCGTGCCAATAGCCCGACCGGCCATCCCGTATCGTTCATCGCGCCGCGGCTCACATTGCTCGAGTCGCGCTTTCGGTAGAATGCGCCGTGCGATCGCACCGGGTAAAGGGAGCGTGGGGCAGTGATTGAAATTCCTGGCTATAACATCAAAGGCGAAATCGGCCAGGGCGGCATGGCAAGCGTCTATCTTGCCGTGCAAAGTTCCCTCGATCGGCAAGTCGCGCTCAAAGTCATGGCGCCAGCGCTGGCCGCCGACCCGACCTTTACGCGCCGCTTTCTGCAGGAAGCCCGCACCCTTGCTTCGCTCGCGCATCCGAATATCGTGCAGGTATTCGATGTTGGTGTGACGTCCAACCAGCAGCACTACTTCTCGATGCAGTACCTCGCTGGAGGCGATTTCCTCGCGCGCGTGCAGCGCGGGATCCTCGAATCGGAACTGAAAGCCGTGCTTCATGGCGTGGCAAAGGCCCTGGGTTATGCGCACCAACGCGGCTATGTCCACCGCGATGTCGCTCCCGGCAACATCCTGTTCGATGCGAGTGACAACCCGGTCCTTACCGACTTCGGCATTGCGTTGGCGGCGAGTCAGGCGACGCGTATCACCAGCACCGGGTTATCGGTAGGTACCAGCCACTACATGAGTCCCGAACAGGCGCGCGGTGGGGATATCGATGCGCGTTCGGATTTGTACAGTCTAGGCGTACTCGCATATTACGGGTTGGTCGGCAAGACACCATTCGACGGGGCGGATGGATTCGCGGTGGCCTACGCGCACGTGTTCGAACCCATACCGCGGCTGCCGGACAAAGTGGCTCACTGGCAATCTCTGTTCGATCGCGCCCTGGCCAAGGATCCGAAAGATCGTTTTGCGGATGTCGAGGATTTCATGGCCGGTTTGGACACTATTCCAGTTTCCTCCGCGTCAGCCCAGGATGGCGCCACGCTCAAGATGAAGACGCTGACCGAGACCGCGCCAGCTGCACCGGCCCGCGCTGCCGCGACCGTCGTCAACGTCAGACCCGAGGTATTGAAACGTTCGACCACGCCGGTCGCAATTCCACCAAAAGCCCAAGTTCGAACATCGGCCAATGCGCATCCGCGCGGCGGCGCAGGCACTTGGGTCGCCATTCTCGTGCTGGGACTCATCGGTAGCGGGGCGCTCGGTGCTTATTTCTGGCCGCGGGGTAGTTCGCCGCCACCCAATGCGGCGGTACTCACGGCGCCAAACGCCCGCCCAACCGCGCCTGCCACGACCAGTCCAGCAGCTTCCACGACAAATCCCGTTGTATCCAATATCACTCCCACGGGAAATCCAGCCACAGCAGCGCCGGATACCACGGTTTCCACGCCACCTGTGCCTGCATCGCCATTGTCTCCTGACGTGGCGACGAAGCCGCCGGTGGACGACACGCCGCTGTCGAGCGCTATTGCGAGCGCAGGAGAAAACTCCATTCCGTCGTTGCCCGAAACCGACACTGTCGCGGAAGCGCCTGCCGAGGTCGTTGATTTCCCGACCGTGGAAGATCCGGTACCGAAACTCGTCAAGCTCGGGCGAGCTGATTTGGCTGCTCAACGCCTGACCACACCGGTCGGAGCGAGTGCGCTCGACCGGTTCAAGCTCGCTTTGCGCATCGATAGTCGCGACAAGGGCGCGAAGCAAGGAATCAGCGACACGGCACGGGCGTATCTGACCCTGGGCGAAAAATCGTACGCCACCGGCGATTTGACTCAGATGTCCGGCAACTTCGCGCGCGCGCTCGAAGTCGCTGCACTCGTGCCAGAGGCCAAGCCTGTCGCCGATGACGTCGTGCAGCGTCGCGCCAGTTACGCCGGCCCATTGCTGGAGGACGCCAAGAAAGCCTCCGTCAGCTGGGACAAGGACGCGGCGAAACTTGCTTACGAAAAGGCGCTTACTGTCGATCCGAACAATGCAGTCGCGCAGGAAGGCTTGCGTAAGTTGCCTTCG
Source organism: Tahibacter sp. (assembly GCA_039934615.1). Taxonomy (GTDB): domain Bacteria; phylum Pseudomonadota; class Gammaproteobacteria; order Xanthomonadales; family Rhodanobacteraceae; genus Tahibacter. The sequence goes on from JBDTLV010000061.1 coordinate 17,368, forward strand.
ATCGGGAGCAAGGGTTTCGTATTCCGCGACGCTCTGAAAGATGGCAGTCAAGGGCCGGACATGGTGGTTCTGGCGGGTGCGAAGCTCGCGGCAGGGCGATATGAAGTCAGTCGCGGCGAGTTCAGACGGTACTGGAATGCAGCCGGATCTCGCCAGTTCGGCGGTAAGGAGCCATCCTGCCGCGATCGAGAATCTTTTTTCCGAAGTTCTCGCAAACGCAATTGGCAAAATGCGGATATTGCACAAGAAGATAATCATCCGGTTGTATGCATCACCGCCGATATCGCCGCGGGCTTCGCTGCATGGCTCGGCGAGCAGACGGGCAAGCGCTATCGCCTGCTATCCAGTGGCGAATGGGAGCAACTGGCGCGGGAGGCTCCGGGCGGCGAATGCCGCAGCGCGAATCTGGCCGATGCCGCGTTCAACAAGTTGTTCGAGAGCAAAGCCGGTTCGGGGTGCGATGACAGTTTCGCAGCGACGGCGCCGGTCGGGCGTTTCGGTGCAGTCGGCGCCGGGGTCTACGATATTGATGGCAACGTCCGCGAATGGGTGCATGCCTGCGGCGCGAACGCCGCCACCTGTCGCGACCATCTCGTGCGCGGGCGCAGCTGGATGTCGCCAGCCGATAAGGAAGCCGTTACGTTCAGCGACAAACTGTCGGCGGATATCGCGTCGAACACGATCGGCTTGCGCCTGGCCCGGGAACTCGATGCACGCAAATGAGCGCCGGCTCACGCTGCGTTGTGGCGCAAGCTGCGATGCTGCCCCGGGCTTGGCGGACTTCCCGGAGCCAAAGGTGGCTTGCGCGGTACAGGACATCCGCGCGATGCTCCTGCCGACAACTCGTACAGACAACAAACAGTGGGGCAGTGTCGAATGAAACTGATTTTTCCCAACGGTGAGCACGAGCCCACGAATCTGAGCGAAGGTGTCACCACAATCGGAACTGGCGCCATGTCGCGCATCGTGTTGGCTGCGCCCGGTATTGCCCTGAACCACGCGGAGGTTCATCTGCGCAACGGGCAGGCCATGGTGCGGGTACCTGATCCGAACAATGTTGTGGTGCTCAACGGACGCCAGGTGACGCAGGATACGCCGCTCAAACCGGGTGACTTGGTGCTCTTCGCGAAAATCGGTTGCCAGGTGATGGCGCCAGAGCGCACGGCGGCCGCACCTGCGCCCGCACGGGCCGCGGCGGCGGGCAATGACGAAAACGACGGGCGCACACGTGTGCGTCAGGCGCTGCCGAAGTTTCTGTTGCGCGGCGTATCCGGATCTACGTTCGGCAAGACCTTCGGTCTCGTCGGAACGATGACGATTGGTCGACAGGCCGATTGCGATATCAGCATTCCCGCCGAAGAAATCTCGCGCCATCACGTGCGCCTGCAGGTAACTCCAGATGGCGTGATGGTCGAAGACATGGGCTCGGCCAATGGTACTTTTATCAATGACAAGCGAGTGCACAATGGAATTCTGAAGCCGGGCGAGGAGCTACGCCTGGACAATGTCCGATTCCTGCTGATGGCTCCCGGCATGGAGATGCCGAAACCGGCCGCCGCGACACCGAAAGACGAACGATCGGCACCCGCCGGAAATTCGGGCGGAAACGTCGGGATCATTATCGCCGTCGTGGTAATCATCGTGCTGGTGGCTGCCGCAGGTGCGGCAAAGTATTTCGGGTTGTTCTGATTCTGGCGCGGGCGTTGCCGAAGAGGTCGCCCGTGCGTTTCAGGCCTGGCCGCGCACGTTGATCCGCATCGAAAGGTCGATGGCGCGAACGTGTTTGGTCAAAGCGCCGATGGAGACATAGTCGACCCCCGTTTCGGCGATTGCGCGCAGACGTGCCAGATCCACGCCGCCGGACACTTCGATCTGTGCTTTCCCTGCCACTTCGTCGACGGCGCGGCGCAGATCCGAATCGGAGAATTCGTCGAGCATGACGCGGTCCGCTCGCGCTTCCAGGGCTTCGTGCAGTTCGGTGAAGTTCTCCACTTCTACCTCAAGTAACAATTCGGGATGGCGCAACCGTGCAGCTGCGACCGCCGCGGTAATCGAACCCGCCGCCGCGATATGGTTTTCCTTGATCAGGATCGCATCGAACAGCCCGATGCGATGATTGTCGCCGCCACCGCAGCGCACCGCGTATTTCTGCGCCAGGCGCAAGCCAGGCAGTGTCTTTCGCGTATCGAGCACACGGGTACGTGTTCCGCTGACCGCCGCCACATGCGTCGCCGTGGTCGTGGCGGTGCCGGACAGCGTCTGCAGGAAATTCAAGGCACAACGCTCAGCGCCAACCAGCGCGCGAGCATTGCCATGCAGGCTGACCAGGCGTTGATTCGCGGCAATGTGCTCGCCATCTTGGGCATGCCATTCGATCTCGATGTGCGCGTCGAGTTCGCGAAAGCACGCGTCGAACCAAGCCTGTCCGCACAGGACTGCCGCCTCCCGTGTGATGACATTCGCGCTGGCGGTTGCATCAACGGGCAGCAGGTCCGCCGTGGCATCGCCGCTGCCAATGTCCTCACTCAGTGCGCGCCGCACGTCGGCAAGAATCGCTGCCGATTCGGGCAGCGTGGCGGATCCGGTCATCCCATCATTCCTTTGAATTGCCTGTTCAGGAGTCGCCTGCGGCCGCCGCAGCAGCTGCCGGCGATTTCGCGGCGTGCGCTGCTTTGAGACGTTCCACAATGGCATCCAGCGCGCGATCGAACAAAGGCACTTCTTCAAGAATCACGACGCGCCCGCTGCCCAGGTCCGATGCCAGCTGGACTGCCGTCCGATCAGCCACCTTGAGTCCCTTGCGATTGACGAACAGATATTTGGAACTGATCGGGCTGATCCAGGACAGCTTGGCGCGCTCTTTCCCGCCCTGGTCATCGCTGAATTCGATCCATACGCCGACCTTCAGATTGCGCACCTGCTCGGTCCAGTGTTCGTCGGCCGGTTCGACCGGAACCACGATGGGATCCTCATCGATCGAGCTCATCACCGATTCACCGGCCGCCTGGCTGTTCATCGGCAGCGGGTCGGTCAGTTCCAGCATGGGCGCTTCGGTTACAGCGGCCGCATCGACATTTTTCAGCAGGCCCTGATACAACATGTGCAATTGTTGCATCAATCGGCGCACGTCGTTTTCATCGAAGGCGACCGTCGCCAGGCCATGTCGCAGGCGCTTTTCCAGTTCCGGAAGCAGCGCTGACAGCCGTTCCCGTTCGACCGAGTTTGCTTTCGGTGCCACGCTCCAGACCAGATTGTCCGCAAAACGGACCGCGCTTCGCCATTCGTCGGAGTTCTCACCTTGGCGCAGCAACACCAGCACCAGGTAGTTTGCCCAGGGGCGCGACAGCAGATTGCGGATCAACTCGGGCAGTTCGCGCCCATCAACGCGTTGCATGATCTCGCGTGCGGCGGTGCGTCGCGCATCGAGCAGTTTTTCGCGACCGCGGGTGGCTTCGCCAGCGCGTTGCTCGGCCAAGTCCGCGCGCCTCTTGTTCGTTTCGATGAACGCTTCGAAATCGATACGCACGCGGTCGAAGATGCCGAGATCGTCCTCAAAGTCCTTGAGCAGCGATTCGACGATTTCCTTGACCTTGTCATACAGGCGGTGATCCCGATCGGATTCTTCCGACCAGCCTACACAGGCCTGTGCAAGGGAATCGAGCAGCACCCGGGCAGGATGCGTGCGGCGGGCAAACAATTGCTTGTCGATCAGCGCCGCCTTCAGGAACGGAATCTGCAAGCGCCCCAGCAGCGCCTGCATCTGCGCAGGCAGGTTGCGATCCTGCAGAATGTATTCGAATAGCATACCGACCAGGTCGATCGTGTCCTCATCGGCGCCGCTGACATGCCCGCTCTCACCACGCAGCTTGCCGGCCTGGTTGAGCAGTTCGTCTTTTACCTTGAGCGCCATCTGCGCGGAGTCGGCCGCGTTCTGAACGCTGAGCGCCTGACTCTGAAGTATCGTGAGTGCAGACAGGAGATCGGTGGGATTGAATGCCGGCAGGTGACTGCCGCCGCCATAGCCCATACCACCCGACTCGCCCCCTTCACTGCGTCGCGTCGCCAGCAGGGAACGCAGCGAATTGTACAAGTTGACCTGCAGCTCCGCGGAAGCGGCATCGGTGTACCCGCCTGCGCCGGCATATCCGTCACCGTGGGCGGCATCGTCCGCTGCCAATTGTCCCGCAGCCGCCGGATGTCTGGGGGCCACAGTGCCAGCAGGGTTGCTGCGTCGCGGAACCGTCGCCCGCATTTGAGGCAGCACGCCGGCGTGGACGAGCAACGCGTTGAGCTCGTCGTAGAACGTATCCAGCCCGCCCATGACATAGCGGTCGAACAATTTGTAGATGATCAGCCGCACTGGCAGCTCGACTTCCAACTCGCCGCTGGCCGTTCTGAAAGCCTGGCCGATGGCAGCCGGGCCAATCGGGCTGTTGGTTTCTTCCGTGCGCTGATTGGAAATGTGGGACATGCGCTGATTCAGCGCGAACAGGACACGCTGCAAGCGGTTTTCCGTCTTCGCGACCATGCTAGCGACCGCAAGCGATTCTTCCAGCTCCTTGTCGTCGACCAGGGACAGCGACAGATCACCATTGCTGTCGGTCTTGCTCGCAAACGAACGTCCATTGAGAAAATCGACGAACTGGCGCCCCAACTGCTCCTGAAAACGTACCTCGATCTGTTGGCGCTTCTTGCGCACTTCGCGCATGCCATCGAAATAGCTCGCCTGCACCGCATTGCTGTCGGCCTTGCTGGCGAGGTCAAAGAGTGCGTCGTCCGCATTCTCGAACAATGTTGTGGCCAGGGCCGTCAGGCGCTTCAACGAGTGCCCGCGCACCAGGGCCAGGGCCTCGGCGGGTTTTTCACCCAGCGCCGCCACGACGGAGCGCTGATTGAGGTCGACCACCTTGGGGTGATTGTCGTTCGAACTCATGGGCTGCATGGTATCGGTTCTCGCCAGCAACCAAAGCAAGGTTGCAGGCTTTTGCGGCTGAAACCCGGTTGCTGGCCGGGAACAAGTTCACATGTCACTGTTTCGGAAAGTCCTGAAACTGGGTTGTGCCGATCGCCTCTTCCGCGAGCATTACGGGGATATCGTCCTCAATCCGGTAGATCAATCGCGCGTCGGTCGTGATCAGACCCGCAGCGACGGAATCCGACACCTTTGCGCCGGCGACGGTCAGCACGCCACCCGCACGGATCGCGCTATTCAATGTATCGAGCTGCGTCTTCGCGAGCAGCGCGACGGGCACTTTGCTGACCGGGCAACAAAGTATGTCCAACAGGCGCTTGTCCATGGCGCGAATCCTCGTCAGTCTTCGTGGCGCAGACCGGTTGCGGCTTGCGATTTGCCTCTACAATACCGTTTTTGCGGAAGGCGGACCAATGCAAACGGCGAGCGGGGAACAAGTTCTGGTTGGCGTGGTAATGGGCTCACGTTCCGATTGGGACACTATGCAACATTGCGCCGAGACGTTGGCGACTTTGGGCATTCCCCATGAAGTTCAAGTCGTTTCCGCCCACCGCACGCCGGATTTGCTGTTTGAGTATGCAAATGCCGCGCCGGAGCGGGGTTTGCGCGTCATCATCGCTGGCGCGGGCGGGGCCGCCCATCTTCCGGGCATGCTGGCGGCGAAGACTCACCTTCCAGTTCTTGGCGTTCCGGTCCAGTCGCACGCGCTGAATGGCATGGATTCGCTGCTTTCGATCGCTCAGATGCCGGCGGGCGTGCCAGTCGCCACGTTTGCGATCGGACGCGCCGGCTCGGTCAACGCCGCGTTGTTCGCGGCAGCTATCCTTCAGCACACCAATTCCACGATCGCTGCGGCCCTGCTGGCATTCCGCGCCAGACAGACCGAGGCGGTACTCGGTCAGCGCGATCCACGCCAGTCATGAGCACGGTCGGCATCCTCGGGGGAGGACAACTCGCGCGCATGCTGGCGATCGCCGGTGCGCCTCTGGGTGTACGTTTTCTGGTTGTGGACAACGCCGCTGACTCCTGCGCCAGCCAGGTTGCGCCATTGCTGCAGGCGGACTGGCGGGACTTCGACGCCCTTGCCGGTTTTGCCCGGCGTGTCGATGTCGCGACTTTCGATTTCGAGAACGTGCCCGCCGAAACCGCGCATTGGCTGACCGAGCATGCGTCGGTCTACCCAAATCCGCGCGCCCTCTCGCTCGCTCAGGACCGCCTTGCGGAAAAGAACCTGTTTCGCGAGATTGGTCTTGCGACGCCCGCATTCGCCGAGGTCAACAGCAAGGCCGATCTGGAAAATGCTTCGGTACGGATCGGCTTTCCGGCGATTCTCAAGACGCGCCGACTGGGTTACGACGGCAAAGGTCAATTCCGGTTGCGTTCCTCTGCGGACATCGAGGCGGCGTGGGAATTGCTGGGCGCGGTGCCGTTGATTCTGGAAGCCTTCGTGCCATTCGAGCGCGAGGTATCGGTGATTGCCGCCCGGGCCCGTGATGGTGAATTCCGCACCTACCCATTGACGCAGAACTGGCATGCCGAAGGCATCCTCTCGATGAGTCTGGCGCCGGCACCCGATGCCGAGGCGATCGCGCCGCTGGCATTCGAACATGCTCGGCGGATTGCCGAAACGCTCGATTACGTCGGAGTTTTCGCCCTCGAACTTTTCGTGCACGAAGGACGCCTGCTCGGCAATGAAATGGCCCCGCGAGTGCACAATTCCGGCCATTGGACCATCGAAGGTGCTCCGGCCAGCCAGTTCGAAAATCACGTGCGGGCCGTGCTGGGCCTTCCGCTCGGCGACACCGCCGCGATCGGATCGAGTGCGATGTTCAACTGGATCGGCGAGCTGCCGTCCGCGCTACCCGTGCTGAGCGAGCCGCGTGCGCACTGGCACGACTACGGCAAGGAGCCACGTGACGGTCGCAAAGTAGGGCATGCAACGCTGTGCGCCGCCAATTCGCTCGAATTGCGCGGCCGCCTGGAACGCGTAGCCCGAGCACTCGGGCGCGAGGCACAGGCGGCGCCTGTGTTGGCCGTGCTGCCTTTGGCGTAACGCCCCAGCTGCGAAAAAACAAGGACCGCCGATTGGCGGTCCTTGTCTTTCCGATCATCGCAAGATCAGGTCATCTGGCTTGCGGCAAAGTCCCAGTTTACAAGATTCCAGAATGCCTCAAGATATTTTGGGCGCGCATTGCGGTAGTCAATGTAGTAGGCGTGTTCCCAGACATCGCAGGTCAGCAGGGCGCGATCACTGCCTGTCAGAGGGGTTGCCGCGTTGGAGGTGCTCACCAGCGCCAGCGAACCATCCGGGCGTTGCACCAGCCAGCCCCAGCCGGACCCGAAAGTGCCGATCGACGTTGCGGTGAATTGCTCCTTGAATGCAGCAAACGAACCGAACGACTTGACGATCGCGTCCGCCAGTTTTCCGGTGGGTTCGCCGCCACCGTTCGGCTTCAGGCAGTTCCAGTAGAACGTATGATTCCAGATCTGCGCGGCGTTGTTGAACATGCCGCCGGTCGCTTTGCGCACGATTTCTTCCAGGGCGAGGTTCTCGAACTCGGTCCCTTTGATCTGATTGTTCAGATTGGTGACGTAGGTCTGGTGATGCTTGCCGTAGTGGAAATCGATGGTTTCGGGGGAGATGTGCGGTGCCAACGCGTCACGTGCGTATGGCAGGGCGGGGAGCTCGATGGCCATGGTGCGACTCCTTGCTGATGGGCTGGGTGGAAACAGCGATTATACGAGGGTGACTGCCGGCTGGCGCGATCGAGATCTCGCATCCGCCCGGCTGATATAATCGGCAATCTCACTCAATGCCGATTCTCAAGACTAACTATGGACATCATGGAACGCATCAAGGCCACCGTCGAAGCCGCGCCGATCGTATTGTTCATGAAAGGTACGCCGCAGTTTCCGATGTGCGGGTTTTCCAGCCGAACAGCCCAAGCGCTGAAGGCGGTCGGTGCGGAATACGCCTCCGTCAACGTGCTCGAAGATCCGGATGTGCGGGCGAATCTGCCGCGCTACTCCAACTGGCCGACGTTTCCTCAGCTTTTCATCAATGGCGAATTGATCGGAGGTTGCGATATCACGCTTGAGCTTTATGAATCCGGCGAGCTCGAGCGTATCGTCAAGGAAACACGGAAACCCTGATATGGCACGCATGCCTGCCGACTGGATGCCGGAGCCGGATACGCTTGCCGGACGGACCATTTTGATCGTGGGTGCTTCGGGCGGGCTGGGGCGAGCCGCCGCGTTGGCGTGCGCCCGTGCCGGGGCGCAGGTCGTGCTGCTGGGAAGAAAAGTTGCAAATCTGGAAAAAGTATACGATGAGATCGAGCAGCTGGGCGGAATCTCGCCGTCGATCTACCCGATGAATCTGGAAGGCGCTACGCCATCTGACTACGAAGAACTCGCTGACACGATCGAACGCGAATGTGGCGGTTTGCACGGCGTCGTTCACGCGGCAGCGCATTTTTCGGGGTTGCAGCCGGCCCAGGAAATCAAGCCGGAGGAATGGATGCGTTCGCTGCAGGTCAATCTCAACGCACCTTTTCTGTTGACGCAGGCCGCGCTCGAGGTACTGCAACGTCAACCTGACGCCAGTGTCGTGTTTGTCCTTGACGATGCAACTCGCATGCGCAAGGCGTTCTGGGGCGCGTATGGCGTCGCAAAGGCGGCAATGTCGGGGCTGGTCTCGATTCTCCACGAAGAAACGGAAAGCGGTCCGGTCCGCGTGCATGCATTGCTGCCGGCTCCGATGCGCACGGCGCTGCGGCGCATGGCGTACTTCGGGGAGAATACCTTGCAGCAGCCCGAACCGGATGCGACGGCGCTGGTATATCTGCTGAGCGAATCCGCGCGAAGTCTGCGCGGTGAAGTGCTTGACCTGAGACTCAACTAGCGCGGCGGCGCAGTGCGGAGAGTGGCGTGGACACCCAGATGAGCACCGTGTCGGCGGGAATCCTGTTGTTTCTTATCATGGATCCGCTCGGCAACATTCCGCTCTTCCTCAGCCTGCTGAAGAATGTCGCGCCGCAGCGGCGCCGGCTGGTGCTGGTGCGCGAATTGCTGATCGCCTTGGTCGTGCTGTTCGCTTTTCTGCTGGGCGGCCCATATATCCTCAATCTGCTCCAGCTCAAGCAGGAGTCGGTGAGTATTGCAGGCGGCATCATCCTGTTTCTGATTGGCGTCAAGATGGTGTTTCCGCCGAAGGATGGCGGCATCTTTGGCGATATGCCGGATACCGAGCCATTCATTGTTCCGATGGCGATTCCCGGTGTGGCGGGACCTTCGGCAATGGCGGCGCTGCTGCTCTTAACGAATACTCAACCCGGCAAATTACTACAATGGAGCGCCGCATTGTTCGTCGCGTGGCTGGCGACCGCTGTGATTCTGTTGTCGGCCACCTACCTGTTTCGCTGGCTCGGCGAAAGCGTGCTGGTGGCGCTGGAGCGCTTGATGGGGATGATCCTGGTCGCTTTGTCGGTCCAGATGTTCCTTGACGGCATCGCGGCGTACCTGCGCATGCACGGCTGAACGTGGGGCGGGGAAGGAAGATGGGCAATGCCTATCCGGATCGATTAGCAATGTCCACCGATCGCATGCCTGTAACATCCGGATCTGAGCATGGCGACTGCAGGTTGACAGGAGAATTTCGGTGATCAGCGTCGAGCGCAGCCTCTACGAAAAGTTTCCGCGTCTGGCGGAAGGCAATGCCCGTCGGATCTCCCAGCCGATGGTCGATCTATTGCGCCGGGTGATCTGCGAAGCGCGGGTCAACGGGATCCTGAGTGCCTACGGCGAGCATCGTGGACTGGATTTCATCGACCACGTGCTTGAACACCTGCAGGTCAGCTACAGCGTCGCCAATACCGATCGTGAAAACATTCCTGTGGACGGGGGCGTTCTGATCGTCGCCAATCACCCGCTCGGCGCGCTGGATGCCCTGACCCTGCTGCAACTGGTGGGCAGCGTCCGTCGTGACGTACGTATCCTGGCAAATGACGTATTGACCCGGCTCGAACCCCTCAGTCCGCTGCTGCTGCCGATCAATGTTTTCGGCGGCGGCGGTGGCGCAGCCGGCGGCCGCAGCATGCGGGAGGCCTATCGCGCGCTGAAGAACGGCGAGGCGCTGATCGCATTTCCGGCCGGTGAGGTATCGCGGATTCGTCCGAATGGCGTGCGCGACTGTCGCTGGACATCGGGTTTCGTGCGGCTGGCGCGCAAGACCGGTACGCCGGTACTTCCGGTACACATTTCCGCACATAATTCGGCATTGTTTTACGGCGTTTCGATGCTTGCCAAACCGCTTGCGACGTTGTTGCTCGCCCGCGAGCTGTTCGGCGCAACGCGTGCGCGTATCGGTTTCAGCGTGGGCGAACTGGTGCCAGTCAGCAGCATGTCGGGTGGCGACGAGACATTGGATCGTGTTGCAGCCGCCATGCGGCGACACGTGTATCAGGTCGCTAAACGTCGCCCGAGCACGTTCACCACGTCGACAGCGATCGCTCACCCTGAATCGCCACTGGCGGTGCGTCGCGCATTGAAACAGCGCGGTGACGTTCTCGGTGAGACCACCGATGGCAAGCGCATCCTGCTGATCGACGCCCAGCCGGATTGCCCGGTCATGCGGGAAATCGGCCGTTTGCGTGAGCTGGCGTTCCGCCGCGTTGGCGAAGGAACCGGCACGCGCCGCGACTTGGATAGCTACGACAACTACTATCAACATTTGGTACTTTGGGACGATGAGGCCCTGGCGCTGGTGGGCGCGTATCGTTTGGGCGATGTCGGCAATATCCTCAAGACGCGCGGCATCGAGGGCGTGTATTCGGCAAGCCTCTTCAACTATGCGCCGGCAGCGATGGAATTCCTGCCCGATGCGGTCGAACTCGGACGCAGCTTCATCCAGCCGGCTTACTGGGGCTCGCGTAGCCTGGACTATCTCTGGCAGGGCATCGGTGCGTTTCTTCGGCATCGGCCGAATGTGCGCTGGGTGCTGGGACCGGTCAGTCTTTCGGCGAGCCTGCCCTTGCCGGTGCGGGAAATGATCGTGCACACCCACGGTCGGTTTTTCGGCGATCCCGAATCCTTGGCGACCGCGCGCAATCCGTTTCGTGTATCGGAAAACATCGCAAGGCAAGCCGACGCCCTGCTCGACGGTGTCGATCCCCGCGCGGCACTGTCGATCCTCAAGCAGCAACTCGCCGTGTCGGATACCGCGATTCCCACCTTGTATCGCCAGTACGTCGACCTGTGCGAGCCGGACGGCGTGCGCTTCCTGGCGTTCGGCGTCGATCCGCAATTTGGTGGCTGCGTCGACGGATTGATCCGTCTCGACCTGTCGCGTCTCAAGCCCGCCAAACGCGCGCGCTACCTGAACGGCTGACGTTGGGCAGCTGGCGAGGACGGGGGTTACAAATCTGTCACCGGATGCTGTTAAACTGGCGTTAATGGAGTCGCCTGCGTACGGATCTGCGGGGTCCGGCTCCTGGGAAAAAAACAACGAGGCTGATCAGGTCGCCCACCAGTGCGGAGCACGGCGAGCGATTTTTGTTTGGCCCAAATAACGCACATTTGCAAGCAACCGAAAGGTGAAAAGATGAACAAGCGACTCCGAGTCAGAGTCCTGCCGCTGATGCTCGCCTCGCTGCTAGCGTCGTCGCCGACGTTCGCGCAGAACACATCCGCCGCATTGTCGGGCCGCGTCACTGACGCAGCTGGCAATCCGGTCGCCGGTGCGACCGTGGACATCATCCACGTGCCGTCGAATACCACCAAGCAGGTCACCACCGATGCTGACGGGCGCTTCAACGCGCGCGGTCTGCGTGTTGGCGGCCCGTTTATCGTGGACGCAGAAAAAGCCGGCTTGAACAAGGTCGAGCGCAAGGATGTGTTCCTCAAGCTTGCTGAGGACACGTCAGTCGACCTGCAGATGGGTACCGATGCTGCAACCCTGGAATCGGTCGAAGTAACCGCAAATGCGACTTCCACCGTGTTCCAGGCCGACAACAAGGGCTTGTCGACCAACATTTCACGCGCACAGATTGCCGCGTTCCCGTCGATCTCGCGTTCGATCCAGGACTACGTCCGCCTCGATCCGCGCATTTCGCAGACCGACAAGGAGCGTGGCGAAATCTCGGCTGTTGGCCAGAACTCGCGCTACAACAACATCAAGATCGACGCGGTTTCCACCAACGACGAATTCGGCCTCGAAGCGACCGGCTTGCCATCCCAGTCGGGCACGCAGCCGATCTCGATCGATACGATTGAAGAGTTCAACGTTTCGACCGCGAACTATGACGTGACGAATTCGCGCGCCGTTGGCGCGTCGATCAACGCCGTCACGAAGAGCGGTACCAACGATTTTCACGGTAGCGTTTACTTCACTTACCGCGATCCGGACATGATCGGCGAGAACGAAGCCGGCACCAAGTTCACCGGTTTCGGCAAGCAGACCAACAAGGGCCTGACCGTCGGCGGTCCGATCGTCAAGGACACGTTGTTCTTCTTCGTGAATTACGAAGAGTTCGAGCGCACCAACATTGCGCCGGACGTGGGCGTTGCAGGCTCGGGTGCGACCAACGAGGCCGGCATCACCCAGGGTCAGCTGGATCAAATCGTCAGCATCGCGCGCAACAAGTGGGGCTTTGACGCCGGTTCGCTGAATCCGAGCGGCGATCTGTCCGACAAGAAGTACCTGCTCAAGCTCGACTGGAACATCAACGACTATCACCGCGCCAGCTTCCGCTACAACAAGACCGA
>JBDTLV010000062.1:0-28723 GCA_039934615.1 Tahibacter sp.
GATAGGCGAAACTCGCATCGGTAAAGCGATCGCTGAGCACCCACTGCCCCGCCGCGAGTGCCGGACGCATCCGCTCGCGCACCAGTTGGGCTCGCGATGCGAACATCAGCAGCAATTCGGTTTCTGCGCTCATGCCGTTTAGCACGGGATCGAGCAGCAGTGTGCGGATAGCCTCGCCGACTGCCGTTCCCCCGGGCTCACGCACCACCAATGGTTCGATGCCGTGGCCGCGCAACAGGTCGACGACGGTTGCCAGCACGGTGCTCTTGCCCGCGCCTTCGCCGCCTTCAAGACTGATGAACCGGCCGATCATGGGTTTCGATGCAATTGATATTTGGCCACGGCGCGATTGTGCGCCTCAAGGCTGTCGCTGAACTCGTGCGACCCGTCGCCCCGCGCCACGAAGTAGAGTGTGTCGCCGGACGCTGGGTGCGCCACCGCTTCGAGCGCCGCCCGTCCGGGCAGGGCAATCGGGGTCGGCGGCAAGCCTGCGCGCGTATAGCTGTTGTAAGGCGTATCCGTGTCGAGATCGACGCGACGCAGATTGCCATTGAAGCTCGCTCCGAGACCGTAAATGACGCTCGGATCGGTCTGCAGCTTCATGCCGATCTTGAGGCGGCGCAGGAACACACCGGCGATCTGCGGTCGCTCCGTCGCCTTGCCGGTCTCGCGCTCAACGATCGATGCGAGAATCAGTGCTTCATACTCCGAACTCAGATTGACTTCGGGAGCGCGTTTCGACCAGATGTCGCGAAGCGCCTTCGTCATCGCCGAGTGCGCGCGATTCAGAACATCCAGATCACTGTCGCCTTTGGTAAAGGTATAGGTCTCCGGCAGGAAACGCCCCTCGGGAAAGATGCCAGGCAAATCCAGGCGCTTCATCAGCTCGACATCCGAGGTGCTTCCCGCGGCCTGGCGAAGGTCGTCGCGCGCGGACAGGGCAGCGCGCAATTGTGCGAATGTCCACCCTTCCACGATAGTAATCCGGTGCTGAATCACATCACCTGCGGCCATTCGTTCCAGCAGTTCACGCGGGCTGGTGCCCGCTGGAATCGCGTACTCGCCGGCATGCAGCCGATTGACCACGTGCATCTGCTCCGCCAAGGTTCGCCAGTACAAGTCCGGGGCATCCGTCAATCCCGCCTTGCGCAGCTGCTGCACGATGCCGGCAAACGAACTGCCAGCGGCGATCTCGACGGTCTGTGTGCCGCTCAACGGTGCTTGCGAGAATCCGCGCAACTGATCGTAGAGCCATGCGCCACCGACCACCGCGCCGATCAATGCCAGCACGAGCAGATTGCGCAGCATTCGACCCGCCAGCGAGCGGCGGCGGCGGCGAATCATGTGTTTTCGCCCATCGTCGTCCTCCACTGCGCGAGCAAATCGCGCGTTGCGGCGCCAATCGCGAATGTCCGCGTTTCGATCGCGGCCACCGGCAATACGCCACGCAACGCCGAGGTCAGGAAGATTTCATCGGCCTGCATCAGCTCCGTTCTTGAGATGTCGCGCACCTGAACCGCACGGTTTGCCAGGATTTCCGCGCGCACCACGCCCGCCACGCCGTTTCGATCCAGAGCCGGCGTCGCCAGCTTGCCATCGATCAGCGCAAATACATTCGCAGCGGTTGCGCCGATCACCCGATCCTCCACATCAAACATCAATCCTTCTGCAATGGCGGGATTGCTCCATTCGCTGCGTGCCAGAACCTGCTCCAGACGATTGCAGTGCTTGATGCCAGCAAGCACAGGCTGGGCTGCCAGGCGCAGAGTGCAGCAGCGTAGCCGGATTCCATCCCGATACCAATCGGCCGGCAGTGGCAGTGCCGCACTCGCGACCACCACGCGGGTCGGAAGCACGGGCTGCGACACGGCATAACCTCGCTCACCCACGCCGCGCGTCCAACTGATGCGAACGATCGCGCGCGCGATCCCTGTGGTCGCCTGCGCGCATTCGTTCGACAAGGTCGACACGTCTGGCAATGGCAAACCCAGACGTTCGCAGCCCAACCTCAGACGCGCCATATGGCGCAACCAGAACGGCGCAACGCCGTTGACGAACAGGATGGTTTCGAATATCCCGTCGCCATAGGCATGACCGCGATCCAGCGGCGAGATCGCCGAATCGACGTCGCCATTAACCATGGTGCGGGTCGTCACGCCCGGACTCCGAGCGCGCGCAACATGCCGCGCGCCTTGGCCCGGGTTTCGTCGAGCTCGCGTTCCGCGTCAGAATCCACAACGATCCCGGCGCCCGCGCGCAATCGCAGCTGCGTGCCGACCTGGCTGATGCTGCGAATCAGAATATTCAGGTCCATGTTGCCATTGCGATCCAGATAACCGAATGCACCGGTATAGGCGCCGCGCCCCGCAGCTTCCAGTTCGGCGATGATCTGCATGCAACGCACTTTTGGACAACCGGTGATCGTGCCGCCGGGGAAAACCGCACGGATAATTTCCGCAGGCGTGACCCCGACGCGCAGGCGCCCCCGCACATTCGACACGATATGGTGTACATGTGCATAACTCTCCACGCTCATGAGCTCATCGACGATCACGCTGCCGGGCACGCAGATACGCCCCAGGTCGTTGCGTTCCAGGTCGATCAACATCACATGTTCGGCACGTTCTTTCGGATGCGCGACCAGTTCGCGCACGCGCTCGGCATCGTCGTCTCCGGGAAAGCGGGCGCGTGTTCCGGCGATGGGACGCGTCTGCACGCCATCGCCGCGGGCCTCGACCAGGCGCTCGGGTGACGAGCTCACGACCGACCAGCCATCACCCTGCAGCAGACCCGCGAAGGGTGCCGGATTGGCGTCACGGAGGTTCGCGTAGAGACTTGCGGGCGTCGCAGCATTGGCCAGCGTCGCACGCCATTCGCGGGAGAGATTTACCTGAAAAATGTCGCCGGCACGCAGATACTCATGGATCCGCGAAACGCCTGCACGAAAACGCGCGGGGTCGTCCTCTTCGATGCGCAGCAGCGCCGGCAATTCGGGATTATGCTGCATAGTGATCTTGTCCAAATCTGCAAGCAGCAGATCCAGCGCTTCTTCATGCCCGGGCTCGGCCACAGCGTACGTCTGGCCAAGCCATTGATCGACGAGCAGCGCAGCGGGACAGCGGAGCGCCAGCGCGATTGGCAGCGCTTCGTCAGGCGATCGGGGCAGACGCAGTACAGGCTCGACTTCGCCAGCCAACTCGTAGCTCAGGAAAAGGAACCAGCCGCCGTGGAATGGCAGATCCGGCCCCGCTGCAACAGGCGGCTTGCCTTGGCCTGCATAGGCGGTATCGAGGGCAGTGAGGAAAGACCTGCCGCAATCATCGCCCACGGCATTCCAGACGCGACCGTCGGTCCCCAGACGCAAATGATCCTGCGGCATTGCGAACAGAATGTCCCAGCGCGCGTGCCGGGCGCCATGCGCGACGCTTTGCAGGAGTGCCGGATAGCGCAGCGGATCGCGGGCCGCCAACGCCAGGAGATCAGCTCGACCCGGCCGTTCGCGCAAAAGAGTCGTGGCTGATTGCGTCAGCATCGCTGCCGATCGCCTGTAGTCGCGCGCGCTTCAGCGTCGCGGGTACGCATGCGCCCGCCCAAGGGCGGCTCTGCGCGGTGCATACCCATTTCCACGTTGCCGTGCTGCGCTCAATCCGCTCAAATGCGGCGGAATGCCAATGTACCATTGGTACCGCCGAAACCGAATGAATTGGAGATCACGACGTCAATCTTCGCTTCGCGCGCCGTACCCGGCACGTAGTCCAGATCACATCCTTCACCGGGATTTTCCAGATTGATCGTCGGCGGAATGACTCCGTGGTACAGCGCGAGCACCGAGAATATCGCCTCGACACCGCCGGCGGCGCCGAGCAGATGTCCGGTCATCGATTTGGTCGACGACACCATCATCTTGTAGGCGTGCTCGCCAAAACAGGATTTCATGGCCTGTGTTTCGGCCAGATCGCCTGCCGGTGTCGACGTGCCATGCGCGTTGACGTACTGCACGCCAGTCGGGTCGATCTTCGCGTCTTTCAGCGCGTTCACCATGCAGCGCGCAGCGCCTTCGCCGTTCTCGCTGGGCGAGGTCATGTGATAGGCGTCGCCACTCATGCCAAAACCGACCAGTTCCGCATAGATGCGCGCGCCGCGCGCCTTGGCATGTTCATACTCTTCCAGCACCAGCACGCCCGCGCCGTCGGACAACACGAAGCCGTCGCGGTCGCGGTCCCAGGGGCGACTCGCCTTGAGCGGTTCGTCATTGCGCTGCGACAGCGCGCGCGCGGAACAGAATCCGCCGATGGCGGTTCCCGTTGTGGAATATTCCGCACCGCCTGCGACCATCACCTCGGCGTCGCCATAGGCGATCAGGCGTGCGGCCAGACCGATGTTGTGGGTGGCTGTCGTGCAGGCCGTCACGGTCGCCAGATTCGGGCCCTTGATGCCAGTCATGATCGACAGATTTCCCGAGATCATGTTGATGATCGTCGAAGGTACGAAGAACGGCGAAATCTTGCGCGGTCCTCCCTCGGCCAGCGTTTGGCTGGTGCGCTCGATGGTCGCGATGCCGCCGATGCCGGCGCCCACGGAAACGCCGATGCGCTCCGCATTCGCCTCCGTCACTTCGATGCCGGAATCCTTCAGCGCCTCGAGCGACGCCGCGACGCCATAGTGGATGAACGGGTCCATCTTCTTGACGTCTTTTGGCGCGATCCAGCGGCTGGGATCGAAATCGCGAACTTCACCCGCGATGCGCGTCGAATAGGCACTCGCGTCGAAATGCGTGATCGGACCAATTCCACTGACACCGCTGACGATATTCTGCCAGGCCGTAGTAAGGTCATTGCCGACCGGGCTCAGGATGCCGAGACCGGTGATGACGACGCGTCGCTTGCTCATGGGCGTGAACTTCCGCTCGAAATAAAAGCGCCCGCCAGCATACGCCGACGTGCGTTAACGGGATCCTCAAAACGCAAGCTGCGCCTCTCGGCGCAGCCTGTATCGCGGCAAACCCATCAGGCTCAGGCCTTGACGTGTGCCTTGATGTAGTCGACCGCCTGTTGCACGGTGGTGATCTTTTCGGCTTCCTCGTCCGGAATCTCGCACTCGAACTCTTCTTCGAGAGCCATCACCAGCTCGACGGTGTCGAGGGAGTCGGCGCCGAGATCGTCCACGAACGAGGCGTTCTGAGTGACCTCGTCTTCCTTGACGCCGAGTTGTTCGATGACGATCTTCTTGACGCGGTCTTCGATGCTGCTCATTGTGCGAATTCCTCCCAACGGGGATTAGTCTAAATAGCAAATTGTCGGGCTTCCTGCCCCCGGCGATCGATGCGACCCTTCGGGTTCGCCCGTACGCTGCCGCTTGCGGTGTTGCACATCCGCGCGCGACGGAAATCTCAGGGTGACGACGACCGCGCGCTTCCATGGCATCACGAAAGCGCCGCGATTGTAGTGGAACACCGCCTACCCTGCTACCGCTGTTGCTGCCGAAACGCCTCCGGGCGCTGCCGCATGCCGCGCAAGCCAGCGATTTCCCGACGGTTATGCCATGTACATGCCACCGTTGACGTGCAAGGTTTCGCCGCTGATGTACGCCGCCGCCGGTGAGGCGAGAAACGCCACCGCGCGAGCGATATCCGCCGGTTCACCAAAGCGACCCAGCGCGATCTGGCCGAGCATCGCCTGCTTTTGCTCTTCTGGCAGCGCACGCGTCATGTCCGTATCGATGAAGCCCGGAGCAACCACATTCACGGTGATTCCCCGCGAGCCGATCTCCCGCGCCAGCGATTTGGAAAACGCGATGATGCCGGCCTTCGCAGCGGCGTAGTTGGCCTGCCCCGGATTGCCGGTCAGGCCAATCACGGACGCAATACTGATGATGCGACCCTTGCGCGCCTTCATCATGCCGCGCAAGACCGCCTTGGACGTGCGGAACACCGAACTCAAGTTGGTATCGAGGATGGCGTTCCAGTCGTCTTCCTTCATGCGCAGAAGCAACTGATCGCGCGTGATGCCGGCGTTGTTGACCAAGATCGAAACCGGACCGAACTCCTTGCCGACGGCGTCCAGCAAGTTCTCAACGGCTGCGGCGTCCGTCACGTCCAACGCGCGTCCAACCCCGTTGGCGGTGGCAAGGCGCTCACCAATCGCGGCCGCGCCGGATTCGCTGGTTGCCGTACCGATAACTGTCGCGCCCTGCGCTGCCAGTTCGTCAGCGATGGCGGCGCCGATGCCGCGGCTGGCGCCAGTCACGAACGCCACTTCTCCGCTTAGAATTCCACTCATGGCACTATCTCCGTTTATACCTTGGTGCAAACCTGCGCAGTCCTGCAATCCCGACTGCGTAGTTCAGTCCACGTTCGACCATTCGACGATTGCCTGAGCGAGATCATCCGGCGCCGCCAGCGCGCGCGTCTGGATGCCTTTGTCGATGCGTTTGATCAGTCCGCCCAGCACTTTGCCCGGACCGCATTCGGCGATCCGCGTCGCGCCCCGCACGGCGAGCTGCTGCACGCATTCAGTCCAGCGAACTGGCAGACACAATTGACGTTGCAAGGCCGCACGGATCTCCAGCACGGACTCGAACGATCGCGCCTCGGCATTCTGGATTACTGGAATAGTCGGCAGGGTCCAGGTGATCGCAGCCATACGCTCGGCGAGTTGTTCGGCCGCGTCGCGCATCAGCGCGCAATGCGATGGCACACTGACCGCCAGCTTGACGGTCTTGCGGATGCCCAGTTCGGCGAGGCGCACAAGCACCCGATCGACCGCCGCGGCATCGCCGGCAATCACCAACTGCCCCGGCGAGTTGTAATTCGCCGGAGAGACGACCTGCCCCTCCGCAAGTTCGGCGCAGACCGCCGCGATCTGCTCGTCGTCACCGCCGATCACCGCAGCCATAGCGCCCGTACCCGCGGGCACCGCGCGCTGCATCAGGCGCCCCCGTTCGGCGACCAAGACAGCGGCGTCGTGCAGGGACAGTGCATCTGCGCAGACCAGCGCAGAATATTCGCCGAGGCTGTGTCCAGACAACTGCGCCGGTCGGGGGCCACCCCGATCCATCCATACACGCCAGACGGCGACGCTCGCCGCGAGCAGAGCCGGCTGGGTATTTTCGGTGCGATTGAGCTCTTCGTCCGGGCCGGATTGCGATATTGTCCACAAATCCTTGCCGACCCCGGTCGACGCTTCATCGAAAGTCTGTCGTACCAGCGCATGGGCAGCGCCCAGTTCGGCGAGCATGCCGACAGCCTGGGAGCCCTGGCCGGGAAATACAAACGCAAGATTGGAAAGCTGCATAGTTGGGACCCGGGAATCGTGGGCGGGAATCGGGAATCGGCGAGACGGGAACGACCGCGTCAGAATCGGAAAATGCAGGTCGGAAACCATCGCGCCGACGCGTCGCTAGAAGCGCGGACCTCGCGGTGGTGCCCGCATCGAACCATTCCCGCGGAAAATTTCCGACCGCTCAGAACCGTACGAGTGCCGAGCCCCAGGTGAATCCGCCGCCAAACGCTTCCATCAGGAGCAACTGGCCGCGCTGAACCTTGCCGGACCGCACCGCGAAATCCAGTGCCAGCGGTACGGATCCCGAGGATGTATTGCCGTGACGGTCGACGGTGACAATAACCCGGTCCATCGGCATTTCGAGACGCTTGGCAGTGGCCTGAATGATGCGCAGGTTGGCCTGGTGCGGAATCAGCCAGTCGATCTGCGACTTCTGCAGGTCGTTGGCTGCAAGAGTTTCCTCGACAACCGCATCCAGGGTCTTGACCGCGACCTTGAACACTTCGCTGCCCTGCATCAGCACGCGCACGCCGGCATTCTTTTCTTCGAGCTTGAATCCTGCCGAAACACCAACCGGATTCCACAAGAGCTCCTTGTGGGCGCCATCGGCGTGCAGATGCGTGGAAATGATGCCGGGTTCGGTGTCGGCTGTCAGCACGACAGCGCCCGCGCCGTCGCCGAACAAGACGCATGTCCCGCGATCGGACCAGTCGAGCATGCGCGTCAATGTTTCCGCGCCGACCACCAGCGCCTTGCGCGCGGCACCCGAGCGTATGAATTTGTCCGCGATGCCCAGCGCGTACAGGAATCCGGAACAGGCGGCATTGACATCAAATGCGGCGCAGCCGTTCGCGCCCAGTCGGTGCTGTAGCAGACAGGCTGTCGACGGAAAAATCAGGTCGGGCGTAGTCGTACCGACGATCAGCAGATCGATTTCGCGAGGGGAAACTCCCGCTGCGGCCAGCGCGGCAAGAGCCGCCTGCTCGGCCAAGTCACAGGTGGTCTGACCTTCGGCGGCGACATGACGCTGACGGATGCCCGTACGCGTCTGGATCCACTCATCGGTGGTATCGACGAATTGTTCGAGGTCGGCGTTGGTGAGGATCTTCTCAGGCAGGTAGCTGCCGGTCCCCGCGATGCGTGAGTGGATCAGAGCGAATCCCCCTGTTGCAGGCTGAACAAGTGCAGTCATGCACTTGTCCAGAATGGCGAATCGGGGAACAGCCCGCATCCGCCCACCACGGAGCAACGCCGTAGGCGCTTGATCCGCACACGAACCATCCTTGGAGCGCATCGCCGTCGCAGTGGTCGATCAACCGCCCGGCTTGAGGCAAGGTCGACTCTGCGCAAACGAAATCCGGCGCATCTGCGCCGGAATTCCTTTCCACCGGCGGGCCGCAAGGCCCGCGGACGATTAATCCTGCTTGCTGATCGACGACTTGGTGTCGATCACTTTGCGGCCGCGGTAGTAGCCGTCCTTGGTGATATGGTGACGCACATGCGTTTCACCGGACGTCGGGTCGGTCGCCAACTGCTTGGCCGTCAACGCGTCGTGCGAACGACGCATGCCACGGGTGGACGGGGTTTTGCGGGATTTCTGCACAGCCATGGTGTTTCTCCGGAAACTTCAAACGCACGTTATTTATTTTTCAGTCGATCCAGTGTCGCGAACGGATTCTCGCGTACTGGTTCGGGTTCACTGAGCGGTCCGGTAGACCAGACCACTTCGGATTCTTCCTGACCCGGCTTCACCGGAATCAGCGGCACTGCCAACAACAATTCATCCTCGATCACATCAGCCGGGCGTATCTGTCCGTCGCTGGTGAGCAAAGCTTCATACCCAGGTGGCAATCCGGCTTCATCATCTTCCCGCGCAATCAGGCCGAGTCGGACATCCAGCACCACCGGCAGGAAAAACGACTCCAGACTCCGCTGACAAATCAGGTTGAGTTCGGTCGTCGCCCGCAAGGCGATGAAATCAATGCCGAACCCGTCCTTTCCGAACTCCAACTCATACACCACTTCACCTGTCGGCGTCGCCAAAGCTTCCGCCAACCGCGACATGGTAGCGATTGGCAGTGAACCTTGGAAGGAACGTCGCGCCGCAACCATGCGACCAGCGTCCACGATATCGGGCAATGGCACTGACATGGGCGCGCGAGAATAGGTTCGCCTGCCCCATAAGTCAATCAAAACCTGCCGCGAATCGCCGACTTACGCCATGCCCGGGGGTAAACCCGCGTAGTTTACGCCCATCCCCGCTTGCGGCAGACTGCCAGCAACCTCCGGAAGCGACGCTGTGATCTATCTTGTTGCGATTGCCATTTTCCTGACCCCGTTGCTTGCGGTTGCGCTTCTGCGGGAACGCCGCTGGAAACGCCGGGAAAAGGCCATCCGTGCCCTGCTCGACGGCGCGGACCAACAGGAAGAGCAACTGATCCGATGCCGGGAGCGCATGCAGGTTCTGCGCGGCATGCTGGTTGATCTGCCTGAGGAAATGATCGTCGATGCCGACGTGGCCCTCGCCGCCGACGACAAGGTGCAGGCCGCTCTGCGCGATCTGCTCCAACATCGATTGTGGATCAAGCAACATGCCGTCGACGCGAACCAGGCCGAACTGGATGCCGCTGTGACCGCGCTCGATCTGTCGCGCCAGTCGATGGCGCGGCAGCTGACGCGGCTCGCCGAGATCACTGGCGCGCTGCGCGCGGCCCAAGGCCGCTGATGGCCACCGGGCCCCGTCTCGGCGATGTCGATCTGGTCCTGGCATCGACCTCGCGCTACCGCGCCGAGTTGCTGCGCCGGCTCACCACTCGACTGCGTCAGCTCGCTCCGGATGCCGACGAAACTGCCCTGCCGGGCGAAGCACCTTTTGCGCTGGCGCAGCGTCTGGCGCAAGCCAAGGCAGAATCCGTGGCGGCACATTGCCCGGGATCGGTGATCATCGGCTCTGATCAGGTCGCGGCATTGGGATCTGATCTGCTCGGCAAGCCGGTTACCGTGGAACGTGCCGTTCAGCAGCTCCAATCGTGCAGCGGACGCGTCGTCGATTTCCACACTGCAATTTGTGCAATCGATCGGCGCACGAGCGAAGCGCGCGTGTCAAACTCCGTCGATCACA
The DNA here is from genome assembly GCA_039934615.1 of Tahibacter sp. Taxonomy (GTDB): domain Bacteria; phylum Pseudomonadota; class Gammaproteobacteria; order Xanthomonadales; family Rhodanobacteraceae; genus Tahibacter. The sequence goes on from JBDTLV010000062.1 coordinate 10,402, forward strand.
CCCGGGTATTATTCCGTGCGCTGACGCGGGCCGAGATCGTCCGCTATGTCGAACGCGAGCAACCGCTCGATTGCGCCGGCAGTTTCAAGTGCGAAGGACTTGGCATCGGTCTGTTCGAGCGCATCGACAACGCCGATCCCAGCGCTTTGATAGGTCTGCCTCTGATCGCCGTTTGCCGATTGCTGCGTGGGTTCGGGCTCGAGATCATCTAGGCTTGCCGCACACGGTTTGCCGGTATCGCCGGTACCGACGAACCCCGAATACCACGCAAAGCGTTTGCGCCCTTCGAACAAACTCAGACGTTCGATTCTGCGCAGGCCTTCGATGTTGCGACACAACTGGGCATACCAGACCGCGCGGTCGCGCTCGCTGCCAGCCGTTTCTTCGACGACCAGCATTACCGCCGAGCCGTGGCGTGCGACCAGTGCCGTTTCGTCGCGTTCCCAGAGGCGCAGCTGCAATGCGCGCCCGTGTTTGCGATTGCGCTCGCTATCCAGGCTGTAAACGGACCCCGTACGCAGCACGAAATCGAGTTCCGCACCGAGCAGGAAGTTGTCCGCGACGAGCAATGGTTTTTCACCTTTCCACTCGTCCAATTTTCGCTGCGTGACGGCACCTGCCTCACGCCAGCCAACGAAGGTCGCAGGAAACATCTTGTAGCGGCTCAGCACGTCGGTGTGTTGCGGGCTTGCGGCCAAGGCCAGATAAACGAACGTCGCAATGCTTCCGAATGCGCCTACGACGAACGCAAACGGCATCGCACGGCGCCAAACTGTGCCCTGCGGAGATCGCATCAACAGCGGAATCGCGAGTACTGCCGGCAGATAGCCCGGCAACGGCCAGTGCAAGCGAAATCGCAGGTCGTCCGCGAAAAGCCCGAACACGAAATAGGCGAGCACTACTGTTGCGCCGCTGCTGGCCAGAATGGCGTAGATCACGGATTCATCCCGACGTCGCCAACTCGTCCACAATGCGGCCAAAATCACGACGTACAGCAGTGGCGTGGTCGTGATGGCCTGTTCCAGCGGTTGGATCAACGCATCGCCGTGGAACACCCACGGATGCCGGTCAACCAGTTGGAAACTCAGGCCGGCCCACGCGTGCCGCACATTGAAAATCCACAATGGCAGCAAGCCCAGCAGGCTGATCCCGAAGGCAAACCAAAATCCGGGACGCGCCAGTTGCGCGCGACCGCGGCCGGTGAACAGCGCGAAGCCGACCCCGCCGGCCAGCAACATCGCGGCGCGATAGTGGCAGGTCCAGGTCAATGCGAGGCTCGCTCCAACGATTAGCCAATCGCGCCAGCGATTGTCGTTCGCGGCGCGCAGCAGGGCGCCCAGCGACAGCAGACTGAAAAACGTCAGCGGGACGTCGGGAAGTGCGAGTATGCCCAGCGTCGTTCCGAGCGGCATCAGCAACCACGCGATGCCCGCGAGGTAAGCGGACGATTCGTCGAACCAGTGTCGACCAATGCGCACCAGCAGCCAGGGAATCGCCGACCCCAGCGCGAGGAACAGCGATCGCATGCCGAACTCGCCCGGCCCCCAGATGCCCTCACCCAGGCGGATGAGCAGCGCGGTGGACGGCGGAACGTCGCTGTAGGACCAGTCAATCGCACGACTTTCCTGCCAGTAGAACGCCTCGTCGCCGAATGGCGCCAAATGTGAGGCGATCCAGAGCTTGAATGCCAGGCTCGTCCACCAGATGGCCCAGAACGCGTGACGCGCGGTTCTCCCAGATGCGCGCGTGCTGGCTACACTGCCTTCATCCTGCACAGCGCATCCTGGTTCGCCTATTCCTTATGACAACACTCATGACCGACACTCCCGTGGCACTCGACGCGCAGCTGCGCGGCAGCCTTGACCGTTCCATCGCGCAGGTCAATGGCATCGTACTGGGGAAGACGGCACAGGTCAGGCTCGCGTTTGTCAGCCTGCTCGCTGGCGGCCATCTGCTTATCGAGGATCTGCCGGGTGTCGGCAAGACCACATTGGCCCATGCGCTTGCGGCAACCCTGGAACTCACGTTCCAGCGGGTACAATTTACCAGCGACCTGCTGCCTTCGGACATCACCGGCCTGAGCATCTTCGAACGCGAGCGGTCGCGCTTCGAATTCCATCCGGGTCCGCTGTTTGCGCAATTGGTGCTCGCCGACGAAATCAACCGAGCCACCCCGAAAACGCAAAGCGCCTTGCTTGAGGCGATGGCCGAACAGCAGGTGACGGTCGACGGGCAAACTCACCCGCTGCCGGAGCCGTTCTTCGTGGTCGCAACGCAGAACCCGCTCGACCTGGCCGGAACCTATCCCCTGCCGGACTCGCAACTGGACCGATTCCTGATGCGCATCAGCCTCGACTATCCGAGCCGCGAGGCAGAACGCGAACTGCTGACAAGTCCTGATCGCGCACGCCTGATCGCCGCGATCAAGCCGTGCATGGATGCCGCGCAAATCGGCGTGCTGCAAGGTCAAGCGAGCCAGGTGCTCGCGAGTCCCGCCCTGATCGACTATCTGCAGGGATTGATCGCCGCAACGCGATCCCACGCCGAAATCCGCATTGGGCTGTCGCCGCGCGCAGGACTTGGACTGCTCAATGCTGCGCGCGCCAACGCATTGATCGAGGGCCGCGTTTTCTGCATACCGGAAGATGTGCAAAGCGTATTTGTACCCATTGCCGCCCATCGGCTCACACCCAGTGGCAACGGCAGCCGTGGTCGCGATGCGTTGGCCCAGGCCGTGCTCGATCAGGTGGCAGTTCGGTGAAACTGCGTGCCGCGCTGCATGCTCGCTGGATGGCCGTGCTCCGGCGCGCGGAACGCCGCCTACCGGCCCTTACGCGACTGCGTGCGCCGGAAGGACTGCCGATCGAACTGCATCGACGCCGGATATACGTCATTCCGACCCGCTTCGGTGCAGTATTCGCGCTGATGCTGGCCGTGATGTCGCTGGGCGCCCTCAACTACAACAACAATGCCGCGTTGCTGTTGACATGCCTGTTGGCCGCGGTGGCTTTTCTGAGTGTGCTCGTTGGTTTTCGCAATCTTGATGGTCTGAGCCTACTGGCGGTTCACGCGGAACCCTGCTTTGCCGGCAGCGCGCTTGCGGTAGAACTCAGCCTGGATCCAGCCCGGCGCGCGCGGCATGCATTGCGCCTGCAGTTGGGTCCGGAGCAACACGTATTCGCCGGACCAGCCGGAGCGCCGATACGCGTGGTCGTATCGCTCCCGACCAGTCAGCGAGGCTGGTTGAGGCTGCCGCGCCTGCGCATCTGGACAACCTGGCCTTACGGCATGTTCGGACCGTGGAGCTGGCTTTCGCCACAAGTTGATTTATTGGTTTATCCACACCCGGCCGAACAGGCACCACCGCTGCCGCCGACGACTGCCGCGAACCTTGCGAGCCGCAACCGGCGCGGCAGCGATGACCTGGACGCACTGAGAACCTATCGGCATGACGATCCGATGCGCCTCATCGCCTGGAAGGCCAGTGCGCGTCACGACAGGTTGCTGGTGCGCGAGCAGGAACAGAACCAGTCCAGCGAACTCGTGTTCGAGTACGATTTGCTGCACGGGCTGGAGCCGGAAGCACGTATCGCGCGACTGACGCGCTGGGTATGCGACGCGGAGCTGCAGCGACGCCCGTATTCGCTGCTGTTGCCTGGCCTGCGTCTCGGCCCCGACCTGGGCCCCGTGCATCGGCACAACTGCCTGCGAGAACTGGCGCTATTGTGAACCGCTTGAATCCCAGCCAGTTCGATCTGTTGACCCTGGCGTCCGGCGTGGCCATCGTGGCGCATATGCCGCATCTGCCACTATGGTTCAATGCGAGTTTGTGTATCTTGTTGGCCATACGCTGGAGTCAGCGCCACTGGCGAGCACACTGGGGCGCTGCACCGATCTGGCTACGATTGCCGATGACCCTCGCGCTTCCCACGGTAATCATCGCGCAATACGGAAATCTCTTCGGTCGCGAGCCGGGCAGCGCCCTCGCCGTTGGCCTGCTGGTGCTGAAGCTCGGCGAAAGCGAGCGCCCGCGTGACGCGCGCGCCGCAGTGACCTTTGCCTGTTTCGTACTCATGGCCGCATTGCTGTTCGACCAAGGCCTGGTCATCAGCGTGCTGATCGTGCTCGGCTTGATTCCCCAGTTGCTGGCGCTGCGTGCGCTGGAACCGCAGCCGCCGGGAGTCGATGCTTCTTCGCGCAAAATTCACCAGGAGTTGCGCGTCGCAATTCCGTCCGCGCTGCTGGCCCTGGCCGCAGCCGCCCCTTTGGCGATCGCAATGTTTCTGTTCCTGCCGCGCCTTGCGCAACCGCTGTGGGGCACATCTGCGGCAGACAGCAACAAGACCGGCCTGAGCGACCGCATGACGCCCGGCAGCATGGGCGAGTTGCTGACCGACGACAGTGCTGCATTCCGCGTCGGCTTCTCGGGCCCGCCTCCGCCGGCCCAGCAACGCTATTGGCGCAGTCTGGTGCTGAGTCGTTTTGATGGAACCACGTGGTGGCGAGCTCGATCCGCCTTGATCGATCCCGGCTCGCCAGGCTTCGAAGCGCTCGGCGCCGCTCTGGACTACGAATTGACCCTGGAGCCAACCCAGCAGACCTGGTTGGTTGCGCTGGATCTGCCAGCATTGGCGCCGCAGGGATTTCTGCGCAATGACGAATTCAGCCTGATCGGCGACAAGCCAGTCAGCGAGACCACCCGCTACCACTTGCGATCTATTCTCGACTATCGATTGCGGGACTTGAGCCCGCGCCTGCGTCGCGCGAGCTTGGTCCTGCCGCCGGGATTCAACCCCCGGGCGCAGGAACTTGCCCAGCAGTGGCGGCATCAGTGGACCGATGATCGAGCCGTCATCGCTGCCGCGCTGCAGCGCTTCCACGACCAATTCACCTACACGCTGGCGCCACCTCCGCTCGGGCTCAATTCCGTGGACGACTTCCTGTTCGACACGCGCGCTGGATACTGTGAACATTTTTCATCAGCCTTCGTGGTGTTGATGCGCGCAGCCGGAATACCTGCGCGAGTCGTCGTCGGTTACCAGGGCGGCTACTGGAACGAATTTGGTCAGTACCTCGTTGTTCGCCAGTCGGATGCGCATGCCTGGGCGGAAATTTGGCGCGACGACGCCGGCTGGATACGCGTCGATCCGACTGCCGCAGTGAGCCCTGTCCGAGTCCAGCTCGGCAGCCATGCCGCCAGTGCAGGCGAGGCATCCTGGTTTGGCTCGTCCTGGCTGCTCGGCATGCGCAATCGATGGGATCTGGTGAATCGACTCTGGAACCAGGCCATTGTCCAATTCAATACTTTGCAGCAACAGGGATTACTGACAAAATTCGGCATTGAGCGAGCCGACTGGAACCAGTTGGCGATTGCGTTTGGCATATGCTGCGCCTTACTGCTCGGCTTGGGCTTGGTCTGGGCACTGCGCCGTGACCGCCGCACGGGCGATGCGCTGGACCGACACTTTTCGTTGCTTGAACGCAAACTGGCTCGGGCGGGCCATGCGCGGCTGCCCAGCCAGGGTCCAACCCACTTTGCCGAGCGGCTGGCACCGCAGCAGCCCGGTGCAGCAGGTTTGATCGAGCAATACATCAGGCTACGCTATGCTCAAATGAGTCCGGATCCTCATGCCTTACTGGTGTTTGCCCGTTCCGTAACGGAATTTCGCGTGGCTGGCGTGGTCCAAAAGCGCATTCGCGACGATCTTGAGCCGCGCAACGTCTCCTGATCAGATAAGGAGTGACTTACCATGCTCAGCCCCCGCTCATGTATTGCCTTGCTCGCTGCGAGTCTCGCCGGCTGCGTTACTGCCCCGACACCCTTGCAGGGAGAGTTCAGCCCATTGTTGCCATCGACCGGAAAGCAGGAACCTGACGCTACGGCGCATGTGCGCTGGGGCGGCGAGATCATCCGCGTCGAGCCCGCCGCGGACCGGACCTGTTTCGAGGTGCTTGGTCGCGAACTCGACAGCCAGGCCAGACCGCGCCGCCATGACGACAACGCGGGCCGCTTCGTCGCTTGCCGAAGCGGATTTTACGACCCGGAAGTATTCAGCAAGGGTCGCGAAATTACCGTCACCGGAGTGCTGCGCGGCGAAGAACTGCGCAAAGTGGGCGACTACGACTATCACTACCCGCACGTGGATGCCGACGTCATCTACCTGTGGGAAAAACCACGTCCGCGCGAACCGTACTACGACGCCTATCCCTGGGGTTGGGGTTTCTCGCCGTGGCAGGGCTGGGGTTATCCGCCAGTGGTGATCATCCACCGATCATCAAATGGAAGTCACCATAAATAAACAACCAGACAATTCTATAAATCCGGCAATTCAACCCGGCGGCCAAGTCATTGGCCGTCCTGCCAGCAGATGCAGGTGAAGGTGATAGACCGACTGCCCACCGTCGGCATTGCAATTGATCACGCACCGGTAGCCATTGCCCGCGAATCCCTGCTCCCGTGCCCAGCCCGTCGCGGCGAGAAACAGACGGCCGATCAGCGCCGCGTGGTCGGCGGTGAGGTCGTCCAGGGTTGCGACAGCTTCTTTCGGAATGAACAGGACATGCACCGGCGCCTGCGGAGTGATGTCGCGGAATGCGAGCACGTGCTCGTCTTCGTAGACAATATCGGCGGGAATCTCACGTCGGATGATTTTCGAAAAAATGGTGTCGCTCATGAATCGATGTCCTAGGTAAGGGTCTGGCGCGAGCCAAAGGCGTGCGCCAAAGTGCCGCGATCGATGAATTCCAGCTCACCGCCGAGAGGAACGCCGTGCGCCAGGCGCGTCGCCGGTACTCCATGCTCCCGCGCCAGTTGCGACAGCAGGTGCGCGGTGGCTTCACCTTCGACCGTGGGATTCGTTGCCACGATCAATTCGCGGATCTCGCCGCGAGCCAGATGTTGGCCGAGCAGATCGAATCCCAGTTCGCGCGGACCCAATCCGTCGAGCGGGCTCAAACGCCCCAGCAGCACGAAGTAGCGGCCTCGAAATCCGGTGGCCAATTCGACAGCCGCTTGATCCACCGGACTTTCAACCACACAGAGCAACGTCTGGTCGCGCGCGGGATTCGCGCACAGCGCGCAGACCGTGGATTCGCTGAAGTTTCGGCAAATGGAACAATTTCCAATCCGCTCGACCGCGCTGGCGAGCTTTTCCGCGAGCCGGCGCGCGCCGGCGCGATCCCGCTCCAGTACGTGAAAAGCCATGCGCTGCGCGCCCTTGGCGCCGACGCCCGGCAGGCAGCGCAAGGCATCGATGAGTTCGGCCAGTAGCGGAGATGCGGTTGACATGCGTGTTCGCCTAGAACGGCAGGGTGAAGCCGGGTGGCAAGTTCATTCCACCGGCAACGCCCGCCATACGCTCCTGGCTCAACGTCGCCAGCTTGTTGGCCGCGTCATTGCAGGCAGCCGCCACGAGATCTTCGGCCATCTCCGGATCGTCGACCATCAATTTGCGATCAATCGCAACCCTGCGTACCTCATGGCGACCATTCATGGTCACACTGACCAGACCCCCACCGGCACTGCCAGTCACTTCGAGCTGTGCGATTTCTTCCTGCGCACGCTTCAGGTTTTCCTGCATCTTCTGCGCCTGCTGCATCAGATTGCCGAGTGGCCCACGCATATTTTCACTCCTTTACTTTTGAATATTCGGCACGCACGCAGATCGTCGCTTTGCGACTCATCTTTCCGGCGGCCTGACGGAATTCGGCACAATGCGGCCTCCGAGCTCGCGTGCCAGTGCCTGCACAATCGGATCGGCTTCCATTGCGCGTTCCGCATCCTGCTGCTGAGCGCTGCGCGAGCGAGCCGCGGCTTCGGCCGGAGTTTCGATCGCAGAAAGGGTATTTTCAAAGCGCACGCGCACTTGCGGCCGCCCCAGTGCGGTCGCCAAATATTGTTCCAGCGAGGCCACAAAACTTGGCGCGTTCAGGTGTTCGTGTTCGGCGCGCAGCCCCAATCGCAAGGTGGTGCCGTCGATACCCAGCAATGCCGCCTGACGCGCCAGCTGACCCACCGGCCCACGCAAACCAGCCCGCTCGATCAACGCCGCCCAATCGTCCACCTGCAGCGGCCCAGTTGGGGCGATGCCAAGGGCAACAAGGGCAACGGGCTCCGGTCCGACCGGAGGCGCCCGATCCGCGTTCGCGCGGGTAACGACATCAGGGGACCGAGGCGCGGGCGATCGTGGCTCGGGAGTTCTGAATTCAACCGCTCCTGCGCCCGCCGATGTTTCGGCGACGCGGGACGGTGCCGCCACAGGGACGCTTGCCGCAATCCTCGCCGGCGCTGCCGCGACCGAACCCTCCCCACCGGGGTCCGCCGGGCGAAACGCCAGCAGGCGCAGCAGCGCCATTTCGAATCCCGCCCGGGGAGTGGGCGCAAGCGGCAAGTCGCGCCGCCCGACAATCACCAACTGATAGTAGAGCTGGGTGTCTTCGGCACCGATCGCAGCGGCATAGCGTACGCAGTCTGCGTCGTCGCCGAGATCCTCCGCAATGTATCCAGGTACCAATTGCTTCAATTGCACCCTATGCAGCAATACTGCAAGATCGTCGAGAACCAGCCCGAAGTCAGGTGAGAATTCGGCGAGCTTGCTGACCTCTCGCATCAAGGCGGAACCGTCGCCGGCGATTACCGCATCTAGCAGCCGGGTCACCTGGGCACGCTCAATGGTGCCGAGCATGCTGCGCACTTCGTCGCCCTGAACCGCACCGCCACCGTAGGCGATTGCCTGATCGAGCAGCGACAGACCATCGCGCAACGAACCATCAGCACCGCGAGCCAGCATCGCGATCGCGGGCGCATCGTAGCGGATACCTTCGGCATCGAGGATATGTCGCATCTGACCGCCAATCTGCTCGGGCAACAGCCGCTTCAGGTTGAATTTCAGACAACGCGAAAGCACCGTGACGGGCAGTTTTTGCGGATCGGTGGTCGCCAGCAAGAACTTGACGTGCGGAGGCGGCTCTTCCAGCGTTTTCAACAAGGCATTGAATGCATTCTTCGACAACATATGGACTTCGTCGATGAGATAGACCTTCTGGCGACCGCGTGCCGGCGTGTATTGGGCGTTTTCGATCATGTCGCGCACGTCGTCGACGCCAGTATGGCTGGCGGCGTCGATTTCGAGCAGGTCGACGAAGCGGCCGGCATCGATGTCCAGGCAGGCGCGACACTCGCCGCAAGGTTGTGAGGACTGGCCGCGCTCGCAGTTAAGCGACTTGGCAAAAATCCGCGCGATCGTCGTCTTGCCTACCCCGCGGGTGCCAGTGAACAGAAATGCATGGTGCAGGCGTCCGCCGTCGAGGCCATTGCTGAGGGCGCGCACGACGTGTTCCTGCCCGACCAGCTCGGAGAAATTCTTCGGCCGCCATTTTCGCGCGAGCACCTGATACGACATGCCAAATCCTCGAGTACTAGCTGTTCCCAAGCGTCGATTGTGCCAAGTCGGCAGAGCGACACCAAGGGCGCCATCATCGCAGACTTGTACCGCCGCGCCGCGCCTAGTATCCTGCGCGGCCCTTGTGGGAGCTTGAACGCAGGAAGCGTGAAAGCGGATGGAGAGATGTCCGAGTGGCTGAAGGAGCACGCCTGGAAAGTGTGTATACGGCTTAACCCCGTATCGAGGGTTCGAATCCCTCTCTCTCCGCCAGTTATGTTTCGATGGAATCGCCCACTCCCGCGGTGCGTCGGTACGATGCACGACAGAGAGGGATTTGATCCCTCGATCATTAGAAGTGATGGGTCGACCGATTGGCAGGAGCCGATCTGCACAGGAAGCTGCCCGAAGGGCGAGGCACGGAATGTGCCGAGTGAATCCCTCTCGGGGGAACAACCTTCGAAGTGAATTAGTAAAAAATGCAATGGCGCAAAGCGCCGAGCTGTGAACGCAATGGCGCAAAGTGCCGAGCGTGCTCTCGATCCTGAGAGTGATCCAACCGTCTATGGTGGCCCTGTCGGTCCCCTCGCGACGATAGCTTGCAAATCCCGCCAGGTCCGGAAGGAAGCAACGGTAGCGAGTGATTCGGGTGCCGGGGTGTGGCTGGCAGGGCTGCCACCCAATCTCTTCCGCTGTGTGGCGTTCGTCACCCTGGAACAGCACACTTCGCAAGCAGCCATCCCTGGATTCACTTCCCGGCCCGGCCATCCATGGCCGTGCGCCCGACGACGCACGCGATGCCTGCTGGCATCGCGCAAGCGCGGCGTCACGCCGACAGGACAGCACCCATGGCATGGGCTCGCGAGTACTGGACCCGAGCGCCAGCGCCGAGGTTACGCCGGCATAACGAAGCCCGGCATACGCTCTTCCGACCGGATCCGCGAGGCGGACCTTCCTGTTTGGGGCGGAGCCGAACTCCCACTTGGGACACTACGCAAAGCGGATCAGGACGAACATACTCCGCAGGTTCGGCGGGACGAAGTTGCAGTCTCGGGGCCAGACGGGTTCCGTCACCGTTCAACGCGCACATTTTTTCGAATTGTTAGGGGGGAACAGCAATGGGAACATTCTTGAGTCGCGGCATCGCACTGGCTGCCATACTCGCCGCGAGCGGTGCAACATCGAACGCACTAGCCGTCGATAGCGGGACGCTCTGGGCTGATTCGGCAAAGCATGTGCTCGAATCGCGCGTGCCGCATCCGGGCGCATTCCGTGCGCTGTCCCTGCAACTGCCAGCGATGCGCGCCTATCTGGATGGTGAAGCGCGCCGCGGCGAAATCGTCGCGTTGCCGCGGCCGGACGGCGGTTTCAGCGAATTTGTTTTGAGCGACTCCGGCACCATGCCGCCTGAACTCGCCGCAAAGTTTCCGGAAATTCGCAGTTTTGTCGGCGTCGATCGCGACGGCAATCAGGCGCGCATTGATGTGTCGCCGCTGGGCTTCAACGCCATGGTGTTTGATCGCGGAGGGATCTGGATGGTGCAGCCTCAGGCCATCGGCGACGGTAGCGATTACATGAGCTTCGAGCGCCTGGAAGCGGGGTCGTCGGACAAACCGTTCATTTGCGGCGTGCACGGCAAGCCCGATGCGGCGCAAACGCACCTTCCGCGCACTGTCGAGCCCATGATCACCACTGGCACGACCAAGCGCACTTACCGCGCAGCAGTTGCCGCGAACCACAACTACGTCATCGCAGTAAGCCCGGTTGGCGGGGCCACAGTCGCAACCGGCCTCGCAGCGGTGGTGATGGCTGTCAACCGGGTCAACCAGGTCTATGAAAATGATTTTTCTATACACCTGACCCTGATCGCGAACAACAATCTAATCATCTATCCAGCAGCGGTGGGTGATCCGTACCCGAACGACGACAGCGCCATCGATGTGAATACGGGTAACTTGAACACGGTGATAGGCGGAGTCAACTACGACATCGGTCATGTCTTCACGACAGGCAGCGGCGGCGTCGCGGGATTGGGAGTCGTCTGCGATGCTGCACAGAAGGGCGACGGAACAACCGGATTGACGAATCCCACTGGCGATACGTTTTATATCGACTATGTCGCGCATGAAATGGGACATCAGTTCGGCGGCGATCACACCTTCAACGGCACCGGCAGCAATTGTGGCGGCGGCAATCGCAACGGACCGACCGCCTACGAACCTGGCAGCGGATCTACGATCATGGCCTACGCCGGCATTTGCGGTTCGTCGAACAACCTGCAGGCCCACTCGGACCCTTATTTCCACGCATCCAGCCTGAACGAAATCAAGACCTTTACCAGCGATTTAGCCGGTGGCGCGAGTTGCGGAACTGCGGTAGCGAATGCGAATGCGGTTCCGACAATTGCAGCCTTATCCAACTTTATCATTCCTGCACGCACGCCATTTGTGCTGACCGGCAGCGCTACCAGCACCAGTGGTGGCACCTTGACGTATGACTGGGAGCAATTCGATCTTGGCGCAGCGAACAATACCCTGGCTACGGATCCGGGCAACGGACCGATCATGCGCTCGTTCAATCCGGGTGGGACGAGTCGGACAGTTCCCCGACTCGCAGACCTCATTGCGGGTACGTCGACGATCGGCAACATACTCCCGACGACCAACCGCACGATGAATTTCCGCCTGACGGTCCGCGACAACGTCTCCCTGGCCGGCACCAGCAACAGCGCCGACATGACAGTGCAGTCGTTCGTCACGACAGGCGCATTCGCGGTCACCGCACCGAGCACCGCAACGACCTGGACCGCCGGCGGCGTGCAGACGGTCACGTGGAATGTATCGGGAACGACGGCGGCTCCCATTTCCTGCAGCCAGATCAGTCTCGAGCTGTCGCAGGACGGCGGCACGACTTATCCACTAGCGCTGGGAACGTTTCCCAACAATGGCACCGCAAGCGTGACTGTACCGAACATAACCACCACTCAGGCGCGCGTTCGCGCGTCCTGTGTCGGCAATATCTTCTTCAATATCTCGGCACCGAATTTCACCGTGGCGCCAGATCTGATCTTCGCAAACGGATTTCAGTGATCTACTGAATGCGGGGTGGTCGCCATGACCATCCCGCTCTTGCGTTGACGGCTATCCCGACTCAGCAGGCTCGACCAGCGAACCATCCGGATGCAACCATCCGGACTCACCGTCGGCATAAAATTCATTTTTCCAGATAGGTACGCGGCGCTTTATCTCGTCGATCACGTACCGACATGCGGCAAATGCCGCATCGCGGTGCGCGGCGCTGACGCCGACCCATACGGCGAGTTCGCCAATCTGCAATTCGCCCACCCGATGGACGCAGCGCACGGTGTCGATCGAAAAGCGACCACTCGCCTCGGCCAGAATGCGTTCACCCTCGCTGCATGCAAGCGTCTCATAGGCCTGATAGGCCAGCCGCAAAACCGCCTTGCCATCATTGCGATTGCGCACCCAACCCTCGAAGTTGACGCAGGCTCCAGCGCTCGCGCTGACGAGAGACCGCGCCAGATCGGCGGCCTCAAGACGCTCCGCGCGGATTTCAAATCCAGCCTTCATCCAGATCGTTCCTTTCGTTCGGCGCCTAAATTCCGCATGCTTCATCGCATTGGACATGGCGACGCGCAGTCGCCTGCGATGCTTAGCCTCCGGATACGGGCGGCAGGAATGCCACCTCGTCGCCATCGCTCAGGTGCTGCTCCCATGCCACGAATTCGCCATTGATCGCGACGCGAATCCGTCTCGGCGACATGCGCAATCCGCGCGCCTGCGCGACTTCATCATAGAGCGAGCGCGCATCGATAGCGCTTGATTCGAATGTCTCCGCATCGAATCCTGCCGCATCCCGCAATGAAGCAAAATACAACAATCTATATTTACTCATTCCTGTGGATGCCCGGCAATTACATTGCTGCTTCCACCGGATTTTTCCAGCAGTCGGATCTGCCGGATCACAATGTCATGCGACAGGGCCTTGCACATGTCGTAGACCGTCAACGCGGCGACGCTCGCGCCCGTCAATGCTTCCATTTCCACTCCGGTCCGATGCGAAATCGCGACTTCGCAACGAATCGACAGTTCGGTTTCCGAAATGAAATCCATGACGAAATCGCAGCGCTCGATCGCCAGCGGGTGGCAGAACGGAATCAGCTCGTGGGTGCGCTTGGCGGCCATCGTCCCGGCAACGATCGCCGTATCGATGATCGCGCCTTTCTTGCCGCGCAAGCCGGTCCGCAGCAATTCGGCGGCTACGTCAGGCGGGAACTGCACGATCGCCTCTGCCGCGGCAGCGCGGGCGGTGATGTCCTTTGCGCCGACATCGACCATGCGCGGACGTCCCGTCGGATCGATATGGCTCAGTTTCGCGCCAGACATGCATCAACCTCCAATTGCGTACATTTCGATTTTCTTTGCTCTTCCGTCGGCATTGAGCTGCGCACGCTGCTCGCTGTACCGATCGCCGCGCGCGCGCCAGACTCCCGCAATCGCCGCGGACACTTCGGCGTCGTCGCATCCGGCGCGTAACAGGGCGCGCAGATCGAAGCCATTGCGGCCGAACAGACATGTATACAGTTTTCCATCAGCAGAAAGGCGCGCCCGACTGCAATCGCCGCAAAATGGCGCGCTGACGGAACTGATGAAACCGATTTCGCCAGCTCCATCGATATACGCATAGCGCTCGGCCACATCGCTTTCGAACGCTCGGCCAATCGCTCGCAATGGCCATCGCGCGGCAATTCGCGCGAGGATTTCCGCGCTGGGCACGACCTTGTCCTCACACCAGGCATTGAGCGTGCCCACATCCATGTACTCGATAAAGCGCAGCACATGGCCTGTGCCGCGGAAGTACTCCGCCATGTCCATCACACCGGCATCGTTGACCCCGCGCATTACCACGCAATTGAGCTTCAAGGGTCCGAACCCCGCCGCGCCTGCCGCATCGATTGCCGCAAATGCCTCCGTGATCTCACCTTTTCCGCCGGACAAATCGCGGTAGATGGCCGGGTCGATGCTGTCCAGGCTCAAGGTGATGCGTTGCAATCCCGCATCACGCAGGCTTCCCGCCAAGCGCGGTAGCAAGGTTCCATTGGTGGTCAACGCAATATCGTCCACCCCGGGAATCCGCGCGAGCCATTCGACCAGCAGAGGCAATTCGCGGCGCAACAGCGGCTCGCCACCGGTGATTCGCAATTTGCGCACGCCCAGGTGGACAAAAATTCGGGTCAGTCGTTCGATCTCTTCGAACGACAGCCTCTCGCGCTTGTCGAGAAAGGCGTGATGCTCCGGATACTGATTCTCCGGCATGCAGTACGGGCAGCGAAAGTTGCACCGATCCAGTACCGAAATGCGCAGGTCGGAAAGGCCGCGACCCAGCGTATCGCGCAAAGGCGCATCGATGAGGTTGATCGGTATCGTCATGTTTCAGACCGCCCGCAGGGCAGCGCGCGCACCCGCCATCGGAAGCTGCAAATCCACCCGGTCATTGGGCTGCGCGATGCGATGACCGCGGGCCATCATGGCCACGCCGTCGGCGACGCTACCATAGTGGTAAAGCAGCAGGCGTTCACGCAGCTCCGGTGGATATTCTCGCTCCAAATCGTCCAGGCCGCTGTGCGAAGGGTTGCCATGCAGGCCGCAATCATGCGCGACGATTTCGCCCGCACTCGCGTAGCGGCTCAGCATTTCCGGAATCGGCCGGGTGTCACCGGTCCATACGAAACTGCCGCGCAGCGCGAGTGCGAAAGCGGTCTCCGGAGCGTGGTGACGCACCGGAAAAACGTCGAACCAGTGTTCGTCGTGCCAGAATCCCCGCGAAACCGGGATCAACTGAAAGGCATCCCAGAAATTCGCTCCGCCCTCCGCCAAGACGTTCGGATAGTCGGCAATGCGCGCCTGCAGCAACGGCACCAGTGCCGCGTGGGCAAAAATACGCACATTTCCACGCTGTGCTTTGTCAAAATAGCAACGCGTGAACAATCGCTCGAAACCACCAATATGATCGAGGTGAGTGTGGGTGACATAGATCGCCCGCGGGATCGTGGCGTAGCGATCGTAGAAACGCGTCAGGGTTTCCGGGCCGCAGTCGATCAGCAACCACGGCTGTCCATCCCGTTCGAGGACCGCGCCGGAGGATCCCAACTCGACGGCTTGCGAGGAGCCGACACCGAGAAACTGGAGGGCAAGATTCATCGCGGCACACCTGGCGCATCCGCCTCGACATTCAGGCGCGCCGTATAGGCATTGAGCAGGTCGCGCCACAGCGACTCCGGGAGCGCATGTCCCGGCGTCGCATGGGCACTGAGCTTTTGCAGTGAACGATGCAGGCGCGCCAGGTTGGCACGCTGCCAGCCTCCACCTGGCGCCCGCAATGCACCACGGTCAAAATCCAGCAAATGGATACGCTCTTCACTCACCATCACATTGTGCGCGTTCAGATCGGCGTGGAATACCCTCGCCGCGTGAAAATCCGCGATGGTGCTACCGACGCGCCGCATCAGTGACGCATCGACCCTGCCAGCGCCAAGCCATTGCGCGAGCGTCTGGCTATCGGCGATCCGGCCAGTGATCAAGTCCGCACGATAGTACCAGCCGTGTCTCACGTAGCGGGCCGCGATCGGATCGGGTACTGGCAGGCCACGATCCCGCATCATCGCGAGCAGACGCCATTCGGCGAAGGCACGCGTATTCTCCGCGCCACTCCACCAGTACCGATCGCCCAGCAGGCGCGCCACCATGCCGCCGCGCCGATAGTGGCGCAAGACACCGTCACCCGAGGGCAGTTCCACGAACCAGGTGGTCCCTCGACCACTCCCGCGCACTTCCTGCGCATCGCGCGAGCGCCAATACTCGGGATCGAACCATCGTTCCTCGACTTGTGTTGCCCGCGTCGTGTCGCAGAGAATCGCGCCGCTGGATGTGGTGATCAAATATGCTGGGTTCATGCTCGATGGCGTGCCGTACTGCGCTGCGGTGTGGCTCGTCGTTCTTTCTGCTTCGCAAATCCCATTCTATCAAGGCCCCATGCCTCTGGTATCGCCATCGCCTCCGTCGTCGCTCTGTCTGTTGCGCACCTCCGCGCTCGGCGATGTCACGCATGTCGTGCCTCTCGTCAGAACGCTGCAGCAAGCCTGGCCGCACACCCCGCTGACCTGGATCATCGGAAAACTCGAGCACCGCCTCGTGGGCGATATTCCCAATGTGGAATTCATTGTATTTGACAAGAGCAAGGGCCTGGATGCCTACAGAACCGTGCGCCGCGCATTGGGCGGGCGTCATTTCGATGTGCTGCTGCAGATGCAGGTTGCGCTGCGCTCGAACCTGCTCAGCACGCTGGTGCGCGCACCGATTCGGATTGGATACGACCGTGCCCGCTCCAAGGATCTGCATGGCCTGTTTGTCAATCGCCGCATTCCGGCCCGACGCGGCGAGCACGTGCTGGATGCGCTGGGCAGTTTTGTCGAACCGCTCGGCCTGTGCCAGGAATCGGTCCGCTGGGACCTGCCGATTCCCGATGCGGCGCGCGATTTCGCCGAGCAACACCTGCCAGGATCAGAATCGACCTTGCTGGTCAGCCCCTGTTCCAGCCACGCGCGGCGCAATTGGCGCCCGCGCCGCTACGCGCAGGCCATGATGCATGCAGCCGCTGCGCACGGCATGCGCCTGGTGCTATGCGGAGGTCCCAGTGCCTACGAGCGCGAGTTCGGTGACGCCATTCGGGCTGAAATTGGAAATTATGAAATAATTGACTTGATCGGCAAGGATACCTTGAAACAATTGCTCGCCCTGCTTGGCAAGGCCAGCATCGTGCTCACCCCGGACTCCGGGCCCATGCATCTGGCGAATGCCGTCGGTGTGCCCGTGCTGGGCCTGCATGCGGCAAGCAACCCTCAGCGCTCGGGCCCTTATTCGGACCGCCAATGGTGCGTCGACCGTTACGACGCAGCCGCGCGGCGTTTTCGCCACCGGCCCGCCAGCGAACTTCCGTGGGGCACCAAGATCGAGCACGACGGGGTGATGGATCTCATCGAGCTGAGCGACGTGACCGAACGCCTCGACGCGTTTGTTGCCTCCCGCCTTCGCCAGCCGGCTCAAGCCGACTTATAGTCCTGATAGGACTTTTCTTCAACCAGGGTTGAGCCGAGCAACTGGTTGATTTCCCGCTTGATTGCGGCTCGATCGTCGTTCTGATAGTAAACAGCCCGGGCGAGTTCGATGAAATCCGCATCGAAGGCCTGCGCCTTTTCCTTGACCCGGATCCGATCCTCGATGTCCCACAAGGTCTGGTTGACGATCTTCAGACGGGTTCGAGCGGCGGCAATGTCGATCGTCGACTTGGCGTCGGCCGCCCAGGTCGCACTCAATAACTCGAGTTCCGCACGCACATTCGCGCGCTTGACGTCGTCGGCAATCTCCGAAAACTTGATCTCAAGTATGGTGATCTTGTCGATAAGCTCGCCAAAGGAGACTGGGACGGATATCAGGGACATGGCAACCGGCTGGTAGTCAGGAAAGGGTGCGCAAGGGTACGCGAAATGGACTAGCCCGCGTGTCAACGTCAGGCGGCCACCTCGCGCGGCGATCAATGGGAGATCATCGCCCGGCTGAATGCGGTGAACGCATTTGCCTTGTCTGCAGGCACCGTCACCGCGCGAATAAAGCCTGGGCTCACCCCCTGCGCAGCTTCGGGGCCAGCCTGCGGCTGTCCGGATTCGCTCCCGGCGAATCCGTCGAACCCAGTGGTTTCTCACCCAGCCGTCTCCATCAGAAAAGCAAAACGCCCCACAAGGGGGCGTTTTGTTTTTCTGGCGGAGAGGGTGGGATGGTGAGCCCCGTCCCTGGGGCTCACCCCTGCGCTGCTGCGCAGCTTCGGGGCCAGCCTGCGGCTGTCCGGATTCGCTCCCGGCGAATCCG
>JBDTLV010000063.1:0-28656 GCA_039934615.1 Tahibacter sp.
TCTACATGGCCTACTTCTTTCTGGCGCTGCCGTCTTCATGGATTCTCGAGCGCACAGGCATGAAGCGCGGAATGGCGCTCGGGCTTGCCGCGATGGCCGTTGGCTGCGCGGTGTTTGGTACCTATGCGACCGCTCGCAACTACGACGCCTGCCTGGCAGGGTTGTTCACGATCGGCTCGGGGATGTCCCTGCTGCAAACCGCGTCCAATCCTTACATCAGTATCCTGGGACCGATCGAGAGCGCCGCCGCGCGTATCAGCATTATGGGTATTTGCAACAAGGTCGCGGGCATATTGAGCCCGGTTTTGCTGGGCCTGTTTGTAATGAAGGACGTGGACAAGTTCGAGGCTAAGGTCGCGTCGGCTGCCACTCCGGAAATTCGAGCCGAACTATTGAATGGATTTGCGGCGCAAATCTACTGGCCCTACATGGTAATGGCGGCATTCCTGCTGCTATTCGCGGTGTGGATCGCCAAATCTTCTCTACCGGAGGTACGGACTTCTGAGGCAAATGCGCAAACTTCCGACCCAACCTCCAGCCAACAACAACGTAGCATCTTCCAGTTTCCGCACCTGTGGCTCGGCGTGCTGTGTCTGTTCCTTTACGTCGGCGTTGAAGTGCTGGCGGCCGATGCAATCGGTACCTACGGAAAGGGCTTCGGCTTACCGGGCAACGAGACCAAGTACTTCACCGCGTTTACGCTCGGCGCGATGCTGCTAGGCTATGTCATTGGCTTGTTCACGATTCCGAAACTCATCTCGCAGGAGACCGGCCTTGCGATTTCGGCAGTACTCGGTCTCGTGTTCAGTACCGCCGCCTTTCTGAGTCATGGCTATGTATCGGTCGGCTTCGTGGCCGCGCTGGGTCTGGCCAATGCCCTGATGTGGCCGGCCATTTTTCCGCTCGCGATCCGGGGACTGGGCAGGCACACGGAAAAGGGTTCGGCTTTGCTGATCATGGGTATCGCGGGCGGTGCACTGATTCCGCGCCTGTTTGCGGTGCTCAAGGAAACCCACGATTTCCAGCTGGTGTTCCTGGCCATCGCGGTACCCTGCTATCTGTACATCTTGTTTTATTCACTACGCGGCCACGCCATGGGCCAGCGCGCCAGCGTGAGCGCGCTGGCGACGGCAGCCTGAGCGGGCGGCCGGAGCGAGGTATCCCTGCAACAAAGGACCGTGCGGGACGCTGGCGAGCCGGCGTCTTTGCCTTCACAATGGCGGGTGCGTCGGCCACCATGGACGCGCGCTGGATCAGCGACGGGTGAGTGCGCCAGCCGCAACCGTCGCGGTGCCGCCATCAACGCAACTCAGCAAGGCATACAGGATGCGTAGTCCGACGATCAGAGACGTCGCCAGCCGCTCGCAGGTTTCGCTCAAGACCGTTTCCCGCGTCATCAACAACGAAGCCACGGTGCGCGATGACACGCGCAACAAGGTGCTGCGGGCGATCGCCGAACTCGGCTACAAGCCGGACCTGTCCGCGCGCAGCCTGCGCAGCGCGAAGTCGTACGCGCTCGGCGTCGTGTACGACAATCCGAATCCCTACTACATCATCGCGGTGCAGAGCGGCCTGCTGTCGGTATGTCGCGCACGGGGTTACGGATTGCAGATCCATCCCTGCGATTCATCCTCGCCGCGCATGGCCGAAGAGCTGGTGCAGCTGGTTCAACACGCGCGCCTGGCGGGGCTGGTGCTGTGCCCGCCGATGTCCGAACGCATGGAACTCATCGAGACCCTCGCGGCGAACGGTATCCGCTTCGTGCGCATCCTGTCCGCGGCGGAAGATCCGAACGACGGCTATCCCTGCGTCTACGTCGATGATCGCGACGCGGCCTACGACATCACCAAACACCTGATCCAGCTCGGTCACCAGCGCATTGGCTTTCTGTGGGGCGGCGAAGCGCATCGCTCGAGTCCCGAGCGATTCCGTGGTTACGAAAGCGCGCTCAAGGATTACGGGATTCCGATCGACAAGAAACTCATCATTCCCGGCGACTACAGTTTCGACGACGGATTCCGCGGTGCGCGCAAACTGTTCGCGTTGAAAGACCGACCTACTGCGATCTTCGGCTCGAATGACGAAATTGCTGCCGGCGTGCTCGCCGCGGCGAAATCGTCAGGCCTGGACGTGCCCTACGATCTGTCGATCGCGGGTTTCGAGGACAGTCCGTTTTCCAAGCAGTCCTGGCCGGCGCTGACCACCGCAAAACAGGCCACCGAGGAAATCGCGCATCACGCCGCGGAGCTGCTGATCGCTACCATCGACCGGGACGATGACGATGTGGAGAAGTATACCACCGCCGAGAATCGTGGCTTCAGTCCGCAACTCGTCGTGCGCGGATCGACCGGTCCGGTGCGCGTGACGGGGAACTGAGCACGGGCGCTCGCCGCTAACGCGAGTGGACACCACGCCTGCCCGCTGAGCGATCGTTGAGGTGAGCGAGCGCAATCGCTACCGATCAGCTCGCGCGCAATTGCGCCGCCGTCCGCGCCAGGGCGGTAATCGCCGCCCAGTCGCCGGCTTCGATCAGTTTGGACGGGGTGAGCCAGGAACCGCCCACCGCGAGCAGGTTCGGTAGCGCCAACCAGTCCGGCGTGGTTGCGGCACTGACGCCGCCGGTCGCGCAGAACGTCACGTCCGGCAGTGGGCCAGCCAGCGAGCGCAGGTAGTCGATGCCACCGGCCGCCACGGCAGGGAAGAATTTCTGCACAAAGTAGCCGCGTTCGGCGAGTTTCATCGCTTCGCTCGCGGTCACCGCGCCGGGCAGATACGGCATTGCGCAGTCGTCAGCGGCATCGAGCAGATTCAGCGTGTGTCCCGGCGACACGGCGAAGCGGCCGCCGCGCTCGGCGCAGCCGCGCAAATCCTGCACCGTGCGTACCGTGCCGGCGCCCACGACGGCTCCGTCGACTTCCTGCGCAATCGCCGCGATCGCGTCCATCGCGACCGGTGTGCGCAAGGTGATCTCGATCGCGCGTATGCCGCCTTCGCACAAGGCACGCGCGAGCGATACCGCAGAACGCACGTCCTGCACGACAACCACCGCGACCACCGGCGCGAGACGCAGCACGGCGCGAACCTGATCCTGCTTTCGTGCGATATCGCTCATTCCAGTTCTCCAAAAATTCCGCCGCCGAGATCGGCGCTCGCTGCGTTGTTGCGGAACAGCGCGAACATCTCGCGGCCAAGCCCGTGATGTTGCGCAGTCAGGTCCGAAGTGACGGGCTCGCGCGCCTCCCATTCCGATGCATCGACCAGCACATCCAGCGTACCTGCGAGCGCGTCGATACGCACGATGTCACCGGCGCGGATTCGCGCAATCGGCCCGCCACCGACGGCTTCGGGAGTCAGGTGAATGGCCGCCGGCACGCGACCCGATGCACCGGACATGCGCCCGTCGGTCAGCAATGCCACGCGAAAGCCACGGCCCTGAAGCAGCCCGAGCACCGGCGTCAATTTGTGCAATTCGGGCATTCCGTTGGCTCGCGGCCCCTGGAAGCGCACGACGGCGACAAAATCGCGCTCGAGTTCGCCGCGTTCGAAGGCGGTGTTGACCTGGTCCTGATCATCGAACACCAGCGCGGGCGCCTCAACGATCCAGCGGTCCTCGGGCACGGCGGAAACTTTGATGATCGCGCGACCAAGATTGCCTTTCAGCATGCGCAAGCCCCCGTCGGCACGGAACGGTTCGGCGCAGCCGCGCAGCACGCTACTGTCCAGACTGCGTGCCGTTGAATCCGCCCAGGACAAGCTGCCGTCTTTGTCCATCTGTGGACATTGGCGATATGCCTGCAGTCCGTCGCCGACGATGGTGCGCACGTCGCCGTGCAGCAGTCTCGCGTCAAGCAGCTCGCCGATCAGATAACCCATTCCGCCAGCGGTGTGGAACTGGTTCACGTCGGCGCTGCCATTCGGATAGACGCGCGCAAGCAGTGGTACGGCCGCCGCGAGTTCGTCAAAATCTTCCCAGCGCAAGTCGATGCCCGCCGCGCGCGCGATCGCCACGAGGTGCAGCAGGTGGTTGGTCGAACCGCCGGTCGCGTGCAGTCCCACGACACCATTGAGAATCGCGCGCTCGTCGATGATCCGGCCGACCGGACGATAGTCGTCGCCGTGCAGGGTGATGTCCGCGGCGCGGCGCGTCGCCGCACGGGTCAGGGCGTCGCGCAGCGGAGTATCCGGATGCACAAAGCTCGCGCCTGGCAGATGCAGCCCCATGATCTCCATCAGCATCTGGTTGGAATTGGCGGTGCCGTAAAACGTGCATGTGCCCGGCGCATGGTAGGACTGCGCCTCCGCATCGAGCAGCTCGTCGCGGCTGGCCGTTCCGTCGGCATACTTTTGCCGCACTTTGGCTTTTTGCTCATTGCTGATGCCACTCGGCATGGGACCACCCGGCACGAACACTGCTGGCAGGTGGCCGAATCGCAGCGCACCGATCAGCAGACCGGGCACAATCTTGTCGCAGATGCCCAGATAGAGCGCCGCATCGAACATGTCGTGCGACAAGGCAATGCCGGTTGCCAGCGCGATGACATCGCGCGAGAACAGCGACAGTTGCATGCCCGCGCGCCCCTGAGTGACGCCGTCGCACATCGCCGGCACGCCGCCGGCCACTTCGGCGGTCGCGCCGTGCGCGCGGGCTTCCGCGCGGATCAGCGCCGGATAGCGCTCATACGGCTGGTGCGCCGACAGCATGTCGTTGTACGCGGTGACGATACCGATATTCGGGGCGATGCCATCGCGCAATCTTGCCTTGTCCACATCGTTGCAGGCCGCGAAGCCGTGCGCGAGATTGCCGCAGGACAGTCGCGTGCGACGCGTGCCATCGCCGCGTGCGGCATCGATGCGTGCCAGGTAGCGGGCGCGACTCAGGCGGCTGCGCTCGACCAACTGGGACGTAACGCGTTCAAGGACAGGATGCAGGGACATGATGCTCTCCGTATGCAAGGGGCTCGACGACGCGCAGTGAGTGCAACCGTGCGCATCGACCCGCAGTTTGATGGTGCCTCACGGACACCAGTAAAGGTCCAGGCCATTCGCAAGGTTTTCGACCAGCGCGCGCACCGGCAGTCGTTCGGCCGCGCCGGCCGAACCGATCGCCGCCGCGAATCGACTGCGCTTGGACTCACCTTCGATGTGCAGGTAGGTGTGGCGCGATCGCAGCAGAGTCGCGAGGGTAAGACTCATGCGCGGTTCGGGTGCCGCGACCGCGCGGATCGCAATGATGGTGGCACTTGAGTGTGGATCCAGCGCAAGTGCGAGGCCGTCTGCTCCGGGAAACAGGGAAGCGAAGTGTCCATCGTCGCCCATCCCGAGCACAACCGCGTCGAAGGGCATCGACAAGGCCGCGATGCGTCCGGCAACGATCGGCACGGCCTCCTGCGCGGATGCATTATTCACATATAATGAAATAAACTCTGCGGCCGCAGCTGGCCCTTGAAAAAGCCAGCTGTGCAGCAGGTGCGAGTTGGAACGTATCTCGCTCTCGGTGACCCAACGTTCATCGGCGACGGTCACCTGCAGCCGGCTCCAGTCCAGGTCACTTCGTGAAAGCGCCTGCAGGAAACGTTTCGGCGTCGTTCCACCGGATAATGCGATGGTGGCCGTTCCGCGCGTCTCGATGCCGGAGCGGATGTTGTCCGCGACGCGCTCGGCCAGCGCCTGGGCCAGCGCCGTCGAATCCGGCCAATCATGGTTTCGGATCCGTGCAGCGAGCGACGTATCAGGGCTGACAAAGGCGCCGTCCGGATCAGGGCGCATCGTCGTGCCAGGTACGCCCGTCGCGTTCGATCAGCGCAACGGCGGCGCTTGGCCCCCAGGTGCCGGCCGTGTAGGGTTTAGGCGCTTCCTGTCCCGCCTCCCACGCGGACAGGATCGGGTCGATCCAGGCCCATGCCGCTTCGACTTCGTCGCGACGCATGAACAGAGTCGGATTGCCGCGCACCACATCCATCAGGAGGCGTTCGTACGCGTCCGGATTTCGCACACCGAAGGTCTCCGCGAAACTCAACTCCAGCGGTACCCGGCGCAGACGCAACCCGCCGGGTCCCGGAACTTTGTTCATTAACCACAATTTCACACCTTCGTCGGGTTGCAGACGCAGCACCAATTTGTTCGGTGCGATCGGCCCTGAGCCGCCGCCAAAAATCGAGTGCGGAATCGCGCGGAAACTGATCACGATCTCCGACACGCGCTCCGGCAGACGCTTGCCGGTGCGCAGGTAGAACGGCACGCCGGACCAGCGCCAGTTGCGCACTTCGGCTTTCAGCGCAACAAAGGTTTCGGTGCGCGAATCGGGCTTGCCGATTTCGTCGAGATAACCCGGTACGGCGCCGTTGTCCGACGCGCCCGCGCGGTACTGGCCACGCACCGAGACATGGCTCGCATTGCTTTCATCGACCCGCTTCAGCGAACGCAATACCTTGAGCTTTTCGTCGCGGATCGCGTCCGGCTCGAGCGAGGCCGGTGGCTCCATCGCGACCATGCACAGCAGTTGCAGCAGGTGATTCTGGACCATGTCGCGCAGTGCGCCGGCTCGATCGTAGAACGCGGCGCGCGCTTCGACGCCGATTGTTTCGGCAACCGTGATCTGCACGTGGTCAATATGTTCCGCTTTCCACAATGGCTCAAACAAGGCATTGGCGAAGCGCAATGCGATGAGGTTCTGGACGGTTTCCTTGCCCAGGTAGTGATCGATGCGAAACGTCTGGTGCTCGGCAAATGCGCGCCCGACCGCATCGTTGACGGCCTTGGCGGTTGCCAGATTGCGCCCGATCGGTTTCTCCACCACCACACGCGCATCGCCACCGGTCAAATCGTGTGCGCGCAGACGATCGCAGATCGCCACGAACAGATCCGGACTGGTCGCCAGATAGTAGACACGCACCCGCGGACCCGACTGGATCAGCAGGCTCGAGAAATCGTTCCAGCCCGTGTCCTGGGTCGCATCGAGGGCGCGATAATGCAACAAATCCAGAAAGCGCGTGAGCTGGGCCGGATCGCGCTGCGACGCGGGCACCGCGCGTTCAATCGCTTCCTGGATGCGCGTCCGATAGGCCGCGTCGCTGAGCGCGTCCCGCGCCGTCGCGATCACGCGGCACTGCGCCTGGATCTGGCCATCGGCGAACCGCTGGAACAATGCCGGCAACAGCTTGCGCAAGGCGAGGTCGCCGGTGCCGCCGAAGATCACCAGATCGAATACGTCCACTGCCGTCGCGTGCACCGTCATTGACTACCTCGACACCAAGTGTGGGCTAGCTGGGTTCTGTCGACAAACAATACCACTACAATACCTGGATGGCGATAGTCACCGGCTCCGTTGACCGATCCTAACGAGTAAATACGCTTCTATTGGCCTGCTGCATACGTATTCGGGGCATTTCGACAAGACCAGTTGTCATGATTGGTATTTCATTGGTATTGTCGCTGCATGGGCATCTCGCTGCTGAGCGTCTATCGTGAAATTGGCCGCCTGAACCGCGGCAAGCGCAGCCTCGCGTATTTGCGGGTGCGCCAGACCATCGCCCGCGCGATTGAGTCGGGCCTGCTCCCGGCCGGGCAGGCCTTGCCCGGCGAGCGCGAGCTGGCGACGCAGCTTTCGCTGTCGCGCGTCACGGTGCGCAAGGCGATCGCCGGACTCGTCGACGACGGTTTGCTGACCCAGCGTCGCGGCGCCGGCACCTTCGTTGCGGAACGGATCGTCAAATCGTTTTCGCGCATGACCAGTTTCACCGATGACCTGCGCGCGCGTGGCCTTAAACCGCGTTCGGAATTCTACGAACGCAGCATCGGCGAGGTCACCCCCGAGGAAGCGATGGCCCTGAACCTGTCGCCCGGCTCTCGCGTGGTCCGGTTGCACCGGCTGCGCTACGGCGGTGACTTGCCGCTCGCGCTGGAGCGCACCGCGGTTCCGCAGGATCTATTGCCCGACCCCGCCCTCGTGATCGACTCGCTGTACGAGGCGCTGGATGCGTTTGGACTGCGCCCGCAACGTGCACTGCAGCGCCTGCGCGCGGTCGCCTTCGATGCGGAACAGGCGCGCAAGCTAGGCCTGGCCGTTGGCAGTCCCGGACTTTTTATCGAGCGTCGCAGTTTTCTCGCTGACGGTCGCGCCATCGAATTCACGTGTTCCTTTTACCGTGGCGACGCCTACGACTTCGTCGCCGAACTGCACAGCGAGTAAGCCGATGTCCCTCCCAACGAGCTCCGAATCCATACCGCTGAATCCGGCGGACACGCGCATGTTCGCCGAGGCACACGAAGCGTCGAGCGCGGTGGAACGCCAGTTGATCGCGAACGAAGAGATCATGTCAGATCTCGGTCGGCGCCTGCGTGCGCGGCCGCCGCGCTTCATCGTCACCGGTGCACGCGGAAGTTCTGACCACGCGGCAACCTTCGGCAAGTATGTGTTCGAGACACGCCTGGGTCTGCTGACGGCATCGGCGTCCCCCTCCGTGACCTCCGTCTACGCGGCGCCGCAGGATCTTACCGGCGCCCTGTTCCTGGCGATTTCGCAGTCCGGCAGAAGCCCCGATCTGGTGCGTCAGGCCAAGGCCGCGCGGCATGCTGGCGCGCACGTGATTGCGCTGGTCAATACGCCGGATTCGCCGCTGGCCGCAGTGGCCGATGAAACGATCTTTCTGCATGCCGGTCCGGAACTCAGCGTAGCTGCCACGAAAAGTTACATCTGTTCACTATCCGCAATAATCCATCTTGCCGCGGCCTGGGGTGGCGACGCTGTATTGCTTGGCGCGCTTGAATCCTTGCCCGGCGCACTGCGCGCTGCGTGGCCGCTCGAATGGACACCGATGGTCGATGGCTTTACCGACGCGCGCAATCTGTTCGTGATCGGGCGCGGATTGGGCCTGGGCATCGCACAGGAGGCTGCCCTCAAGTTCAAGGAAACCTGCGGGCTGCATGCGGAAGCGTTCAGTGCGGCCGAGGTGAGGCACGGACCGATGGCGATAGTCGACCGCGGCTTTCCGGTATTGTTTTTCGTGCAGAACGACGAGACGCGCGAAGGTACGCTGGAGGTTGCCGAGGAGTTTCGGGCCCGCGGCGCGCGCGTCTTCGTTGCGGCTGCCGCCGGCACGCCGGGCCCCGATCTGCTGCCCACCGGACCCAGCGTGCATCCGGTCTGCGCGCCGCTGGTCGCGATCCAGAATTTCTATCGCGCGGTGAATGCCCTTGCGTTACGGCGGGGGCGAAATCCTGACAATCCTCCGCATTTGAACAAAGTTACCGAGACCCTGTGATGTCGACCGCGCTGATCAATGGCCGGGTACTCGGCGTCGACGGATTTCGCGACGACATTGCCGTGGTACTTGAGGGCGCCACGATCACCGCACTCGTGAGCGCGGACGATCCAAGCCTTGATCACATACCGCGGCAGGATCTGCAGGGGCAACTGCTGCTGCCCGGTTTCATGGATTGCCAGGTCAATGGCGGTGGCGACGTGCTGTTCAACGATGCGCCGAGCGTGGAAACCATTCGGCGCATTGGAGCGGCGCACCGCCGCTACGGCACTACGGGATTCCTGCCGACCCTGATCAGCGACGACGTTGCTGTCATGCGCACCGCGATTGCTGCGGTCAGTTCAGCCATCGACGAAGGCGTGCCCGGTGTGCTCGGCATACATCTGGAAGGCCCGTATCTGTCGGCGCAGCGCAAAGGTGTACACAATCCGCACAAGTTCCATCGCCCCGATGCGGGCGATGTGGAACTGGTCGCTTCGCTGCGCAACGGCACGACGCTGTTGACCCTCGCGCCCGAGGAAGTGACGACCGATACGCTGCGTTCCTTGTCGCAACGCGGGGTCGTGCTCGCGATCGGCCATAGCGCTGCGAGCTTCGCCCAGGTGCGCGGCGCGCTGGATGCGGGCGTGCGCGGTTTTACCCATTTATTCAATGCGATGACGCCACTCGGCAGTCGCGAGCCAGGGGTGGTCGGAGCGGCGCTCGAAGACCGCGAAAGCTGGTGCGGCATCATCGTCGACGGGTATCACGTGCACCCGGCCAGCCTGCGCGTGGCCCTCGCCGCGAAACCCGTTGGCAAGGTTTTTCTGGTCACCGATGCCATGCCACCCGTGGGCGGTACGACCCCGGACTTTCGCTTGAACGGCGAACGCATCGAATGCCGCGATGGTCGTTGCAGCACGGCCGAGGGCACGCTCGCCGGCTCTGCGCTGGACATGCTCACCGCGCTGCGCAATTGCGTCGCGGATCTGGGCGTCCCGCTGGCCGAGGCGGCGCGCATGGCGTCGACGTATCCCGCCGACTTTCTCGGTCTTGGCGACAGCCATGGTCGGATCGCGATCGGATGTCGCGCCGATCTGGTGCTGCTCGACCCCACGCTGACCCTGGTCGGCAGCTGGATCGGCGGCAACTGGATGCCGCGCTCGGAATGAATTGGCCGGATTGCGTGTACATACGCCCGCGAATACCCGAAAACCGTGAAGTCCTGCGCTTGACGCGCCGCGCGAAAGGGTTACCTTGGACAGCATCGATCCGGCTACAGGGGCCCTGTGTGTCGATAGCCCGCGAATGTTCTGCGCTGACCCGCCGTGTCACCGCCTTGTTGGCGGTGCCGCTGTTGCTTGCCGGCAGCCTGCCGCTGCAGGCTGTGACTTACAAATGCAGGGACGCCAAGGGCGAGTGGAGCAGCTCGGCTTGCCTCCAGGTCGCCGTGGTGATCGAAGAAACCGCCTACATGAAGTACCAGCGCGAACGCCAGGCGGAATGGTCGCGGCGCCTCGCGACGCGCGCCAAGCTCGGCATGTACTGCTTCCGACTGGACACCAAGGCGTCGTTCTACGATTGCGTCGACGCGCAGATGCGCGCCTATGACGACGTGAACCGCCTTGCAAGGCAGGTCGGCGTTGCGACCGCCCAGGGCAAGCGACTGGCGGAATGCGTCACGCAGAACATGAACGCGACCAACGAAATTATCGACTATCGCCTGACGCGCGAGTGCTATTTTGCGAATAAGTAGGCAGGGTTAGCCCGGTGTGCGCCCGTCGCGCTCGGTCGGCGCGTCCATGCGCTGACAATTTCCCCCTGTGAATACCTGCACAAGCGCGCCGCGTTGCGCGCGCCATGCATGCTACTGAGCCCCGTCGCCGCCAGCCTCGAAACGGTCACGGAAGAGGACGATCTGGGTCAGGTCCTGCGCCGTCGCAGGGGCTGCCGTCGGACCCACCGGCGGCACGGCGCTGATGCCGAAGACCACCTGCTCGGTCGGAATCGACAGTACCGTTGCGCTGATCGTGCACTGCAGACTGCAGCCGGACGTGAGGCTGGTGGAAAGGCTCAACGATCCGCTGCCTGATCCCGTGGCGGGACAGAATCCGGCGACCGCGCTGCAGGTCCAACTGGCACTGCCGAGCGAACTGGGCAGGGCCGCTGTAATCTGCAGGTTGCTTGCCGCGGAAGGTCCCTGGTTGGTCACCAACGCGGTATACACCAGACTGGCGCCGATGCGCGTGAAGCCGCGACCATCGGTGATGCCGGCACTCAGGCTGTAGCTATCGAGCTGGAAGTTTGCGCTCACTGATTTCGCCGCACTCATCGTCACGTTGCAGGCGCCGGTGCCGCTGCACGCGCCTCCCCAACCGGAAAATGTGGAATACTGCGCCGGCGCCGGCGTCAATGCGACCACCGTTCCGCTATCGAAACTCGCGCTGCAGGTGGCCCCGCAATTGATTCCCGCCGGTGCACTGGTCACGGTCCCGCTACCCGTACCACTGCGACTGACGCTGAGCAGGAATGTCGGCAAAGTGAAAGTTGCAGTGACTGCACGCGGCGCGTCGGCGCTCAGGACGCAGGTTCCCGTGCCCGTACAGGCGCCGCTCCAGCCGGTGAAAATGGCTGCGCCGCTTGGCGCGGCAGTCAGAGTCACGCTGGTGCCCAGTGCATAGCTGGCGCTACACGTCGCACCACAATTGATACCCGCCGGCGCGCTGGTCACCAAGCCGGCGCCTGTGCCGGATTTCGACACCGTGATCGCGGCCGTGGTGTCCCGTTCGCGGGCGAACCAGAAATTGTGGATCTGTGCATTCGCGTTCGCGCTGCCGCCGGTTTGCACATGACCCACACCGACCCAGGTATTCGGAAAACGCTCGTGGGCCGTCACACCGTTGTAGTCGCCCCAGCGCGAGCTGGTGCCCGAATTGCTGTTCGCGACCGGGAAAGTTTCCCAACCACTGGTCACGACGTTGGGAGACAGGTCGTCGCGCACGATCGCGCGGATCGTCGAATTGATGTTGCCGCCGAGAGCATCGATGACACCGCCGAGGTGACCGCGCTGGTTCACCGCGAGCGCCGCATAGAGCATTCCGGTCGTCGCACTGTAGATATCCGGCTGCGAAACCACCGCCAATGTGGATGGATTAAGGATCGCGACACGCGTGTACGGAAACGGTCGTGTGCCGCCGTTCTGCGCCGAGGCCCACATCACGCCGAGCTCGGTATCACTGATCCAGCCGGACTGCACACGGGAATTGGCGCGACCGCAGGAATTGAGCGCGCCAGGGTCAGTACAGGTAAATGTGCCAAACGTCGTCGTCGCCAGCCCATTGACGGTCGCCACGGTCGGCGCGCTGTTGGCCTCCGGCCAGGTCAGGATTTTCAATGACGTCGATGTGTCGGCCGACGCGAAATACATCGTCGTGCGGCCTGTACGCGTACCCTCGGCAGCCGACCCCTGCAGGGCCCCAATACTGCCGAACGCGGTCGTGATGTAGGAATCCACCGTCAATGCGCTGTTGCTGTCGAGCTGGGCGAGCGGAATCCGCACGATCAGCGCACCATAGAATGCGTCTGCCGTGGTGAAAATATTGGTGGTGAAGTACAGATAATTCGCGCTCGCCTGCATATGTGGAAAATCGAACCATTTTCCCGTTAGGGCAAAATTCGCCGGGGTGAAATCGTGGGTCTGCCAGGTGTTGGTGGCGAGGCCAGCCTGGCCGTGTGCCACCGCGATACGCACACCGTTCGTATCGGTCGCGGTTGTTCCCGTCTTGATGTACTGCAGGTACCAGAAGATCAGGTTGCGCGAGGATTCCTGCAGCACACGCTGATCGCAGCAGAATCCCCCAGCAAAGGCCGCAGGCGTCGACGGAAACAGGGTGAACGGACTGACGTAGGTGTAGCCAGCCCCGTTATTTGTGGAAATCTCCGCATACCAGTTGTGCGTGGTGAATAGACCGTTACCCTCACCACCTACGCTGGGTTCGGCAACCGAACTGGCATTTCCGGCGGGCGGGGCGAGGGTTGAATCGCGCAGCAGGGTAAAGGTTTCCGGCGCGAGCCAGCCGGGATTGTCATCCGTGCGCGTCGGCGCAACATCCGACGGTGGAATTTGCTCGCCCGTGTCAATGATTGGCGAGTCCAGCTGTTCATCGTCTTCTTCCGTCGGAATGGGTGGAGGGCCCGGCGGTTGCAGGAACACCGAACCCTGCACGATCTGCCCCGGCGGCAGCCGCAGGTGCACGCTGGTCTCGGTCGCGGAAATCGCCCGCACTGCCTCGATCCGCCCTGCGTCGAGAGGCTCGGTGGCAAAAATCTGAACCGGCATCAGAACCGTCGCAGCCAAAGCCAGCACACTCATTACGTGTCGCATCACGCGCCCCCATTGTCGAAACGGTCCGCTGTCGGCCAAAAAATCGGCCTTCCGGTGCATTCTCGCCGTCTGCAAGAATGAGTCCAGCTACTCACTGAGGTGTAGCGGAGTACCGCGCAGGCGTCTATCAGGGCATGCGGATTCGGCGGCGCTCCGACACAAAATTCGACGATCTGCAGCTCGGCGGGGACGTCAGCGTGGAGCCTGCTTGCGCAGCGAGGCGGATCGGCGCCTGACGCGCGGTGGTGCGGGCTCGGACGAATCGCATATCCGTGCGCCAAATGCTGCGCGGTTCGCCGCTTGGCAGCGATGCGTCCGGGGAATGCGACGAACGGGGAACCCCAGCCGCCGCAAAGGTGGATAGTCACACCATATATATATTTCTACTTAAATCATTCGACCATTTGGTTGTGACGGAAGGCGCGCGGCACACTTCGTGCCGCGCGTGCTCCGGCACCTCTACTTCACGGTGACGATGTACACGGCCTGGCTGGTGAATGACTGCGCCGTGCTGCCGACATTGCAAAAGCGTGTCAGCACCTGACCT
This sequence comes from Tahibacter sp., assembly GCA_039934615.1. Taxonomy (GTDB): domain Bacteria; phylum Pseudomonadota; class Gammaproteobacteria; order Xanthomonadales; family Rhodanobacteraceae; genus Tahibacter. Next base: position 14,171 of record JBDTLV010000063.1, read on the forward strand.
GCGATGGATGACTTGATCGGCATCACGAGAACATTGGCCGGCAACGTGGCGCTGGCCTGCATGTTGAAGATCGCTATATCACCGACCTCGGCGTTGGGCACGCCGACCTGGAAATCGCTGCACGTCCCGGCACCCAGGCTGACCGAGATCGCTCCGTTGGAATAGCCATTGGCAATCTTTGCACGCGTCACGCTGGAGGTCGCAAGCTCGGCGGTGCCCACCTGGCCGCTGCCGATTTTTGCCGCCGTGACCGCGCCGTCCGCGATTTCGGTGGTGCCGACCGCGCCGGAGGCGATCGCACTGCTGGTAACGGAACTGCTACCGAGCTTGCTCGACGTGATGGCGCCGGTGCCGATCTTCCCATTGGTAACTGAAAGGCTTGCGATGGTCGGATTCGGATAGCTGCCCACCAGATCACCGCCCGCCGGGCCCCCAATGCTTCCGCTTAGTGCAAATTGTGCAACCGGCGCGGTCGACACGGCCTGGCGCGGCAATAGCGGTGTTCCGTTGACGCCGACTTGCAACCACAACTGGGTTCCGACGAAGGCTCCCGGAAAGCTCAGAGACACGTTGAACAAACCACTGCTGACCGGAAACGCCGGATCGCTGATCGTCGTGCCGACCTGGGTGCCGGCCGTCGGATCGTCGAACAACGCGAACGTCAGGTCGAAGTTGCCGTTGGCCGGCGCACCGCTCTGCGTCAGACGCCCTTGATACGTGAAGTCTGGCAACTGCGGTGCTGCTCCGGCAGGAACCCAGGCCATGAGGCCCAGCACGATCGTGGTCGCGATCAGACACCGCGTGCGAAACAGGAAAGTGTGCATTGCGTTCATCACTGGCACCCCTGGAATCCGTTGTTGAAAACGCTGTCGCGCGGGAGTGAGCCTGTGCCGGCCCAATAACCGGCGCTGAGGGAAAAGCTTCCTGCGCTTGAGATGCCAACGACGGACTCGCCGACGGTCGCGTCGAGCGCCAGGCAGCCTCCGGCGGATTTGCTGCTGCCGCCGCCTCCAGCGATGACGTGCCCGTCGATCGCCACTTGCGCGCCTGCCTGGGCAATCAGCAGGCTTAACGCGCCCAGGATTGCCACTGATGCGGATCGCCGTGTCAGGACAATGCGGGGAATTTTGCTGTGTCGAAGAATGAACCAGCTCTTCACGTTCACTTCACGCCTCCCGGGTCGCCAGTTCGAGCGACTCCCGAATGGAAACGTCAGTGCTTGCAGAATGCGAACAAAGCCACGCGAAGACCCCGATCTGGCCTGGAAAACAAGGCGTTTGAGGTTACACCCGCCGCGATCTGCGCCAGTGGTTCTTCCAGAGTGCGCGCACCATCACGGTTTGATGGCGAGCATCGATGCGTCCAGCATCCGGTTGCCGCGGGGCTGTGCACCCGGTGTCGGCAATTGCGGCAACGCAGCGCCGCTGAACACGCTGGCCCAAACCTGGTCGAGCACGAAATAACCGTAGGGCAGCAAGGGCACATAGGCATCGCCGAACTGCGGCAGGCCGAGGAAGGCATCGAAATGTTGCGCGTGTGGAATTTTCCAGTAGCGCACATTTCGGTGTTGCTCGCGCAACCAGTCGACATAAGGTTCGGAGCTGAAAGCGGTCGGAATCAAGCCATCCTCCGCACCATGTACCAGCCATACCGGCAGATCGCGGCGTGGCAATTGCGCTGCGAGCAAGCGCACTGATGCGTGTAGATCACGCATGTCGGCGCTGTCGGAATTCCACAGGGCACGCAGACACAGCAAGCCGGACAAGGTGGGATCTGCGGATGTATCGACGCCACCGGCCAAAGTCACACCGGCGCCGGGAGGGATTCCATTCGCGTCGGACCACCATGCGGCACGGAGCGCCGATTCGGCGTTCGCCGGCGCCGCAACCGGCAATTGGATGCGATAGGAAAATCCACACGGCATTTGTCCGACGCCGCGGCGCAGATACGCTGAAGCGTACGCCGCCGCAACGGCGCGCCAGGCGTCGAATGCAGTCGTACTCGCGGCAGTCGCAATGACCGGATCACCCCATCCGGTGGAGCGCAAATGCTGCAGTGCTGCGCTCGCCTGCAAGTCCGTCGTATCGCCTGCAAGCAGGCCGGCGGCGCGCAGACCGGCACAGCGCGCCAGACCGGCCGGCGAAATTTTGCCGCCCACGCGTGCGAACGGCGTCGCATCGAAGGATGCCGACGCCAATGCGCACGGCAGATACAGGGCGCCTTCCGTTACATAGTCGTACAGCGCCCTTCCGGATTTTGGAACATGTACATTAGGCTCCATTGCAACTACTGCGTCGAGCAGTCCGTCCGTGTCCAGGCCCGCCGCCTGCAGTACCGCACCGCCGCCATTGGACAGACCTACCGCGACGATGCGCGTATTCCGCGCGGTGAACGGCGCCTGTTGCGGATATGCACGCGCCAGCATCGCGAGCCCGAACTGCGCGGCCTGCAGCACGTGCCGGCCCCAATCCGCTTCCGGATTGTCGCGCGAGTGCGCGTGTTTCACTGCGATTCCGCCATCCGCCGACGAGGCTGTGGGCTGGAATTCCAGTGCCGCCTCGCCGGAGCGGGCCCGTGTGCCATCCAGTGCGGCACCACTTTGTTCACTCGTATCGAAATAACCGGGACCGGTGCCCTTGTCGGTATAGACCACGGCGCAACCGCGCGGCAGTCCCCAGGCCCCGGCAAATGCGATAGCGCCATAGACGCCGCGTGATCCCGACGACGGCGCGACCAGCAGGCAGCGCGCGTGCGGATCGAACGCATCGGGCGCCTGGAGCAACACACGATGCGGAGATGACGCTCCGGGAATTTGCGCAAAGGCCTGAAATTCGCGGCCTGGAATGGCTGAAACGCCTCCGTATAGCACACCGTAAGCGCCGAGTGGTCCGAGATCGGCGATGCCTTTCCAGTTGCTTTGAATCGCGCGGCGACGCAATTCGACGGCAGTTGGTTTCAGGGCATCTGCGAACGGCACAGGCGCCGCACGCAGACCGTCCAAGCCGAGCCCTGCACTGAGCAGATCATCGTGCTCACGATGCTCGGTGATGCGCACCGCGCTGGCGGCGACCTCGGGTATTGCCGGTTGACGCAGACGCATCGGCGCACTCGTGCAGGCGCTCAACAGCACGGCGAGAAAAAAGGGCGGCATTCGCGGCAACGGATTTTTCATCGTTGCACGATAACCCGAGCGGCGCGTTCCGCCATCGTACGAAAGTCCAAGCCGGCGAGGTTCTTCATTGTCGACAGCACACGCGCACTCGACCCGACGCGGCGCAACCGGTAAAACGGAAGGACCATGCCCCGTCTCCTCGTTGCCGACGATCACCCGTTGTTTCGCGCCGCACTGTGCCAGGCGGCCTTGGCGGCGTTGCCCGGCGGCTGCGTGACGGAAGCAACCGATCTTGCATCGGCACTTGCCGCGCTGGCTGCCGAACCCGAAACCGATCTGGTGCTGCTGGATCTGCACATGCCCGGCAGCCGCGGTCTGTCCGGGCTCGCAAGCCTGCGCGGACAGTTTCCCAGCGTCGCGGTGCTGGTCGTATCCGCGCACGACGATCCGCGCGTGATCCGGCGCGCGCTGGATCACGGCGCTTGTGGATTTATCCCAAAAAGCGCGAATCCTGCCGAGATCGCACAGGCGATTCACGCGGTGCTTGCCTGTGGCGCCTGGATACCGCCGCAACTCGTGGCCGGCGTCGCCGCGTTGCCCAGCGATCCCGACGACAGCGCGCTGGCGATGCGCCTCGCACGACTGACCGAACAGCAGTTTCGCGTGCTGGTCCTGCTCGCGGACGGACTGCTGAACAAGCAGATCGCCGATCGGCTGGGTATCCAGGAACGCACCGTCAAGGCCCATGTAACGGCGATCTTCGAACGCCTCGAAGTGCGCAACCGCACGCAGGCCAGCAATCTGCTGCGTTCGCTGGACCTGCTCGACCCGGTGCGCTCGAGCTAGAATGCTTTTTGTTAACTATCAATTTTTGTTGCTAAATCCACAATCGAAGGATCGTCGCGTCGGGCTGCGAGAAAGTGTCGCATCAGCTGGCGCAGGGCCAGCGGCTTCAGCGGCTTGTAGAGGACGCTGACTTCCGCGTCGAGCAGGCGTTGTCGCAAGGCCGTATCCCGGTCTGCGGTGAGCACAATGACCGGTACTCGGCCATGACGGGCGCGCAAATCTGCCAATACGTCGAGCCCGGTAACACCAGCGTCCAGGTGGAAGTCGAGCAGCAGCAGGTCCGGTGTCGCGTCGATGCGCAATGCCTGTGCCGGTGCACGCGCACCAAACACGCGCCACTGCCAGCTGTGCAGCAACGCGGTCATCGCGGCCAATGCATCCGGATCGTTGTCCAGCACAAGCGCCGTGCCAGCCGGCAGCTGAGTCGCGCGAGCGATTCCGAATTCAGCGATCACCTGCCCGCGCGTCGCGAGCGGCAGTCGCACGCTGAACACACTGCCGCGTCCAGGCCAGGAGCGCAGCGCGAGTTCATGACCGAGCAGGCCGGCCATGCGCTCGGCGATCGCGAGGCCGAGCCCAAGACCCTGCCCGCTCGCAGCACTGCCGCGGCGAAACGCTTCGAAAATCCAGCGCTGTTCGTCGAGCGTGATGCCGGGACCCGTATCCCATACCTCAATGCGCAAACTGTCTCCGCTGCGACGGCAGCCGAGCAGGACACGCCCGTCTTCGGCGTAGCGCAAGGCATTCGCGAGAAAATTCTGCAGCACACGGCGCAGCAGCTGCGCATCGGATCGCGTCCACAATGTGCTTTTCACCACACTGAGGCGAATGCCGCGTTCCTGTGCCAGCGCACTGAATTCCGCCGCGAGGGGATCCAGCACATCGGCGATCGCAAAGTCGCGAAATCGCGCCTGCAGTTTTCCACCCTCCAGGCGAGCGATATCGAGCAGACCGGCCAGCAGGCTTTCCGTCGCGGCCAGTGCGCCGTCCAGATGCCGCGCGGTTGCAAGACCGGTTTCGCCGTGCAGGTCGGGACGCAGGGCATGAGCGAACAGCTGCGCGGCATGCAGTGGTTGAAGCAGGTCGTGACTGACGGCGGCGAGAAAATGCGTCTTGGCTTCGTTGGCGCGCTGCGCGGCTTCACTCGCCGCGACGACTTCGACGGTGCGCTCCGCAACGCGCTGCTCCAGGGTTTCGTTGCTGCGCGTGAGTGCCTCTTCGGCGCGTCGAAATGCGGTTACGTCGGTAAATGTGGCCACGTAGCCGCCGCCAGGCATCGGATTGCCGCGAATCTCCACTGCGGTACCGTCGGGAAAGCGTCGCTCCGACAGATGCGCCGCGCCGGACTGCATGTGCGACAGACGCGTCTGCACGCGCGAATCGACCGCGCCATCGCCGATCAGGCCGGCGGCGATATTGTGCCGGGTGAGCGCCGCGATCGGCCGACCGATTTCCAGCAGGCCGTCCGGATAGTCGAACAACTCGGCGTAGCGTCGGTTCCAGGCCACAACGCGCAAGTCGGCGTCGACCACGCAGATTCCCTGGCTCATGTTCGCCAGCGCAGCGGACAGCACGCGCTGATTGACGCGCAGGTCTTCGGCGGCTTCCCCGACTATCGTCGCGATCGTGTCCAGCTCGCCATCGCGACGCCGGCGCAGCACATCCAGCAGCAGGCGCGCCGACGATGCGCCGATGACCGCAGCCAATTCGTGCTCGACCGCAGCGACCTGAATGGCGTCGATGTCGGCACCATCGTTTCCATTGTGGAAAATGGCATCGATCCGCTCGATTGGCAGAAACCGAGTCGCCAGCGCGAGTAATGTTGCCCGATCGACGCCGGGTGTACCGGCCCTCGCCGGCGCATGCGCGTGTCGCGATTGCGCCACGAGCCACAGCACGAGCGCGTTCGCCAACAGGCTCACGGTCACAGCGCGCCCGAGCCGGCTCCAGTCGTCCAGTCCGGCCAGACGGTCCGGGGCGAGCCAGCGGATGCCCAGGGGTCCCTGCGCAAGCCATTCTGGCGGTTGCGGGAAGAGCGCCGGCAATAATATATAAAGCCATATTGTCGTGCCAACCAGCAGGCCGGCACCCACCGCCCGCGCGCCAATTTGCGGCCGATACACCGCGACCAGTGTCGGTGGCAGCAGGCCCGCCAGCGCCGAGAACGAAATGGCACCGATGTCCGCGAGTGCATCATTGCCGGCGAGCAGGCGACTGTACGCCCAGGCGAGCAACACGATCGCGAGGATCGCAATGCGCCGCTGGGTCAGTACCTCGCCGCGCAAATCGCCGGATTCGCCACCGCCCCAACCGGCACGCACCCGCAATGGCGCGACAAAGTGGTTCACCACCATCACGCTCAGGGCGAGCACTGCCACCACAACCATGCTGGTCGCGGCACTCAACCCGCCGAGGAACGCGATCAACGCCAGACCCTGCTGGTCCTGCGCAAGCGGCAGAGCCAGCACGTACAGATCCGATGGCACGCCGGCTGGAGCGAGCAGGCGATCGCCAAGCCGGGCGAGCGGCAGTACCGGCGCCGCGATCAGGATCAGGTAGGCCGGAAACAACCAACGCGCCAGTTTCACCTGCGCCACATCGCGGCATTCGACGACACCCGCGTGGAACTGGTGCGGCATGCCGAACATCGCCGTTGCGCCGAGCAGGATCAGTGCCGCGAATCCGCTGCTCGCGCCGCTTGCGGCGGGCGCGACCAATGCGGTCGGCGAGGCATCCACCGCATGCATGGGAAAAAGCAAGAATGCACCAAGTGCCAGCATCGCGCCGAGCTTGAGCAAGGATTCGAACGCGATCGCCAATACCAATCCGCGATTGTGCGCGGTCGCCGCGACGCGACGCGTGCCGAACAACATCGCGAACAGCGCGAGCAACAATGCTACATACAATGCGCTGTCCTGCCAGGCCGGAGTCGCCGCGGACTGGCCCCGACTCAGCACGCTGTAGCTCATCGCGACAGCCTTCAGCTGCAGCGCGGTGTAGGGCACGATGCCGATCAGCATCACCGCGGTGACCAGCGCCGCGAGGCCGGAGTGGCGACCCAGGCGTGCGGCGATCAGATCGGCGAGCGAGCCGGCGTTGTATTCGCGTGCCAGGCGTACCAGACGCACCATCAGCCCGGCGCCGAACAGGTACAGAGCGATGGCGCCGACGAAGGTCGGCGGCAACCACCAACCCGATCGGCTCGCCTGAGTCACCGTGCCGTAGAAAGTCCAGGAGGTGCAATGAATCGCCAGCGACAAGGCATACACAACAGCCCACTGCCGCTCGAACGAGCGCGGATGACGTTCGCCATACAAGGCGACAGCGAACATCAGCGCAAGCCAGATCAGCGCCGCGACGATGATCACGCCCGAACTCAACACGCCATGTTCGCCAAACGACCACTGCGCAGCGCCATGGCGCCCACCTCATCGACGATTCGAACACGCGACGCATGTCCCGAACCAGCATAGCGCATGCATCGCGCGGTGCTGCGCATGCACCCGATGAAACCGCGTTCGAATTTACTCCGCTTGCGCGACACCCATCGCGCGCAAGGCATTCGTCAGCCATTGCTGCTGGGCACCGCTGCGCGTGTCGTAATCCGACCCGGAGTAACCCCACCAGTCCCAGCAACCCTGCGGATTCAACGGTGCGAAGCTCGCGTGAGTTTGCGGATACAGCAGCGCCACCGCGTAGACGTCGGCCCAGCGGTTGAACCCGGCATCGCGCACGAAGGACTGACCCACCGTTTCCACATTTTGCTTGCAGCCGTGAAACACGACCATCACGCCGCAGGGATTGCCTTTGCTGCAGGCTTTCGGCACATAGGCATAGCCGGTATCGCCGAGTAGCGCGTCCTCGTCCTTCGCGGCGTAGAGTTTCTGATCGAATGCGAGCAAGGCGCCGTCAGCGCTGACAGCCGGTCGCGGCGGCTTGCCGTACAAGTGCTCGAAGATTGCACCCGCCGCGTCGAATCCACAATGACCCATAAATGGTGCTATTGATTTTGCACAATCGTCACCTTTTTCCTCAAGCGGCAGATTGTGTCCGAACTCGCGCTCGCCGTCCCAGTCGACCTTGAGTCCCGAAAGTGCAGGCTGGGCACTGCGCAGGCGCTCGTAGAAGTCCGCGGCGGCACGGCTGACCGAGGTCGCGACGAGTGGATCTGCGCTGCCGTGCAACACGTACACGCGTGCCTTTGCCAATGCCTCGAGTGGACCAATCTGGCCCAGCTTCGAACGCTGCTGGGCTTTGACGACCAGCGCATCGAGGGCGGGCGCCGGCTCGCCCTTCATGCAGCTGCCCAGAGCCGTTTCGAGTTTGCCATCGGCGCAGCCATACGGACCGCCAGCGACCAGCGCCGCACCACGGAACAGCTGCGGCCATGCCATCTGTGATTGCGTCGCCATGTACGCACCCGACGACAATCCCGCCACACTGATCCGGGCCGGGTCGACCTTCAGCGCGGGCAGATTCGCCGGTGTCTGCGCCGCGGCGCAGGCCGCCAGCAACAGCGGGAGCGGCAACAGCGAGGTGCGCAGCGCGTATCGTGCAGCATTCATGCATCGGCCTCAGAAGTTGTAGCGTGCGCTGACGTACCAGTTGCGCGGCATGCCGTAGTAGGCCGTCTGGATATTGCCAACACTGGAAAATTCCTGCCCGTCTGTTTTATATACCTTGTCGCCGAGATTGCGCACGCCGCCACGCAACTGCCAGTGGCCGTCCGCCGAGTCGTAGATGCCGAAGATGCCGGTTACCACATAGGCGTTCTGCATCAGGCCGGGTCGATTGTCGACGCTGAGCCAGGTGTCATCACGATAGGAGACATCTCCGCCGACACTGAGTGCGCTGCCATTCGCAAGGCTGAAGGTCTGCGTCAGCGCGACGCGCGCCGACCACTTCGGCGAAAACGGCACGTGATCATGCAGGCTCGCGAGGGCCGGATTGATCTGCACTCGGGGATCGACAAATTCGTCATAGCTCGCATCCAGGTAAGCCAGCTGGCCGCTCAGGCGCGTACCGGTACCGAACAGTGCCGCTCCTTCGAACTCGATGCCGTTCATCGACAGCTTCGCCGCATTGAGCACGGGAAATGCGAAGGTCGGTGTCGCCGCGCCGGGATTCAGCACTTCGGAAACGCGTGCCTGGAAATCCTTGTAGTCGCTGTGAAACGCGGCGACATTGCCTTGCAGCCGACCATCGGCGGAACGCATCTTGACGCCCATTTCATAGGTCCAGACGGTCTCCGGATCGAACACCGCGCTGGCTACTTCTGCCGCACTGTTGGCACGACCGTTGAAGCCGCCCGACTTGAAGCCGCGGTTCGCCGACACGTAACCCATCACCTGCTCGTTGAACTGCTTCTGCAGGCTGATTGAGGGTGTCCACGCGGTCCAGCTCTGCTCACCCGCGAAGGCGAGTGTGCCATTCACCAGGCCGGGTGGAATCTGTGGCGTCCAGAAGATGCTCGTGCTGCGGTCGTAGTCCTTGCTTTCGCGCGTGTAACGCAAGCCCGCGGCGAGACTCCAGCTCGGTACGAACTCCCAGTTGACGTGGGCAAAGCCGGCGTAGCTTTTCGTCGTCAGGTCGTCGTCAATCGTGCGCAGGAAACCGATCGGGCTGTGCGCGAGGGCGAACAGGTCGTCGGCGTAAGCCTCCTGGTGAGACGGCACTTTTTCGCGCAGATAGTACAAACCATAGACCGCTTGCAGGTTGCTGCCGTTGTCGTATTGGAACTGGAATTCCTGACTCGCCTGCTTCTGACGGAAATTCACCTGCACGTCGCCGAGTTCGAATTGCGAGGCGTCGATGTCGATGAAGGATTCGCTGTCCAGCTTGCGATAGGCCGTGATGCTCTTGAAGTCCCAGCGGTCCGAAAGGTTCCAGTTCAAGCTCAGCGATACGCCCTTGTGCACCAGATCCTGGCCTTGACCCGGTCCGAAGGAGGTGCGCGTTTCGTAGTCGTATCGCGTCGTCGGCGCCGGCTGCAGCACCACCGCGCCGAGTGCGAAGTCGGTCTGGACCAACGGCGCCGTCGGCTGACCCAGGGTCAGAGCCGTGTCCTGATGCGTGTAATCGAAACTCAGGGTCGCGTTGAATTCTGCACTCGGATCAAAAGACACTTTGCCACGTATTGCCTTCGTACCCTCGTCGTTGTAGCGATGTCCGGTGGAAGGATCCTTGACGTAGCCGTCGTTGCCCGCCGCGACGCCCGCGATACTCGCCGACCAGGCCTGGCCGAGCGGACCTGACAGATAGAACCGGCCTTCCAGGCGACCACGGTCGCCGGCGGTGATTTCGACCGAACCTTCCGGTGTCTGGCTCGGCGCGCGGGTCACGATCTTGATCGCGCCGCCGGTGGAATTCTTGCCATACAAGGTACCCTGCGGACCGCGCAGCACTTCGATCCGATCCACGTCAAACAGGCTGACCAGTGCGCCCTGAATGCGTGAATAGTAGATGTCGTCAACATACATGCCGACGCCCGGATCAAATGTCTGCAGCGCGTCCGGTTGGCCAATGCCGCGTATGAACACGTTGACCGCGGTCGAGGAACCACGGCCCTGCACGATATTGAGGTTCGGTACCGCGCCCTGCAGGCCGTCGATATTCGTCGCCTGCAGATCCTTGAGGTTCTCGGCAGTAAACGCGCTGACTGCGACCGGCACTTTCTGCTGTGATTCGCTGCGCCGACGCGCCGTGACCTTGATGCTTTCCAATTCCGTCGCGGAGCGCTCCGCGGCGGCTCCAGTCGCTGGCGGCTGCTCCGCGTCGGCTGGCGTCGCAGGCGCTGCCGATTCTGCCGCATTGTCCACAACGGCGGATTCCGCCGCATAGGCGGGAACGGCCAGTGCGGCCAGGATGGCCAGAGCCAGGAACTGTCGTTTCATTGCGATTCCCCAATCGGTCGGTGCGGACGGCCGGGTGGCCAGCGTGCCGCAAGGGTAACCAGCGAGTCCGCAGTCAACACTCGTACCTTCGTACAATGGGGGCACCCGTCGCGATCGCGGACACTGCCAATCGCTGCATTCGCGCCGCGTCCATTCCGGGATCTATTACGCATGGCTTTCCTGATCGTCCTGGCAGCCTTGTGTTTCCTGATGCTCGCCGCTTACCGCGGCTACAGCGTGATCCTGTTCGCGCCAGTCGCCGCGCTGGGTGCGGTACTGCTGACCGATCCAACCCTCGTGGCGCCGATGTTCACCGGCCTGTTCATGGAGAAGATGGTCGGTTTTCTCAAGTTATACTTTCCCGTGTTCATGCTGGGCGCGGTTTTCGGCAAGCTGATCGAACTGTCGGGATTTTCCCGCGCCATCGTCAGCGCGACGATCGATCTGGTCGGACGCGGTCGCGCGATCGCCGCGATTGTCCTGGTCTGTGCCTTGCTCACTTACGGCGGCGTGTCACTGTTCGTGGTGGTGTTCGCGGTCTATCCGTTCGCAGCGGAGCTGTTTCGTCAGGCGAACATTCCGAAACGCCTGATTCCGGGCACGATCGCGCTGGGTGCGTTCACTTTCACGATGGACGCATTGCCTGGCACGCCACAGATCCAGAACATCATCCCGACCTCGTTCTTCGGTACCACCGCCTGGGCGGCGCCGTGGCTCGGCAGCATTGGTGCATTGTTTATTTTATTCGCCGGTCTCGCGTATCTGGATTCGCGACGTCGCGCCGCCGTGGTGACGGGCGAAGGCTACGGCAGCGATCCGCTCAACGAACCCGCGCCGTTTGCCGGCGACAGACTGGCGCATCCGCTGATCGCCCTGCTGCCGTTGCTGCTGGTCGGCATCAGCAACAAGCTGCTGACCGACTGGATTCCCCAAGCCTACGGCGAAAGCCAATCGTTCATTCCCGCCGTCGTTGGCAGCGCCGCTCCGGTGGTGCAGCAGGTATCCAGGATGGCGGCGATCTGGGCCGTCGAAGGGGCTTTGCTGTTGGGTATTCTGTGCGTACTTGCGTTCGCCTGGAAGCCGGTGATGCACCAGTTCGCCGAAGGCAGCAAGAGCGCAGTGTCCGGCGCCCTGCTTGCATCGGTGAATACCGCTTCCGAATATGGCTTTGGTGCGGTGATCGCTGCCCTGCCGGGTTTCCGCGTCGTCGCCGATGCGCTGCAGGCCGTGCCCCATCCGCTGCTCAACGAAGCCGTCACGGTCACCGCACTGGCCGGCATCACCGGTTCGGCGTCAGGCGGCATGAGCATCGCCTTGGGCGCGATGGCCGATACGTTTATCCAGAATGCGCACAATGCGGGAATTCCGCTTGAGGTGCTGCATCGTGTCGCTGCGATGGCCTCGGGTGGAATGGATACCCTGCCGCACAACGGTGCGGTGATCACCCTGCTCGCGGTGACCGGCCTCACCCACCGCCAGTCCTACCGCGACATATTCGCGATCACCCTGATCAAGACGATGGCAGTGCTCGTGGTGATTGCCCTGTATGCGTGGACCGGAATCGTCTGAGCGGATCGACGCGCCCCGGTGGGCGGTCGCTATTGTTCGCGCGCTCGCTGACGCAGCGCTGTCACCGACAGGCCGCCGAGCCCCCAATTGTCCGTATCGACTTCGTCGATGATCACGAAGGTCGTGGCGGGGTCCTTGTTGAGCACGCGCACCAACAGTTCGGTGGCGCCGGCGATCAGTTCCGCCTTCTGCGCGGCGGTGACGCCGTCACGGGTGATTTCGATGCGGACCAGGGGCATGGCGTTCTCCGATAGCAGGAAATTCAGGCGTCGATGTGGGTGAATGTCTTGTTGACGACCACCCAGCGATCGTCGCTGCGAACCAGACTGAGGAAATCAATGTAGTTTTGGCCGAGCATCGGGCAATGCACTTTCGCGCAGGCGATGGAGCCGACCACGTCGACCGAGAGTATTGCCATGCGAAAAGTCTCGCCGAGCGCCTGCGGCGACGCGCGCGCGGCCACAATCTGTAAATAGTCGCTCAGTGACTTTTGATACGGCTGCCCGCGAATCTCGCCAAACAGAGCCGCGTGCGGGTGGAATACGCGCCGCAGTGCATCGACGTCGCCGCGGTGCAGTCCGTCGAAATAGGTCTGTAGCACGTCGCGTATTTCCCCTGGCACATGGCTCACGGAGGTATTCATAGGGGTCGTTTGCGTTCGGTTTTTTTTGCCAGCACAGTAGGCGACAGGGCAGCGGATGGCTGAGGCAAGGGTGATTCCGGACGGAAAGGGTTCGGCGGATCGTTTCCTGCTCGCGCCGCTGTTCGACGCAGCGGAATGCTATCGCGCCGTTCGCGGCGCAGGTATCCGCATCGATTCACTTCACAAGTTACACGCGAGCGCAGCATGCCACGACAATTCGACGATGTGATGCTCGGCAGCATCGAGCTGTTCTGCGTATCCGCGGAACGCGAAAGTTTCAAGGCGGCCGCCGCCACGATGGGACTGACGCCTGCGGCGGTCAGCCGCTCGATCGCGCGCCTGGAAGCGCGCCTCGGCGTGCGCCTGTTCGTACGCAGCACGCGGCAGATACGCCTGACGGACAGCGGGCGCGCGTACTTCGAGCGTTGCCGGCAGGCGCTCGACGAACTGCGCGACGCCGAGCGCGAACTGAGTGGCCAGCAGGATCTGCCGTCCGGCACGGTGCGCATCAGCATGGCGACGCCCTTTGCGCACGCGCGTGTGCTGCCACTGGTACCGGCCTTCCAGGCTCGTTATCCACAAATCCGCATCGAGGCGCACCTGAGCAATCGCAACATCGATTTCGTCGCTGAAGGGTATGACCTTGCGATCCGCTGTCGTACGCCGCCAGATTCAGGGCTGATTGCGCGCACGCTCGAAGACGCCGAACTCGTCGTCGTCGCGACACCCGCCTATCTCGCACATGCCGGAACTCCCGATACACCGGACGACCTCGCCACGCACGATTGCATCCAGTTCATCCTGCCGAGCAGCGGGCAGCGCATTCCGTGGATGTTTCGCGACGGACCGCGCGAGGTGGATCTGCTCACCGACGGCAAGGTTCACTGCACCGATGATCCACTCGGCGGCGTGACGCTCGTGCGGCATGACGGCGGCCTGCTGCAGACATATCGGTTCCTCGTCGACGACGATGTGCGGCGCGGACAATTGCGTGAAGTTTTGCAGCGCTATCGCGGACGATCACGACCGTTCTCGCTGCTCTATCCGATGAGCCGGCACATGCCGCTGCGGGTGCGCGTGCTGGTGGATTTTCTGATCGAGCAGCTGCGACCGGCGGGCGGCGGGATGTAGTGCGAATGCAGGCGCAGCGAGTCTCCGGACTATCGGCGCTGACGGACTGCGGAAACGACGATATCGAGTCGTGACACGCCCGGATTGCGCCGATCGCAATCCGGCAACATCTGTAGGAATGGTTCTGTATACCCGCATGGACATGCAGGGAAACTCGCGTGTCGCCGGTCATTTCGCGATCGACGCTGCCCGTGCCGCCGTCGCGGCGGCACGGGAACTCTGCGGAATTACGGTGTTGCCGCCGCGCCGATCTGCGGCCAGTCGACTTGCGGATTGCGCACGTAGATGTAGC
>JBDTLV010000064.1:0-27866 GCA_039934615.1 Tahibacter sp.
ATCCACAATGCAAGAACTCAAGTCTCGCCACCTCTTCGACATCGCCATAGAGCTTCATCCTATCCAGGTACTCGGCAAGACCCCCGCCGGCGAGCGGCGCATCATCCCGGTCTCCGGCGGCTCATTCACTGGCGATCGATTGCAGGGCGAAATATTGCCTCACGCAGGATCGGATCTGTTGCTCACGCGCGCGGATGGTTCCTACCAGCAAGACGTTCGACTGGCGCTGCGCACGCACGATGATGCGCTAATCCTGATGACCTACCGCGGCGTGAGGCACAGCTCCCCGGACGTCGCTGCCCGCATCAGTGCTGGCGAGCCGGTGGCGCCTTCCGAATATTATTTGCGCACCGCGCCGTTCTTCGAGACCGCCGCGCCCCACTACGCGTGGCTCAACACGATTCTTGCCATTGGTGTCGGCGAGCGCACACCGACCGGCGCGACGTATCACGTCTTCGAAATTCTCTGAGCCCACGACGTCGGTTCGGTCCGCTCACCTGAACCGGACTAACCGACTTCGCAGGCCAGCGTCACCGCCGCCGTTGTAGTGCACACGACGCTTCGGTGGAATTGCTTGAGTAACACTGCCCCATAACCGGAAGCGTGGAGATGCAAGCCACGCGGTGTCCACGAGACCAGCGACATATACGCATGATGATTCCCGACAGCCAGTTGCTGGGATGGAGGCGCAACGCGCCGAAATCCGGGGGTAATCCGGCATCCATCCCGGGTTGCGCTGCGCTTCATGCGGGCGGGCCAGAATAAATCGTAGTCTTATCGGCGAAGCAATTGAACACAGTAGTCGTAGTACGTGTAGTACGTGACCGTTCTCATAGCTGAGGTCGTATCCTCCCGCTCGCTACTTTGCTGCTCAGGATTGGCCACACAGAAAGCACCGCCTGCCTTCAGCGAGCCCACGTAGTCGCGGCCCGAAAGCCATTTCGAATCCACGACGAAATGTCCTTGATCCGAATAGTCGAACGTGTCCGATCGCTTGCGGTATGCAAAAGATCCAGTCGCGTTGCTTTGATAGGAGCGATCCAGCCAACCTTCGGGGAGTTGGGTTGACGTATAGCGGATCTGTGCTACGAGGCGAGGCCTGTCCTGCCCAACCCATGAGCTGCCCTTCATTTCAGGCGCTCGCACGCTTGCACAACCCATGAAGCTGAGGAGAAGGAGTGCTGAGATCTATTTCGGAACTTCCAAGATCAGGCCCAACTTGCGATGACCCGTGGATCCAGGGAATAGCGCCCGATGCTCAGCTTCCCGAAAGTCCTGTCAATTCCATGAACCGTTGCACCCTCGCGCGAGTGCGCTGCGTCTCGAAAAACACCCCTGTCAAATCAGACAGGGTCGGCCACCATGCGCTATCCGTCGAACCTATAACGAGCGGGCGCCATCAGGGCGCGACGTTCTATCGAGGCTCGCATGTTTATCAACAAATCCCTGTTTACCCTTCCTCTGTCCGCGTTGGCGTTCAGCCTGCTTTCCGTGTCGGCATTCGCGCAGAGCGACAATTCCAACAAGCGCACGCTGGATCAGGTGCTGACCCAGGACGAAGGCATGACGCAAGTCAGCGAAGGGCTGTATGCGTCGACGGCGGGCGCTACGGAGTCTTATGTTGCGATCGGTCAGGCTGGACATCGTTCGTTGCTCGGCCTGCTCATCGAGATCCGCAGTCAGAATGGCGCGAAGAAGGTGGAGGCCGACTCCGTTCCGGGCACCCTCGATCAGATGATCGATACCCTCAGTGCACCACAGCCGAAAAATCAAGATGTGTACGGCAACTGCAACGGCTGGAATCTCACGGGGCCGTTCTTCGCGTCGGCGAAGGCCGGCGGCGGGATTGGCGGCAGCCCGTACGGCTCCAGTGGCCTGGCTGTGAACAACGACGGTTTCAGCCCGCCACTGAACACGCTCAACTACGTTTCAGCGATGGTGTCGGACCGCAACGGCAACACGCTCGCCAATCATGACGACACCAAGCACGGCACCACCGCGGCGGTTGCGTCAGCTTACGCGGGCGGCACCGGTTGCGAAGCGCTGTCCGTTGCTCGCGTGACCTGCCCGAATCAGACAAACGCGGCAATCACCGCGATCGCCTACAACCATCGCCCTGGGATCAACTGCGTTTTGAATTAAGACGGGTTGTAGAGCCCGTGCCGCACCGTGCGGCACGGGTTTCGATGCGGTCGATCGCGCGAGAAAGCCCAGCAAGTCGGACAATGTGGAGGTCACCTGAGTGGAATGCCGCTGATGTGAACGAACACCGCAATCTGTGACAAATGCACTGGACGCAACAGCGCACAAAGCGTACATGTAGCCGTTTCCCGCGGATACTCGCGGACAGGAACGGACGCATGCACGATTGGGATGATGCCAACGCGGTATTGCAATTGCGCGCAATCCCCGAAGTGATGGCCGCCGCCGCACGCTTCGCGCGGCACTGGGGCTACGAGCTGCACGGTTACACGGCACGCTACGCGGTTCCCCACTCCAGCCAGCGCCCGGGATTTCTCGAACTCGGCAATTTCTCCCCCGAATGGCTGGGCAAGCACAGCGCCCGGCGCTTGACGGACGAGGATACCGCCACACGGGAGCATGAAGATCCACGCGTGCAACATGTACGCCTGGGCTTGCCGATCTCCGCCTGGACCACCAGCGGACGCATCGGTTACACGCGCACGGACATCGAGCAACGCGCACGCGCGCTGTTGTGCCGCGCCCGCGACTTCGGCATGCGCGGTGGCATCACCGTTCCCCTGCATTCATCCAGCGTCGATTGGGCGATGATGACGTTTGCGACGCAGCGCCCCTGCGATCTGCGCGACCTGGCGCCCGGTCTTGCACCCACCCTGCTGTTCGCCTCGTGCCTGCAGGTCAGCATGGGTCGTCTTAACGGCGCCGCAACACACGCGCCGACCTTGACCCCGCGCGAACGCGAAGTGCTGCATTGGGCTGCCATTGGCAAGACCTCGTGGGAGATTTCGATGATCCTGTTGATCAGCGAACGCACGGTAAATTTCCATTTGATCAATGCGGCGCGACGACTGCAGGTCAAAGGCCGCGGCCCGGCATGCGCGCGGGCGCTGGCATTGGGGATTATTTCGCTTTGAGGCGAAGGTTGGTTTGTTGCGGCGAATGGTCCGGCGGGCGAGGTGGAGCGATGTTGGAATTCGCTGCGCTCACCCCAACCCACATGGCGACCGACCTTCACGCACAGATGCGGGGCGGTGAAAAAACACAACAGTCCCTCGCCGTGCGGCGGTCGGAAGTCAAGCTCGCGCAGCAGCGTAAAAATAGTCTGGACGCGACCACACACAAAGAGTACATGTAGCCGTTTCCCGCTGATCGTCGTGGACCGGAATAGCGCATGCACGATTGGGACGAAGCCGACGCCGTATTGCAATTGCACACGATCTCCGACGTGATGGCCGCAGCGGCGAGGTTCGCGGAACTTCGCGGCTATGAGATGCACGGGTATCGGGCCCGCTATGCGGTGCCCCACTCCAGCAAGCGCCCGGGATTTCGCGAACTCGGCAACTTCCCTTCCGAGTGGCTGCGCCAGCACAGCGCCCTGCGCGTCTCGGACGAGGATTCGATTACGCGGGAGTATGAGGATCCGCGCGTGCAGCACGTGCGCGTGGGCCTGCCGGTCACCGCGTGGACAACGAGCGGACGCGTCGGCTACACGCGCGCGGACATCGACCAGCGCGCACGCGCGCTGTTGCGCCGGGCTCGCGACTTCGACATGCGCGGTGGCATCACCGTGCCCCTGCATTCATTCGGCGTCGATTGGGCGATGATGACCTTTGCGACGCAACGCCCTTGCGATCTCCGCGACCTCGCCCCCGGTCTTGCACCCACGCTGCTGTTCGCGTCGTGCCTGCAGGTCAGCTTTGGCCGCATCAATCGCGCCGAGGCACCGGTGCCGTCCTTGTCCCCGCGCGAGCGCGAAGTGCTGCACTGGGCCGCCATCGGCAAGACCTCGTGGGAAATCTCGCTGATCCTGTTGATCAGCGAGCGCACGGTAAATTTCCACTTGATCAATGCGGCGCGACGGCTGCAGGTCAAAGGCCGCGGTCCGGCGTGCGCACGGGCGCTGGCATTGGGGATTATTTCGTGGTGAGGCGGACGGCGTCTTGTTGCAACGCCCTGCACGAATGAACGTTTCCCACACGCGCCGCTAGCGGCATGGTGGAGTCGGTACAGCGCGACGTCCGATGGCTTCAATGCGGAAACACCGGAACGTCAGCAACGGTTCGCCGCGGCCCGGACCAGACTCCAAGGTCACGCAGACATGGGGTAGAAGTGGCGTGATGCCGTCACGTAAAAATCCGCGCTCCTCGAAAGAGAACGACAACATGTCGATATCGTTGTTGTTGTCAAATTTCGCCATTCGGATGTCAGAGCAGTCGTGAAAGCGGAGATCGACCACGTATGGAAATTCAAGCGCGTCCAACTCAAATGCAGCCTCAATCGTTGGAAAAATCCAGATGTTTTCATCCGGGCGCAGGTCGCCGCGCCAGAAATTCAGCGAATAAACGATCGCGTCATGAAAATTTGGCCATTCCGTGCCATCCAGAATCCGACTCGCGTTTTCGATGTGTGAAATAGGGTCAAAAGGTTCCATTCTTGCTCAACTCTTTTTGCAGATACAGGAGTAAGCCCGACATACCATGGCATGCACGAGCGGCGACGTCGGAAAAGACCATCAGAACGCTCTTCAACTCCCACAATTTGGCTAACGATTCGCCAAAGCACGACAAGCGCGTCACAAAAAGCTCGCTGCTTGCATGCTGGCCAGACGCCCTGCCTGCGCGCGAACGATCACGTCATTTCCGCGATTGCTTTTCCCAGTTCTGCAAGATGGTATCGTAGCGCGTTGCCTGCGCTTCCCAAGTGGTCAGCAAGGAAGCAATCCGCTTCTGTTGCTCCTCTGCACGTGCCATCTGTTGTTCCGAGCGTGTCATCTGTTGCTCGGTACGTGCGAGCTGCACTTCCGCACGTTGCTGCTGTTGGTCGGCCAGCGCCTGCTGCTCGTGCATCTTTTTCATCTGACGGTCGTATTCCTGCTCTTTTTCACGTGTCCATCCGGCGGGGGTTTCAACTGCGTTGCCCTGCTGGCAGCCGCTTAGCGCAAAGCAAACCATCAATACCGCCAGGCTCATGTTGTTGCGCATCGGATGCACTCCGCAAAAGATTGATTTGTGACGCCGCCGCTTGCCACGCTTGGCGCCCCCGGTTTTCGGGTCCGGAAGCAAGATCCGGAAATCACGACCACCGCGATCCACATGACTCGAACGACAAAGTCCGTGGGTTTGACGAGGGCCGAGCGATCGGGATTTTTCATTCCTGGACACTGACGTGGCTTATCTTGCAGCCTCAGGACAATGGTCGCCCGAATTGCAGGCTCGTAACGCTTGCGAGGATTCTGGGAGCGCGGACCCACGATGGTTCAGGGCAACGGAAAGTGATCGCCACGAGCCGCGATCCCGGCCTGAAGATGCGTGACGAAACCGACCGACGAAACTCATGAGTACTGGCGCGTGATTTAGGCGGCAATGGCCGCGAGTTGGATAATGGTACCGCAGACTCTCCCCTCATTCTGATCAGCCTACTCAACATAAGTCGTCCGCAAAAAAGTGATCACTCCTGACGCCGATGCAATGCGTCGGTGAGCTTCTCCGAGACTTCGGCGGGGCCGGGGGTGTTTATCCGGCGCGCTGCGTATCGGGCGGTAATGTCAGCGACCGCGCCGTTCCGCAAGCATGAAGAAAGTCGACAACGCGGACAGTGTCACGACCATGTCCAATTGGGTTGCCTCAAGACGCGATATTGCCACCCCGCTCCGCC
Organism: Tahibacter sp.; assembly: GCA_039934615.1. GTDB lineage: Bacteria > Pseudomonadota > Gammaproteobacteria > Xanthomonadales > Rhodanobacteraceae > Tahibacter. The sequence continues at coordinate 5,857 of JBDTLV010000064.1, forward strand.
AGCGCCTGGCGATGGCCGGAAGTGGCGCCGTTTCGGGTTAGTGTCAGCGGATCCCACGGTAAGGAATCATCATGCAGGGAAGTCGGATGGTCCGCGCAATCGCGTTGGCGGCGGTAAACGCCCGCGGAATGCGCGCCGTGATACTGGCCGCGATGGCCCTCTGCAGCAGCGGTGTTCACGCACAATGTCCAACCGTGTTCCGCGACGGATTTGATGGCCTGGTTTCCGCATCGAAGACCATGGCGACCAGCGACGGCGTGACGCACACGTACTTCTATCGCATCCCGTATCGCGCGGCACCTGTGGATGGACGTCCGCTGTTGTTCTGGCTGCACGGTGATGGTGGCAGCGGCAACGGATACGGCAGCGGTTTCTATCCGTACACCGACGCCGATTCGGCGATCCTGATCACGCCGAGCGGCATCAACGCGACGTGGTCGCACTACGCGGCTGATGTGGCCGGCAAGGCACAGGATGCGCAGTTCATCAGCCGCATCATTGACGACGTGCTCGCGAACGGACTGCGCGGCCAGTGCGTCGATGAAGACCGCATTTACATCGGCGGTGAATCGCGTGGCGCCTACATGCCGTATTTCCTGCTGCAGCGACCATCGACGCAGACGCGGTTTGCCGCAGTGGCGATGAATGCCGGAAGCTTGTATTGCCAGAGCGGCGACGCGAATTGCAACGTCAACGCGTCGAGCCCGGTGAATCATTCAGCGCCGACACCGTTCCTGCATCTGCATGGCACAAATGACAGTTCGGTGCCGCCGCCGATTGCGACATTCCACAATCCGATCAACTGGTCGGTGGACTGGAACGTGTTCTGGCCGATGCGCCTGTGGGCCCAGCAGCATGGCTGCTACGGCGGTGACAACGCCACCGGCCACGACAGCGGCGTGGTGCGCGAGACGTACCTTGTGGGCGCCAACACGGCGACGCGCTACGACCTCAGCGGCTGGGGCCCCGATTGCGACAAATACCAGTTGATACTCGTACAGAATGGCGGACACGTCATCGGCGGCCAGCATCAACGTATCTGGAACTTCCTCAAGGCACACAACCGTCTGGAGCTGTAGCGCGGACGACCTCTCACTTCAGCGCGGCACCCATGCTGCGCACGACGACCCAATGGCCGTCGCGCATTTTCAGGATGTCCGAATAGATGGCCTTGCTGTCGTGTTCCTGGCCGTCGTTGATCCGTTTCTCGGTAACGTCGCCCTGGACGATGGCGACATCGCCGAAGATCCGCACATCCATCGGCCCCATGTCGAACCACACGAGTTGGTTCTTGCCGGCCTTGATATCGCGCAATAGCGCCTCTTTCGTGTAAACGTTTCCGGCTAATCCGATCGTCACCCAATCGTCGCCAAAGATCCGATCGAGCTTGTCGACATCGCGCGCGATCATCGCATCGCCCATCACCTGTCCGAGCTGCTTGACGGCATCGACGGCAGACGCATCCACGGGTGATGCGGGTGACGACGCGGCACACGCCGCAGTGTTGAATAGCGAGGCCAATAGAACCGTAGCGATAAGTTTTTTCATGTGTCGCATCTCCTACGCGATGTGCAGTGTGGGTTCGAATCAAACGCTGCGCGGTTACGATGGCTTCCGCAGATGTTTCGCGATCGAATGCAAAAACCCGGTGATGCGGGCATGCATCGACGCCGAAACGTCGAAGCCAGCGTAGGCGGCGCACTCGCTGGCGACCAGACCGCTCGCTGCGCGCCACCCGCCGTTCACTGCATAACGGATGTCGGCGGATGGAGGCGTGAGTTATCGTGATGGCCATGATCGAGACCCGACCCACTGCAGACCGCATCCGTTGGCTTTGGATTGCCGGAGCGTGGGGAGCGGGCGCGTTGCTCGACGCCAGTCAAGCCGTGATCGTGATGCAGGTGGTGGAGGGCAAGCATCATTCCTGGTTGCCGCTTTTCGCGATCGAGTTGGGGTTGTGGTTGCCATGGGCATTGGCGACCCCCTTTATTGTCGAGCTGGCGCGGCGATACCCGCTCATCCGCGGCGCCAACGTTCGCGCGATCGTCGTGCATCTCACTACGTTTGCCGCCATCAGCGCGATCGCCGAGACATGGTCCGCATCCCTCCAGGTGCTCTTCAACCCATGGGCCAACCGACGCTGGCCGACCTTTGTGGATACGTGGACTACATCACTTGTCTACCAGGTTTTCACGTTCGCCATTGCCTACATGCTGATACTGACGGTGATTTATCTGCTGGATGCGCGAGACCGCATCGCCCGTCAAATGACCGAAGCGGCCCGACTCAACGAAGAACTGTCCAAGGCGCAACTCACCGCGTTGCGCAGGCAGCTGGAACCGCACTTCATGTACAACACGCTCAACACGATCGCCGGCCTCGTGCGCGACCAACGCAATCAGGCCGCGGTCAACATGATTGTGGGATTGAGCGAATTCCTGCGTCGCGCAACAGAGGACTCGCACCGGGCGCAGGTGACGCTGGCCGAGGAAGTGGAATACCTGCAGCGCTACCTCGATATCCAGAAAGTCCGCTTCGGCGATCGCCTGCTGGTGAACCTCGACATACCGGACGAACTGCTGCACGCCAAGGTTCCCAATCTGCTGCTGCAACCCCTCGTCGAGAACGCGATCAAGCACGGGATTTCAAAACGGCTGGCCGGCGGCACGATCCGGATCATCGGCACGAGTCGGCAGAGTGCGCTGAGTCTGACCGTGTCAAACGATGGTCCCTGCTCGCAGGAAGATCTCGATGCGACCCACACGGGTGTCGGTCTCGGCAATCTCCGTACGCGCTTGCAGATCCTGCACGGCGACCAGTCTGAGCTTGTGCTGAAACGTGTCGGCACTGGCGGCGTGGAAGTGGTGGTGACGCTACCGCTGCAGGAGGCGTGAATGGCGCCGCTGCGAGTTCTGGTGGTCGACGACGAGGCCATTGCGCGGCGCAATCTCACGGTGTTGTTGCGCCGTGACTCCGATATCGGCGCCATCGTCGAATGCGAATCCGGTCAGGCCGCCATCGACGAGATGCGACGCGCAAAATGGGACATCCTGTTTCTCGATGTTCAAATGCCGGAATGCGGCGGTTTCGATGTGCTCGAACTGATGGGTCCGGACATGCCCGCGGCGGTTATCTTCGTGACCGCCTATGACGAATACGCGCTGCGTGCGTTCGATGCGGGAGCGCTCGACTATTTGCTCAAGCCATTTGACGACGCGCGATTCGATCGCGCATTACAGCGAGCCAAAAGCAGGCTCGCCCTCGAAACGACGCATGACCGGCGCCCGATCACCCGGCTCGTCGTCAAGAGCCGGGATCAGACATTGTTCCTGAACGCCTCGGATGTGGATTGGATAGAGGCGGCGAATTACTACGCCTGCCTGCACGTCGGCAGCGCTACGCATATCCTGCGCCGGAGTCTTCAGTCGCTCGAAAAAGAGCTGGACGAAAGAACCTTCATCCGCATCCACCGCTCCATCATCGTCAATGGCGACAGGGTCCGCGGACTCGAGCTGCATAGCAGCGGCGAGTACGAAGTCGTGCTGCACACCGACGTGCGATTGCCCTTGAGCCGCCGATTTCGCAAGCGCTTCCAGGATCGAATGTGACCTGGATCACCTCGAATTTTCGGACACCGCAGCGGGATGGCCATTCTCGGACGGCGCACCTGTTACGGCAGTGACAACGCCACCGGCCACCACAGCCGCGGGGCGCGCGAGTCCTTCCGGATGGGCACCACGTCAGCGATGCATCACGACCTCAGCGGCTGCGACTTCGCTTGCGACAAATGGCCGTTGATACTCGTACAGAATGGCGGACACGCCATCGGCCGACAGTATGGACGCACGTCGAATTTCCTCAAGGCCCACGACCGCACGGATCGCCGGCTATTTCTTGCAAGTCGACACCGGATCGGCCTTGGCCAAATCCGCGCCCCACAGGCAGACGATGCGGTCGAGTGCGAGGCCGGTACGCGAGTTGCTGAAGAACACGATGCCGTCACCGGATTGCGGACGCATCAGAAACTTGGCACGGAAGCCCGCCTGGTTGCGTCCGTCGTGGCCGACGACGGTGCTGCCGTCACTGAGGTGCTCGATGAAATGGCCCATGCCATAGACAACCTCGTCAGAAGCACGCGGCGCGCTGAGTGGTGCCGGTGTATACATCTGACCGAGTGCCTTTTGGGATAACGGGTGTGCGCCGGCAGCGCCGGGCATGCTGGCGATCATCCAGCGGGCGAAGTCGTTGACCGTGGTGGTCAAGGTCGACGGCGCCTGCTCGACGTAGTAGCGCGCCGGCACGGGCTCACCGGTATCGCCGTGTCCCTGCGCGGCGCCAGCCAATATCGCCGGCGTCATGGCGACGCTGCTGTGCTTCATGCCCAAGGGTTCGAACACCAGCTCGCGCGCGAGGTCCGCGTACTTGCGCCGCGTCGTCCGCTCGATGGTCAACTGCATCAGTGCGTAGCCGCCGCCGGAGTATTGGAACTTTGTTCCAACCGGCGCGAACAACTCGACCGCACCGCGTCCATTGGTCTTGCCGGCGAGCGACTCTTCCAGCGACGGCAGCTCCTTGAAATCGAGCCAGCCCTGATAGCCGCCCAGAGTCGTGCCTGCGGTGTGCGAAAGCAGGCGCCGAATCGTGATCTGCCGATGGTCGAACGCGTTCTGCGCGAGTGGCCACGGCGACAGCACATCGGCGACCGGCTGATCCAACTGCACGTGCCCCTGCTCGGCCAGGCGCAACGTTACCCAACTGGCGATCGGCTTCGACAACGACGCGGCGACAAACACCGTGTCGGGCGTCACCGACACTTTGCCCGCGTGGTCCGCGTAACCAAAACCGTGCGCGTAGGCGAGCTTGCCGTTGACGATCAACCCTACTGCTGCACCCTGAATATGCGCCTCTTTCATGATTGCCGGCACTTCGTGCTCGATGATCTGGGCAAACGTCGGTGGTGCAAGCGCGCCAGCGCGCGACGCTGCCGTAGCGGGCGCAGCGAGCATCAGCGCAACGGTGAACGTGAATCCTGCTAGCGCCACGATAGAGGTGGGCGTCGCGCGGCGGAAAACGAGTCGGCAAGTCATGGCGTCCTGGCTGGGCTTGGAATTGTGAATACAGTGCGGGACATCGACGAGAGCGGCGCTTTCGTGACGCCGTAGCGTTGGAACGGATCGCGATGCATCGAAATGACGACAGGCACTGCCCATCTGCCAAGTCCGCTTGGTCGCAATGATCTCCCGCTTGGATGCACGGGCCGTGCGAATGGTTAGCGGGACCAGCGAAAGATATTCCCGGAGATCAGACCGCTCGCGACGAGAGGGAATTGAGCAGCACGCAGACGCGGCGCGGCAATGGGACAAATCAACAACGCAGGCGCATCGAATTGCCTCACCCTATTTCACCGCATGTATGCACAATGGTACGTTTTCGCCTCGTTGCTATTTTTCGCCGGTCAAGCTTATTGCTCACCGTGATCCGATTGGCGATTACCGGGTCGCTTTCGTGGTGATGCTTCGACAGGCGCAGCACGGGCACGTTGCAGTAGATCTACAGTTCGACGCGGACCACAAATGTTCAGGTCAGCGTCTGGAACACACGGATAATGGCCGCGGCCGAACGTGCGGCATCGTCTTCCGACGTGGCCCAATTCGATACTGAAATGCGCATGGCCGCCATGCCGTGCCAATTCGTACCACTGAGCCAGCAGGTGCCCTCCCGTTGCACGCCGATCACCACGGCGCGCGTGATGTCGTCGCTTTCGGCGAAGCGTACCAGCACCTGATTGAGCACGACGTCGTTGAGCACCCGGATGCCATCCACCGCAGAAAGCAGCGCAGCGATCTGACGCGCGCGGGCGCAGCAACGATCGATCAGATCCTCGACGCCGTCGCGCCCCAACGTGCGCAGCGTCGCGTACACCGGAATGCCGCGGGCGCGGCGCGAGAACTCGGGCACCCAGTCGACCGAATCCCGCTCTGCACCACCGGTCTGGATCAGGTAGGCAGCGACGCTGGTCATCGCCGCGCGATGATCCTCGGCGTGGCGAACGATGGCCGCGCCGCAGTCATAGGGCACGTTCAACCACTTGTGCGCATCGGTCGCCCAGGAGTCCGCCAGGTCGATGCCATCAGCCAACGCCGCATGCGTTCGACTCGCACGCGCCCACAGGCCGAACGCGCCATCGACATGCAGCCAGGCGCCGTGCTTCGCGCTGATCTCAGCGAGTTCACGCAGCGGATCAAATGCGCCGGTGTTCACATTGCCCGCTTGGGCACAAATGATGGTCGGCCCCTGCAAGGTCAGCATCACGGCCGCGAGCCGATCGGCGCGCATGCGCCCTTGCGAGTCGGACTCAACACGCGTGATCGCCCGCGTGCCCAAGCCGAGGTAGCGCATCGCGACATCGATGGTGACGTGCGATTCGGCTGAGGCGACCACATTCACGCGCGGTGCGCCTTGCAATCCATCCGCCTCCACATCCCAGCCGACACGGCGCAGTACGCCATGACGGGCTGCGGCCAGGCAGGTGAAGTTGGCCATCTGTCCACCGGTCACGAAACCGAGTCCGGAATCCCTCGGCAAATCGAGCACGTCGAGCAGCCAGCGAGCGGCGACTTCTTCCACCACCGACACGAGTGGTGATGTCGCATAGATGCCGGGATTCTGGTCCCAGGTCGAAACCAGCCAGTCTGCCGCGAGTGCGACAGGAAAACTTCCGCCGATGACGAACCCGAAATAGCGCGGCGAACCGCTGGCAATCGCGCCGCGCTGTGCCTGCGCCGCGAGCAGATCGATCACGTCCGCCTCGTTTTCACCGAGGCGATTCAATGGCGATTGCAAGGCGGCGATGAGTTCGTCGCGACTCGCCCGGGCACCGACGAAGCGCTCTGGCAAGTCGCTCAAGTACGCCGACGCATGCTTGTGCGCCTGCTCGACGATCGACACGAAACGGTCATTGGTCATGGCGTGGCGGCTCCGAAAATCCCACACGCGAGGATCATGGATGCGGGTGCCGTGCAGTCTACTGTGATCGGGTCCGACTGGCTCGGCCTGTCACGAATGAGCAAGAATTTCCAGGACCGCGCTCAGCCGACTTTTCCCAAAATGAAATCGCGTCGCTGGACCGGAGCGCCACCGCCGTAGCAAGCCACTGGCGAAGCCCCGGTCGACGCGCGCGCCTATTCCCGATCGACAAACGTGATGTCGACTGCCACCTTGCTGGCGGACTCGCTTGTGACCACCATGTCCGCGCCCTGGAACAAGGGCGATGCGTCGATATTGCGCAACAAGGTCGAGACGTGCACCCGATTCGGGCTTTCGATGGAAACACCGTACTTGCCGCGCCCGGAACCGTAGTAGGTGACCAGCACCTGTTTTGGCAGCAGGGCGAGAAGGGCAACGCGCAACGGTTCGCGCGCGAGGCGCATCTCCGCCGGCGGAAGTTCCATCCACAATTGTAAACGTACGTCGGTCGGCGAAACGTGCGTCAGCGATTCCACGGCCATGGTGTAAAAGATGCTGGGCTCGCCGTGATCCGAATGCTGCAGCGAGTCGAAAAGCGGCGTCAGCGTATCGGTATCACGCGCTGAAAAAATCGCGCGAACTCCGCTGCCCGCAGGCTCAAGGTCGACCAGCGATACGTTCTTGGCGATTCTCGGAAGCAGCAGTTTCTTCGCTTCGTCCATTCGTGCCGCGGCAGGCCCTGTGGGCGTCAAGGCGTGCTGCGTGCTGGCCTGGAAATCACCGAGCCACGCTGGCGCTGCGGGTGTTGCAGGCGATTCATTCGATGCGGCAATGGGTATCGCGCGGCCCCAGCTGTGATGCGTCGTCTTCCCCAACGAAAAACCCTGACAATGATCGCCGCACCAGATCGAGAACTCGACGTCGACCACCGTAGTGCGATGCACGATCAGCCCACCGGAACGATCGCGCCCCAAGCGCAGCGTCGGCAGCGAACTGATCGAATGCGCTTCGCCATCGTCGGTGACCGGATTGCTGTTCCAGGCGTCATCCGCCGTCATCCAGCCGCCCGAGCACGCGTAGTCGGTGGAGTAGCGCAGCGTGCGCAGCACTTCCGTCTTCGCGGGAGTCAGGTTCAGGCTCGCGGCGAACTGCGCATCGGTCAGCCGCCGATTGCTCTCCGACCAGCGATTTTCCGGCGTCTGCCGCGCCTGGAAAATCTTGCGCGAGCGCTCCGATGACACATCCTTGCGCCTGCTCAACGCATCAATCAGCTCAGGACTACGCGTGAAGCGCAGCTTCAGGGCTTCGTCGATGTCCCCACTCACGCTCATCACGTCCCAATCGGCGCCGCGACCACGCGCGCCCGCATCGGGCATGAACGGCGTGCCGCTCAGCCACACGTGATACCCGCGATCAGCCTCGATGCGACCCACCAGATACGTGCCGGTCAGATCGGGGCAGTTCGAAAACCACGGCTTGGAGATGCCCGGCCAGTCGCTCGGATAATTTTCGCCACAGCCCGACAGAAAGAGAACCAGAGCAGTTAGCGAGCAGACACGGGCGAGCGACATGAGGGCGTGCGTGAGCAATGGGTAGGTTTCGCTACGGTGGCCCGGATCATCGCAGCAACCGGGTTGGATGGGAAACACGCCTTGATACCCCGTTTGCATCGCGCAGAATCCTCTGCGCAAAGCGCGACGGGAATTTGCGTTGCGGCGTTGTTGCTTTGTAAAATCAAGCGTGAGTGTTCCGCCGTCTTGCCCGTTCGGGGCTAGGCTCGTTGCACCTGCACTATCGGGCAGCGGCCGCGCCAACCCAGTCAGCGCGGCCGGCCATCACGGAACGCAATGATGCCGAGCTCGCTATCGCTGCGATAGTTTGGCGCGCACCCACGTTTCGACCTGCGTGCGCAGTGCCGGCAGCGGAACCATGCCGTGTTCCAGCACCTGGCTATGAAATTCGCGCAGATCAAAACGCGCGCCCAGCGCTTTTTCGGCTTCCGCACGCAGGGCCATGATCTCCAGGCCGCCCGAGTCGTAGGCAGTGAGTTGCGCGGGCATGACGGCGATGCGATCGACCGTCGCCTCGGCGGTGGTTTCATTGAAGCGTCCTGATGCAACCAGATAATCCACCGCCTGCTTGCGACTCCAGCCGAACAGATGGATGCCGGGGTCGACAACCATACCGCGCGCGGGCCAGATGCGCTGGCTGATGCGCGCGTAGTCGGTGCGATAAATGCCCACCTCGTCCGCCAAGCGCTCGGCATAGCGAGCCCAACCCTCGACATACGCCGCATTGAACGACAATTTCGCGGAGACGTGCGCCGCCTGCTCGGATCGGGCGAAGGCGATCTGCAAGTGATGGCCGGGCCAGGTCTCGTGCACGAGGGTGACCTCGGCCGCGCCTTGCGTTTGCTTCTTCCATTCTTCCAGTGCGATCCGGTAGACGCCGGGTTTCGATGCGTCGGGATTGGGTTCGTAGCTCGCGTTCACACCCGAACCGCGCTGATAGTCCGGCACGGGTTCAACGACGGCATCCTGGCTTGGCATCGTCGCGAACAACGCTGCGCTCTTTTCCCTTGCCTCGACCAGCATGCTGCGCGAAAAATCGAACAAGGCTTGCTCGGACGCAAAATGATTCGCCGGTGCATCGTCAACTTTTTTAATAATGGTTTTTATGTCCGAGGTACCGAACAGTCGCTGACCCAATTCGGCGACATGCGCCTCGTTGGCCGCCACGGTGCGCTGTCCCAATTCGTAGACTTCACGTGGCGAGCGGGTCAGCGTGGTCTGTGCGCGCAACTGCGCCGCATAGCAGCGTTCGCCATCCGGCAAGGCCGATAGCGCCAGCGTGTCGCGCGCACGCGGCAGATATTCGTTGGCGAGAAACTCGCGATAGTGGCGGATCGCCGGATTGATTCGATCCGTCAGCAATTGCGCGAACTCCCGTTTGAACGCGGCATCGTCATCGCGCGCCGCCGGCGAATAGAACGGTGACTCCTCTGTCGACGCGGAGAGAATGCCGTCAAGTTGCTGCAGGACGCGATTGACCACGCTTTTCGGCGCGGCGTAGCCCTGCTCCAAACCGTGGCGCAGATTGGTGATGTCGTTGTCGAGATAGGCTTCAAGACCCGACCAGCGCGTCAGCGCTTCCTTGCGCGCGAGTGGTGTACCGACCGGCTGCGCTTCCGCCGTTTGCGGCAAGGTGACCTGCCAGCCGCCCATATGGCTGACACTCCAGCCCTCCTGATGGCACACGCGAAGACCACGATCGGATTCGAGCCCCTCCTTCATCGCGACAAAGGTTTTCCAGTCCGGCGTGCCCACCAGAGCCGCCTCATCGATGGTGGCGAGATCCTTCAGCAAGGCGTCTTCCTGCGCGGAGAATTCGGCGATCGCTGCAGCGGAATTTCCGGCCAGCCGATCATGCGCCGGCACCGGCACGCCGGTGAAATAGGTAATCGTGGGATCCAGCGCAATGATGGCGGCGACGTAGCGATCCGCCAGCTCGGTGACCGATACCGCCTTCGCGTTCGAACGGGGTGCGCTGCTCGCGCAACCCGCCAGTGCGGCGGCAACACCGATAGCGAGAGAAACCAAACGCACGCGTTTTTCCGTCAGCATGAATCTTCCCTGGTGATTGGGTCAGACTCAGCAACAGCAATCTGCATGCCACGCCGAAATTCGCGTCAACACGGGGAAATATCGCGAATTTCCGTTGTCCGAGCAGTGACCGGACGGTCCGCGGACGAATCCCGGACAGAGGTCACAGTGCAGCCTCGGGGCGCAATTCAGACCGGTCTCCGGCGGAACTTCGCTCGTGCATGCAGCCAACGGACCGGCGCAGCGGTGATCCCTGCGGATGCGATCGGATCGCGCCTTTTTCCACAACTGAACTTTTGGTGCGATAACGAGATCCTCGCCGTGCCACCGAATCGGGCGCTCGCTCCGCGCCGACGAATGAAACAAGCTCCACGACAAACGTTACGGGCGACGGCCATCGCGGGGCGAACTGCCTCGGGAGCGATCAAGCCGCGCGCGAGGCGGTCGGCAGCGCCGGCCTGCATCGCGGTGCGAAAGCCGCCGTCGTCGAGCGGACAACGCCGGCGGTTTTTCTCTGCGGCTACGTCGGTAGGGTTCGAACGCAGCGCCGCACCTCCCTACTCCGGAACCGTGTCGCCAGAGCCGCCAAGCTCCGCCGGGAAATCCTTGAACTTGGGAAGGCCGTCCTTCATGCGCAGCACCGACTCGGCGTAGTTCACATGCACGCCGGGCGAAAATGCCAATCCCGGGATCGTTGCGGCGTAGACGTCGATCAGACCAAACGTCGGATGGCGGGTCATCAGATGGCCGCCGCACTGGACGCAGAATTGCCGATCGCTTTTTTCCGTCTTCTCGAAATGCCCGATCAGCTCTGCACCCCGCGTTACACGCACATTCTCCGGTTTCCACAAAGTGAATGCGTTCACCGGCCCGGCCGACCACGATCGGCAGGATTCGCAATGGCAGTAGCCCATGCCCTCGGGCGCGCCGGTGACTTCAACTTCTACCGCACCACAAAAACAATGCCCAACCTGTTTGCTGCTCGTTGCATTCATTCCGCTCACTCGCTCTGATGGTCAACCGTCGAAAAGGCAGTGGGATCTTCGGTGCGTACTGTGAAGAACGAGAATTGAATGTCGTTTGCGACACGACGTCGCTGTTCGGCTGCGGGCGGCCTGTCCGTCCGATCATCGGGCGAGACGGAATCCGCGGTGCGGCGCGTTCGTCGAACAATCCGTCGTTTTCCAGATCCGCAGCCTACACCGGGAATCGATGGCGTCGACGATTAAATCAAGCATGGCAACAGTGCCGCCGCAAGACCGCTCTATGCATCAATGCCTCGGCGCGAGTAACGCCGAGAGCCGGTCGGAGCGCCCAGGAATGCGCACCAGTACGGGGTAGCGCAGGGAGCCTCGGTACGCGATCTTCGCGGTCCTGGTGCGTCCCTCCGATTCGACCGCAAGTTCGATTGGCGTGGTCGATGCAGCCATCACGGCTTCTTTCAGCACAACCGGGTCGAACGCCTTTCCATTGACCGATACGATGCGAACGCCCGGAGCAAGCCCGGCGTCGAACGCGGGACCGTGCCACGTCACCGCTCGCAGGGCGCCTGTCTTCCCTACAGTGAGTCCGATTGAATAAGCCAGGTTGGTGATGTCCCAGTCTGCTTCGTCCTGCAAAAAAGTGGCTGTCGGCGTATCGGTAAAATCCAACCGCCAGCCAAGGCGGGTCAACCCATCAAGCACCACCTCATCGTGTCCCTCGAGTCGATGCTGCAGATAGGCTGACCAGTCATACGGCACAATCTTGCCGAGTGCCGCATATACGTCATCCGCGGTATAGACGACTGTCGTGCGCGAACCATCGTGGATCCCGAAGAAAGCCCGCGCGAAATCGTCGAGCCCCCGTTGGCCGCGGCTGAGCTCGCGCATCATGCCGTCCACGTCAAGCCACAGCATTACACCTTCTGCGTAGTAGTCTTCGCGACGCTGCCAATCTCGCCAGGCGACAGTCTGACCGATCATGAACAGCGGATCATTGGTACTGTCGGAGAGCGACTTCCAGTTTCGCCCTGGCCGACGCGCCACGACCGCCGCATCGAGCGCGAGCTTGTCCAGCGTTTCCTGTCGGCTGCGCAGCCCGCTGCGCGCGGCAAGCACCCGACCCCAGAATTCGGTCTGCCCTTCGTAGACCCATAACAATCTCGTGCGCATCGGCACATTGAGCGTCGGCGTCCACAAGTCAGCCGGTTGGCGGAAGCGCCCGTTCCACGAGTGCACAAATTCATGCGCAATCAAATCGACATTGTTGAGTTGCAGGTTCCGCTCGCTGAAATAGTTTTTCGCCAGCATGTTCTCGCCCGACTCCAGATGTTCGATACCACCTGTCGGAGAAAGTGCATCGCTCAAAGTGGCAATCGCGTCGTAGTGCGCATAGTGGACCGAGTGGAACAGACGCTGCGTCTGCTCGACCATGCGCCGCAGCTTTTCCACTTCGCCGGCAGTTTCCGTTAGATCTTTGGGATCGTCGGCCAACACATCGAGCAGAACCGGCGCCGCACTCTTCGGAGCAAGACTGATCTGGCGCGCGTAGCGAGCGGCGTAGACGGGCGAATCCGTCAGCGTCTCCAGCGTCGTCGGTTTGAAGACCACGACATCGCCATCACGGCGGTCAATCTCCAGTGACGAAAACGCCTGCAGCTCCGAAGGCAAGGTCAGATTCGCAGTAACCGAAATGTTGCGCGCAAACCAGCCTGCGGGATACAGCAGCATGCGATGCCAGGGCACCACGACCATGTCCTGTCGGAGCTGGCCACTGGAAGCGCGCGACAGATACTGGAATTCAACGTCGATCGAGCGAGTGTTATCGGGAACATCGACCCGGAACGCGTGCATGTCCACGGGATCCCGCGTCCAGGCCAGGACGCGATTTCCCGACTTGATCACGAGCCCGGCGAGATCGGCGACCGATGCTGTTCTCGCGTGACTCGCCGATTCCCATGCCGGGTAAAGCAAGATCAGCGGGCCGGCTGCCTGCACGGGAATGGATTCGCGCACCACGGCGATCTTGTGCTGCGTGTCAGAGACATCGACGGCGAGCGAAATCGAGCCATTGAACACCACATCGCGCGGCGCAGGAATCGGCGGCGACGCCAGCGCCGGCTGCGGTCCGACACCGACTTCGGCACCGACGGAAAGTGGCGCACACGAAAGGCACGTCACCGCCAACAGATGCGCTGTAACACCACGAGGAACACATCGTGCGAGCCCACCCGCGAGTGGATGGTCCGCAAATCCTTGAAGGAAAACCATGCGACGAAACGTCCTTGAACCTCGGGTCGGTCCAATGGGAATAGAACGATTCAAGCTAGGTACCTGCCATGTCGACGTCAAGTGCCAATGGTTATCGGACGACAGTCAACCCACATCATGGATAGGCACTGTCCGCGCGATCCGCGAGCCTGCTTCAGGAACGAAACGTCGCCGCGTGGTCGTATAGTCTGTATCACGCCGCTCGATTCCGCAGAGTCGCATTCTGCAGCGACGGCGCTGGCACGATGCATTTTTATGATGATGCACATCGCTGCAATGAACATCTGCACGCGACGCATAGGAGTGAATCTCATGCCCTCATTTTCGTCTCTCCACCACGCACTCGATCGCGAAGTGAAATGCGGGCCGGCGCCAGGTGTGTCGCTGGTGCGCAATTCGCCCTGATATGTCCACACGCCGGTTGGCTCAGCATCCGTGCAAGTATTGTCAATTCCCGCCGCACGCAGACGATGAGGCCAACATGGCATCGACCAACGCACCCTACATCCTGTTCTCGCTGTTGCTCAGTCTGATCACCCTCACTGTGCTCGGCGTCGCGATGCTAGTTGACCTCGACGAACAGACCCGCCTCGTATTGAACTACGCCGATGTTGGGGTATGTCTGCTGTTCTTTATCGACTTCTGTGCGCAGCTGATCCGCGCGCCGAATCGCCTGCGCTACTTGTATACGTGGGGCTGGCTGGATCTGCTCTCCGCGATCCCCACCGTCGACGCATTGCGCTGGGGTCGCGTCGCTCGAATCGCGCGGCTGATCGCCGTGCTTCGAGCCGTACGTTCGTTCCGAGTGCTGGCTCAATTCGTCCGCGAACGTCGCGTCGAATCCTCGCTGTTGGTCGCAATGCTGCTCTGCGTGGGACTCCTATCCTTTGGCAGTATTGGAATACTCCACTTCGAGAAAGATCCGCAGTCGAACATCCATACCGCCGGCGACGCGATTTGGTGGGCGATCTCGACAATGACGACTGTCGGCTACGGTGACTTCTATCCAGTCACCGCCGGGGGGCGGGCCATCGCGGCAGTGTTGATGACAGCCGGGGTCGGCATCTTCGCGACCTTGTCCGGGGCGTTGGCGGCGTGGTTCCTGCGGCCAACGGCGGGGAGCGATCTGGATAGCGTCAGGCGAGAGATCACAGCGCTGCGCGAGGCATTGTCCGCGAAAGCGTGAACCAGCTGAAAACAGCCCGCTTCGAGATAACATGTCTACCCGACATTCCATTGCCCGTGCAAACGCACGTTGGAAGCAAGGTGTTGCCCGCGCCCATCGAGCCGCCGCTAGGATGGATATTCGAAATCAGGTTGGTACTGGAGCGCCTTCAATCGCCGACCGCGGGTCAGTCATCGGCATCGGCAAGACACTCGTCGATGTTTCGATCACCCGAAAATGCGACCTCGTCAATCGGAGTTTGGACTACCGCCGCTCGCGCGCAGGACACTGTGCGCGAGTCGGAATCACGGCCCGAACGCGTTTGGCTGGGTGCCTATGCCACGCATCGGTGGCCCTCCGCGAGCACGTCCTCGCTGGCGTACAGCGAACAATCCAGCGTCTCACCCTTGAACGGCGACAACGTCGGTTGCTCGCGATCGATGCGCTGCAATTCCAGCTCCGACAGATGGCACGACTGTCGTACTGACTTATCGGACGGCCGCGCGCTGGCCAGCGACAGGCGACGATGTTCCAACGCCTGGAGCATCAGCGCGCTCAGTTCGTCGTTACACCACGGTTTGTTGATGAAATGGAAAATCTTGATGCGCTGGATCGCTTTCTGTTCCGCCAGGAAGTCACCGTACGCGCTTAAGATCAGGCGGGCGATCAACGGCTGGATCTGAATCAGTTTGTTGAGAAAGACCACGCCGCTCATCGACGGCATGCGCCAATCGGAAATCACCAGGTCAAAGTCGCATTCCGCCGCGCGTTCCAGCGCAAGCTCCGGCTTGTCGAACGTTTCGACCACGGGCACCGAGTCAAACGAACCCGCCGGCATGCCATGGATCGTGCGACGCAGGGCGCTGAGTACATTTTTCTCGTCGTCGACCAGCATGATCTTGGGCATGATGCGTTCTCCTGATGTGTTTCGAGTGACAAGCGAAACCGGAGGGATCCTCGAATCTCGACTCACCGGTGCGGTATCACTGCAGGTGTAATTTGGCGCCTCCTGCCTTCCCGAACAATACGTGCGAACACATATAAAATTCAGTGCTGTAAAGGAGTTACGCGTAACACCGCGACACAATTCCAGTAGCCGTTCGGTCGAGAACGGCAGTCCGCCCGGCGCACAGGTCTATCCGCCCGTCGCGCTTGGCCGTCAGGGGTGACAAGGCGGCCCTGATAGACGTCGCTACTGCGCTTCAGGCTTCGGCGCGCTCTTGATCGGCAGACGAACCGTGAATGTCGTTCCTTTTCCGACCTCACTGCCTACCTCAATCGTGCCACCGTGCTGCCGTACGATGCTGTAGGAAATCGAAAGCCCCAGTCCAGGGCCGACGCCGACGGGCTTGGTCGTGAAAAACGGATCGAAGATGCGTCCGAGGAGTGCGGGCTCGATACCCTTGCCGGTGTCGGCAATCTGCACCCAGACCGAATCGCCGTCCACACCGGTACGCAGAGTGATAGTCCCTCGCTGCTCCATGGATTGGACCGCGTTGATCAGCAGATTGTGGAAGACCTGGTTGATCTGGGCTGGCAGGCAGTCGACTGGAGGAAGCACGCCGTATTCGCGCACAACATCGGCCTTTGCCCGGATCGCGTGAGCGGCAACCCCCAGCGTATTTTCAAGCCCTTCGTGCAGGTCGACGCATTGCGTCTCCGCTTCGTCGATATGTGTGAACTTCTTCAAGTTCTTCACAATATTTTCCACCCGCGTCAGACCGTCCGAGGACTCGTCCAGCAGCGACGGAATGTCGTCCCGCACGAAACTCAGATTGGTCGAAATCTTGAGTTCCTCCAACGTGCGTCGTTCCGATTCCGTGTTGTTGACCGCGGTCGTGAGGGCTTCATAGGCGTCGATGACGGAAACGATGTCGGTCACGTAGGTTTTCAGGCTCGTCATGTTGGACCGCACGAAGGCGATCGGATTGTTGATTTCGTGCGCCACTCCGGCGGCAAGCTGACCGATCGAGGCCATCTTCTCCGACTGGATCAATTGACTCCTCGCGCTGGCGAGCCGCTCATTCAGCGCTTCAAGCTGGGAATTTCGCTGCCCCAGCGCGGCTTCGATGACCATGCGTTCTTCGATCTGGGTTTTGAGTTTCTGATTGACCTGCAACAGCGCTGCGTTCGCCTCGTCGACCTTCAGTCGCAACAGAATCGCCCGCCGGCTTTTGAGATGCACCGTGGTCGCCATGAAAGTCAGCGAAAACAGATTGGTGACGATCAGGAACAGGAAGATCGAGCGATGCTCGAGCGGCGGTCCGATCACAATCGCAATGGCGATCGACAGGATATTCGGCACCATGTAGAGCAGATAACTGGCGAGGCTGGGACTCATCGCGATGATGGCGATCGAATTGATGCCTGCCGCAATGATCGCGAGCATCGCGAGTTGCTGCGGCGTGATGATCGGCGCGGCCAGAATGTTGACCGCCGCCATGGCGAAACCAAACAGCGTGGTAAAGATCGCAAAAATCGCAAGCCGGATTCTGGGTTGCGGATAACGGCGCTTGATCCGCTCGACAAAAATGATCGTCGCCAGACGCGGACCGATCAGCAGAAACATTCCCGCGAAAATCCAGCCAATGATCGGGCGCCGCGCGACGCTATCCGCCACAACCAGATAGAACACGTACAGTATGGGCAAAAGCATCAAGACCGGCATCAGTGCCCGACGGTACAGATCGTCGACCAATGCCTCCTGGACACGTTCGCGATAGGGTATGTCGGCATCAGAGAGACGCAGCGGGTTTTGCATGTCCAGTGCCTATGACAGTCGGATGCCGCGCCTACGTGCCCTGCACGGCAATTAAAAAATATCACAAACTCGCGTTTGATTCCGGTCGGGAATCCTGCGACGTCAAAACACCTCTGCCCTCGTGAGCCGCAAGCCTGACGCAACGCTTCCCGCTGCGATGGCTGGCGTAGGCGAGACACATTGATAATGTTGCACAAGTCGGCAAACGCCGGGCGACAAGCATAGGCACATCCACCGACCGGACATCCTTCGCCAGCGCTCGGTTGCTCAAGCCGCTTCCTCCATACGCTGGTGAATGTCGTGGCCGCTGGTCGGTGCGGAGCCGTGCACATAGGCCCGCAAAAGCGCGGCGTGCGCGAAGACCCACGCCGCCTTCCTCACTCCCGTCGGCCTCTCTCGTAGGCTGCCGATCACGATCGCGTCGAAGGGATGTCGATACCTTGAAGGTGTCGTCGGGGTCACTGCATATACGCGGATCGAACCGACTGGACTGGCTCGGCGTTCTTGGATCAATCGCGTTTTCATGAATTTGCCGATCGATGCAGCCCATGCGATCGAGCATCGCGGAATCATTACTCTGCGCATCGGTGTTGATCGCGAGAACGTGTGGATCAGCATGGCTGACACTCGCCGGGCGGCGAATGGCCATTCACCGACGTCCATAGTTTCGTCGATCACCCGGCCCGAACTCGGGAACGGAGCCAAATATTCCAAAGCTCACAGCCTCGCGCGGAGGCGGCAGAGAACAGCAATGTCCCGTAGTGGACTGGGCCAGAGCGACCAACAAAGTCACCCACAACGCCGTCTTGGACATCAAATCGCCCCCCGTCAGATGCTTCGCATCGTATCGCCAGATGCACGTGATTTGATGGCAACAGGCAAACGCGAGCCACGACAGCAAGCTACGGCGGCGGACAGCCCACCGTAACGAAGTCGAAACTCGAACGGAGCACGACATCGGCTGTTACTTGCTGGTCGAAGCACCGGCCGAGCTGCTTCTCACCGGCTTCGACGGCGGCGCTGCAGTCACAGGCGCTTGCGACTATTCGCCAGATATTCTCGTATAAAGCGCGCGGCTCGCACCGCGCGCGAATTGCACTATTTACACGAATAGCCACTGATGGCGGTCAATCGCTTCCAGTGCAGTCGACCAATGCCCGTTGGCACATCGGAAGGCAGGCCGCGCTTGCCGACATAACTGAGATCCAGGCTATCGCAATCGCTGAACTCCATATCCACGGTGCCCCAGATAGTCAGACTATCGGCAGCATTGCTTCCGGCGAAGCCGCCCCCACCACGAAATGCCGCCGGCATCTGCTGCAACTGACGATCACCGTCGCTGAAATTGCCGCCCCCGGAAATCCAGAACGGATTGCCGCTGTTGTCATAGGTGAACCAGGAAAATTGCAGAAAGTGTTTGCCAGCCTGGCCGGGCACATCGCCGATTTCGACGATGATCCCTTCGCCAGGACGTGCGGGATCAAAATAATTACCCGCGTAACGACCGTTGATCCGGCGCGGGCCGTATGCGTTTGGATACGTCGCGGGCGTCGGTTGGAACGCAGGTACGGAGACGGCGTTGAAGCCGGCGGGATTGAACGGATCCACAACGGTAAGAACAAATGCGCGATTCAGATCCACCTCGCCACTCGCGACTTCCAGTGACGCGAAACTCCACAGGCCGAGACCCGAGATTCCGATGTTGCCAATGCTCTTCGGCGCGATCCGATGCCCACTGGCAAGCGAGACCGCGGTGAGCGTCGCGACATGGCCATCCTGGGTCGCGCGAAACTCCGGATAGAGCATCGTCGGCGGGGGGAAACCCGACCAGGTCGCGTGGTCGTCAATGCTGACGATCACAGCCGACTGAGATCCACCGCAGGCGTGCCGCAGCACGTCGATACTCGCAAACCGGCGCCCATCGACGATCCCGAAGTTCAGGACCGGCAAATTGAGCGGGACCGTAGCCACCTTGGTCAGAAGGCTGGTACCGAGCGTACGCACTTCGTCGATGCAGGCGACCGGAGCGGCTGGTCCGCTCGATTGCGCAACGGCCGGCAAGGCAATCGCCGATAGCGCCGCCAGCGCGAATCGTTTCAACCAGAAGCCACTTGTATTGTTTTTCATAAAGCACTCCAGAAATTTCGTCGAGTTTTGTCGTGACCCGGCCAACGGTTTCAGTTGCAGCCGAAGTTGCTGATGCCGGTCAGTCGCTGCCATTCCAGATGCCCGCTGCCGACCGGCACGTTCGGCGCAAACTTGCCGGCCGATGCATAGTCGAGCTGCAAGGTATTGCAGTCGGAAAACTCGATATCCACCGTGCCCCAGATCGAAAGGGTTTCGGCCGCCTTGGTGCCGGCGAAAAGACCGCCGCCGCGGAACGCCGCGGGCATGTGCAAGTGCTTGTCACCGTCCGCGAAATTGCCGCCGCCGGAAATCCAGAACGGCTTTCCCTCGTTGTCGTAGGTGAACCACGAGAACTGCAGGAAGTGCGATCCTGGCTGGCCGGAAAAATCTCCGATTTCCACAATGATGCCTTCACCGGAACGCGTCGCATCGAAATAATTGCCCGCATAACGTCCGCTGATCACTCGCGCACCGAAGGCGTCTGGCGTGGTCTGCGGCGTCGGCGTGTATTCCGGAATATCGAATGTGGCGGTTTGGCCGGCTCCCTGCGACGCCGTGACGCGCAGCCGAAGCGATCGATTCAAGTCCATCGACGAAAAACGCGGAACCAGTGCGAACGAGGATCGCGATCCAATCCAGCCAACGAAGTCCGGCGACACCAACGAACCGTCTTCCAGCGCAAACGCCACCAATTCCTCCGTTTTGTCGCCAAGCTCTGCCGTCAATTTCGGAAACAGCAGAGTACGAGCGCCAGACAGATTGTCCGTATCCTCGAAGCCCAGCACCAGAATCGACTTGGTCGCGTTGCAGGCATATCGCCTTACCGAAACCGAGACGTTCCGTTCACCCACCGCAAAGCTGGCAGGCGTATTGGACGCAACAAGCGCCGGCAACGACAGGGTCTGCACCAGCGCACTGGAATCCCCCTCACTGGACGCAATGATCCGGGCATAGTCAAAGCAGGCTGCCGGAAAGTCGCCCGCCGCAGCGTCCGTGGATGCACCGATCCCGGTGAACAAAAGGATTGCCAAGTAACGTAGTGTTTTTTGCATTGTCCCGCTTTTCATAATGGCTCCCGATATTTTCCTGATCCCATTCGTACCGGCGCGATCCGGCATGAACGTCAAACAAAGCCGTCGAAGCGTGTTCGCTACGACAAGGCAACAACACCGAATGTTGAACTCATACAGCACCCATACGATGTTCAGACTTGCACCCTGTTCGCCGCTACGAATCGATGCCAGGCTCCAGCACGGCAATCCATGCTGAGAACAGTGCGAACAGGCGCCAATCTGCGATCGAAGACGCCGGGAATGGCATACGGACGTGCGCCCGGCGCAGATCGTCGCAAGCCTGTGTGCGTTTGCATCCAGTCATTCGGTTGAGAGTCGGCCAAACCGATGATTCGAAAGACCCCACCGCACAGCGATCGGATCAACCACACTGCCGCCTAGATGGCTATCAACGCGGACCACAAACAACAGCGCAAATAGACGTTGCGCGCAGGATGCGGTCTTCAGACATCGACAGGCCGCCAAAAAAGCCGCGTCTCGCACGGGCTTTTTCCGAGACTACGCCGCTATGACATCAATGGAAAGGGGACTACGCGCCAGAGCCGACGCCCGCCCCTCGTTTATCGGTAGCTGTGATCCTGCAACACCGGACCAAGGCCAACCCGATGTGTTCGGGGTCGTGATCAACGCTGTCCGGATCGCGCGTCGATTCCTGTTGATCGATACGGACACCCATCCGCGCCCGCAGAGTCGATCGATGATTCGTCGAACAATCCGGAAGAACGTTTTGCACCTTGCAATGCTGATTGTCTGCACGTTGGCCGCCGTAAATGCGCACGCCGATCTCAGCTATAACGTCAATACCACCGATGACCTCGTCGACGACAATACCGATGACGGAGTCTGTCATGCCGGCAACGGCTCCTGTTCGCTGCGTGCTGCCATCATGCAAGCCAATCATCTGGTTGGCGCCGGCATCACGACCATCACCGTTCCCGCGGGAGTCTTCCAGCTCACGCGTCCGATCAGCGGCCCCGATGGCGAAGACAACGGCGATCTGAACCTCACCGTGCCGAACAGTGCTTCGCAATACATCGCCATCGTCGGCGCGGGAGTGCAAAAGAC
>JBDTLV010000065.1:0-27503 GCA_039934615.1 Tahibacter sp.
CACCGATCTCGCTGGCGTATTCCATGATCGCGAGCGAGTCGTAGATGACTACATCGCCGTCGACCAGTACCGGCACCGCGCCCGGCGGCGAAAACGCGGCGACTTTTGCCAGTTCGGCGTAGCGCGCTGGGCGGCGGATATCAATCAGGCGTTCTTCGAAGTCGATGCCCTGCTCGCGCAACGCGAGCCAGGCCCGCAGTGACCAACTGGACGCATTCTTCGTTCCGACATACAGCACGCGTTGCATGATGAGTGCATTCCCTGGTGGTTCGGCGCACGACGCGCGCACAGCGTTCAGGCGGGACCCGGCATCTTGCTGACCGCGACCTGATTGCGCCGTTCGCGCTTGTCAGTATACAACGCAACGTCCGCGGCATTCACCAGGTCGGATACGTTGCCCGAGCGCGGCGTCCAGCTCGCCACACCGATCGAGATCGTTGCGCCCACGCCGGCTGCATCGATCACGCTGCGCGTTCGCTCGGTCATCGTCTCCGCGACCCGCGCGTCGGTGCCGGGCACGACCAGCAGGAATTCCTCGCCACCGTAGCGGGCGAGCAGGGCATCGGCGCTCGGTTCCGCGCGGATGGCCGCGTCGCGGAAGGCGCCATTGGTGACTGCTCGCTGCCACGCAGACAACAGAGCAGACAGGCCACCATGTTCTTGAGCAATTGGTCGCCGGCCAGGTGCCCGTGCGTATCGTTGTAGCGTTTGAAGCGATCGACATCGATGGACAGCGCGGCCAGCGACCGCGCTCGGTCGACGGCCCGGCTCGATGCCGACGCGAGCACCTCGTCGAGGCGCCGCCGATTCGCGATACCGGTCAGGCCGTCGAGATTCGCGGTCAATTCCAGGCGCTGGTTGGCGGCAGCGAGATCGCGCGTGCGCGCGGCGACTGTCGCTTCGGGACGACGCGTGTCCTCAGCCTGTCGCCGGTTATGCCGGCGCGTTCGCTTGGATAGTCTTTCCTATCCGGCGGGAAGATGCCGGGCAGCGCGCGATCCTGCGCATGCCGGGTCTTGCATCGCGACACGCGTCAATCGCGTTTCGGTGCGGCGGCCCTCAAGCCCGGTAGCAAGCGGTCACGCAACCACAACAACGGCTCGGTCGCATCATCCTTGTTGAATCGCGTGCCGGTGAACGTCGCCACCGCATCAAGTTCCGGCATCACCACGATGTAGGTGCCGCCGTTGCCCCACGCCATCCATAGCCGCGTCGAGGTGAGGCCGGGCATGTGAGTTGCGTCGATCCACCAGAAATAGCCGTAGCGCTGCTGCATGCCGTTGATCTCCGCGCGCGGCATCGTCATCTGCTCGATCCATTCCCCGGACACGACGCGGTGCTCGCCGGACAAACCCCGCTTGAGCAGCAATTGTCCTATTTTCAACAAATCACCCGGTCGCAGACGCAGATGGCCACCGGTGTCCACATCCGCGCCGCGATTCCAGCGTTGCCAATCCGGTTGCGCGATCTCCAGCGGTGCAAACAGCGCCTGTTGCGCGAACGCATCCGCATCCATGCCGGTGACGTGCTTGAGGATGCGCCCCAGCGCAATCGCATTGCCGGTGCAATAGGAAAACGCGCTGCCCGGCACGTCGTGCATTCGCTGACCCGCCCAGAATCGCAGCCAATCGCGCTTTTTATACATCGTGTCTTCGTGCCCCGGCGAATCACGATTCCAGTCGTTGCAGTCCAGGCCGCTGCGCATGCTCAGCAGATCCTGCACGGTGATCTGCCCCTTGCGCGGATCCGCCAGGAGAAGATCGCGCACCTCGGGAAGGTAGTCGATGATCTTCACCTCTACCGATGGCAACAGGCCGCGATCGATCGCGATGCCGATCAGCAGGGCCGTGATGGATTTTGTCGCGGAGCGGATATCGGCGCCGCTCTTGTTCACCTCCGTCGTCGCCATCAGGATCGGTGCACGGTCGCCGAGCGCATAGGCGAAGCCGGTGATTCCCGGATGTCGGTTCGATTTCAGTTCATCACTCAGCGTCTGCGCAGCCAGCGTCGTCGATCCTGGCGACGTCCCGGCGGGCAGATCGACGGCCTGCGCGACCGCGTGAAACAGCAGCGCCGAGAGCAGATACGCCAGTCGTCGCCAATGCGCAGCTGACGCGCTGCGGCACTCGCCATCATCGGCGGCGTTCTCAAGCCGGCGCAGCGCCGTGTCGGCCTTGCGCTGCGCACCCTTCAAGCCGCGCATAAGCCTTGACCGCGCTCGCCGCTACGACGCGTCAAACGGACTTGCCGCAGCGGTCCGGACGATGGATCCGCTCGGTCGAGGCCGGATTTTTCGCCAGCAGATGCGCTGCACGTTGCGGTCGGTTGGCGAAACCGCCGCCGCAGTTCGGACAGCGTCCCTGCAATGCACCTTCCACGCAGCCGCGGCAGAAGGTGCACTCGAAGGAACAGATCATCGCATCCGCCGAATCGGGCGGAAGATCGCTGTCGCAACATTCGCAACTCGGCCGCATTTGCAACATCGTGAACTCCTGCAATCGTACCCGGCCCGCGGCAAAAGCCTCAGTATTCGAACATGACCTTGGCTTCCCAGCTGCTGCCGGTTGCCGTGACCTTGCCCTGATAGCTCGAATGACCCTTGATATTGGCGTACTTGCCGGTGCCACCGGCAAATTCGAATTCGCCGTCGAATGGCGCAGCGTCTTCCTGCCCTGCACCACGAGCGCTGTGCTTGCCGTTGAACGTCACGTAGATCAGGTCGCCGCTCTTGAGCTTCCAGGTCGCGTAGCCATTGTGCGTACCTGCGCCATTGCGCGAATCGGACTGGGCGAAATTCATCGTCGTCGCGCCGTCGAAATCCTTCGCCTCTTTTGCCGGCTTGCCGCTGTCTGGCGCAGCGGTCAGCACGACGTAGGAGTACACGCGTTGCGCGATTTCATGGTTCGGCACGTCGCCGACCGACGCGACTGTGCTGCTGATATCCGTCAGCGGTCGCGTTCCGGTCAGGTTGAGCGTCACGGTGCGCGGTTTGGCCGGCGCTTCGGGTTTCTTTTTCGCCAGCGCGGGATTGCCTGCCAGCAGCGCGAACAGCCCGATCGCGACCAAGCCAGCAGCCTTTGCGGTCCAACGTTTCATGACGAACTCCCCGATGAGTGAACAGCGTTGCGGCAACGCGACGCCCGCTACGGACGACTGCGAAAGGGGATTCTGCGCTGCGCGTTGCAGGTAGACAAGTCCGCAATCTGTACGCCGGCGGCGCCGCACCTGCGGGCGCTGGTTTGCGTGACGCGCCTCGTCGGATCAGCGCTCCGCGGGCAACAGACTGCCGTGCACCAGATAGTGGTTGATGCGCGCTTCCCAGTCGCGCATGAACTGATCGTAGTAGGCCTGCGTAAACGCCGCCACCGCGGCATCGCCCGCGGGTCCGAGACTGGTGTGCCGATACGTGATCGTCGCGTCGCATCCTGCAACGGTGGCGTTCAGCTGGATGCTCAGGCGGCAGACGGTGACCTGCGGAGTGACCTTGAGCATTTCCACAAAGCCGCTTTCTGGCTCGTGCCGCGTGATAATCCAGATGGCGTCGTGCGGCTCGGCCGCCGTCACGAACACGCAGTCCGCTTCGGCAACCCCGCTCTCGGTAATCACGCACAGCGGATCCCAGCCGTCGATCCAGTCCGCCTCGCGGACCGGACAAAGCAGCGGAAAAACGCGCGACGGCTCGGCCACGAGATGCTGCGTATGGCTGCGCACCACGCGGACCGGTTGGGTGATTTGCATGAGGGGATCCATCGTCAGAGCGATCGATGACACCGTTGCACGGCGGGGAGCTGAGGTGTCAGATGGCGAAGCATAGCATTCCACTTTGCAACACCGGCTCACGCGCGTGCGCGAAGCTCGCCGGGAGCGCGGGCCGCGCACCGACCGACGCGCTGCGGCAGGCGCCTCGACCCGCTCCGCGAGACACGCATCCAGCGACGCCTTCAAGCAGCCGCAGGCCAAAGCTGCGTGCAAGGGTCCTCAGTGAACCGGACGCAGCGCGAGGTCATCTTTGCGGCACCGTTGCGGATCGTCGCCGCAGTCCGATGACGCCGCACCGGATTGCGCGGCGCCATCGGACTTTTTTTCACTGTGCACAACTCAGGCTCGCGCGATAAAGCAGGTCATCGCGCCGCGATCACGAACCGTATTTGACCGAGCAGCCATACGGCTGCGCCGTAGCCACGCTGACCGCCTTGCCAGCCGCCAGTTCGGCCAGCGCCTGACGCACGTATTGGACCGCCTTGGCGATGTCGCCCTGATCGGTGCTCGGAATCGAGTCGATGCCGCCGGCATAACGCAACACGCCCTTGGCATCGATCACGAACAGATGCGGTGTGGTTTTGGCGCCGTACAGATGCCCGATGCTGCCGTCACCGTCGAGAATGTAGCCACTGGGCTTTGCGCCATTCTTGGCAACCCAGGCGTTGGCCGCTGCTGCGTCCAGATTGCCTTCTTTGCCGGCGGCGCCGGAATTGATGCTCAGCCAGACCACACCCGCAGCCGTGGCCTCGCCCTGTTGCACCTGAAGATTGCCGGCGCCGTAATGTTTTTGCACAAACGGACAACCTGGATTTGTCCACTCCAGCACTATGGTCTTGCCCTTGTAGGCGGCCAAGGACTGTGGCTTGCCGTGGGTATCGGTGGCGCTGAAATCGGGTGCCGACTCGCCGACGACGGCCTTCGCCAGTACGGGGCCGGTGACGATGCCGAGCAGTGCGGCGGCGAGGAGGGTAGTCAGGGATTTCATGGCGTGCTCCGGTGGGTCTGGGTCAGGAGGGTTTTCAACAAGCAACGTCGATCTGCGGCGCTAAGGATGGACTCTGGTTGCCTGTCTGCGCGACCGGTTCGGGCCGACCACGCTCTGAATCGCGTGCGGTGCAGCGCGGCCGGATTGCGTCTAGTCGGATCGCCCCGTCACGCCGGAATCTGCCGAAGCACCGACGGCATCCGTGTTGCTCTCGCGTAGCGGCACGGTGATGCGCCAGGCGTGCATCGGCCTGGCCGATCGACTGATCATCACCAGGGTCAGGGTATTGGGATTGTTGGCGAAGTATTCATTTTTTCCCATTTTTACGACGAGAGTGTCGGCGCCGCGGCTGATCGTCGGAGTTCCATTCGATACGATGCCGGGCTCAAGCGGAAATACTTCAAGATCGGACTGCGTTGGCAGGCCCTTTCCTACCACGGTCGCCGTCACCTGGTCGCCACGCAGGATCGCAGTGCCATACCAGTCGGTTTCCAGCGGATGTGTCTGCCGCGCCATCTCGAACAAGGATTTCCAGCGTGGATCGAGGGCGCCCTCCTTTCGGCCTATGGGTATGTCCAGGCTCAGATTGACCTTGGCCGGTATGCAGAGTTCCTCGCACTCCAGCCATTGGGCGCGGACTCCGACGTGCATCGTCGCGCCCACGCCCAGGGCATCCGGCACGTTGACCTGCACCGGCAGCATGACCTCACCGTCATAGCCAAAATTATACAATTCGCCAACACCAAGACGCTTCGGCGCAGGCCAGGCGATGTCGCCCGCGTTGGAATGATCGGGCAGGGTCCAGAAAAGCTTGGTCTGCAGCCCGGAATCACCGGGATTGACCCAATAGGTATGCCAATGCGGGGCATGCTTCAGACGCAAACCCAGCCACAGCTCACTGCCCGGCGCGCCATTCAACCGCTCGGCGACCAGCTCGGCTTCGACGTGTTCGCTGCTCACCGCCGCGGCCTGGCAGGTGCCCACCGCAACCAGCAGCAACGGCACAACCAGGCGCAGGGTCAACAGTGCACACACGCTCACGGTTCCACCCCGGCAGCCACGGAAACCCGAGTGTACCCAAAGCGCGTCAAGTGCAAGTCATGCGGCCGGACGAGGCGGGCGTGACACTGCTAGACTTCGGGCGTTTTCCTGCCCGGACCTCAGCGTGGACCCCACTCCTATCACTCCGGTACGACGCGCCGCCGTCGCGTTCATCTTTGTCACGGTGGCGATCGACATCCTGTCGTTCGGCATCATCATTCCCGTCCTGCCGCAGCTGATCAAGCAGATGGCTGGTGGCTCGACCGTATCGGCTGCGCAATGGGTCGGCCTGATCTCGACCATCTTTGCCATCGTGCAATTTTTCAGTTCGCCGGTGCAGGGCGCGTTGTCGGACCGTTTCGGTCGCCGCCCGGTCATCCTGCTCTCCAACCTTGGACTGGGCCTGGATTTCATGCTGATGGCGGTGGTCAATACCTTGCCGTTGCTGATCGTGGCGCGGGTGATTTCCGGCATGACCTCGGCGAGTTTTTCGACCGCCAACGCCTATATCGCGGACGTGACGCCGCCGGAAAAACGCGCCGCGGCGTTCGGCATGCTCGGTGCCGCGTTCGGCATCGGATTTGTGCTCGGCCCGGCGCTCGGCGGCTTTCTCGGCAGCTTCGATCTGCGCTTGCCGTTCTGGGTCGCAGCGGGCCTGGCCCTGACGAATTTCTGCTACGGCTACTTCATCCTGCCGGAATCGCTGCCGCCGGAACGTCGCAGCCCGCGTTTCCTGCTCAAGCATGCCAATCCGATTGGCGCATTGGGGCTTTTGCGACGTTATCCACAAGTCGCCGGATTGGCGATCGTGGTATTTCTGAGCAATCTCGCCCACTACGTACTCAACACGACATTCGTGTTGTACGCCGACTATCGCTATCACTGGGGACCGCGGGAAGTTGGTTATACCCTTGCCCTGGTCGGTCTTTGCAACGGCCTGGTGCAGGCGGTGCTCATCGGCAAGCTGGTTCCGCGTTTCGGTGAACGGCGCATGCTGATGACCGGGCTGCTATTCGGCGTATTCGGTTTCGCGGTACAGGGTTTGGCACCGACCGGCATGCTGTTCCTGCTGGCGATTCCCTTTCTCGCTTTGTGGGGATTTGCCGGTCCGGCGACCCAGGCGATCATGACCCGTCAGGTCGATCCGCATGAGCAGGGGCGCCTGCAGGGTGCGGTGGCCAGCCTGGCGAGTGTGGCCGGCATCATCGGCCCCGGCTTGCACACCCAGGTGTTTGCCGCGTTCATCGGGGTCGAGGCAGATCTGCACCTGCCCGGTGCCGCGTTCCTGCTGTCATCCCTGTTGCTGCTGGCCGGCCTGATCGTCGCCTGGCGCGTCACGATCTCGATGCGCGGTTTTGTACCGGCAGCGAAAGTTGCGCCAGCCGAAGCGCCCGTTCAGACCGGCGGCTTGCCGGACTGAGGAAGGTTGCCCGGTCGGTATCCGGGCAGACGCGCAATACGTTCGTGAACGCTGGCATCGATGCTCGCATCGGCGGCCACGTGGCGCAGTCGCCCCCGGTGCGGCCGCCAGCGTCGCCGCCAGACGCCGTCGACCAGCTGCCAACGCGGCAAAGGCAACCATTCGGCAAATTTCCATAGTCCACACAGCGATTCG
The DNA here is from genome assembly GCA_039934615.1 of Tahibacter sp. GTDB lineage: Bacteria > Pseudomonadota > Gammaproteobacteria > Xanthomonadales > Rhodanobacteraceae > Tahibacter. The sequence continues at coordinate 7,404 of JBDTLV010000065.1, forward strand.
TGCTGCACGTCCGCGGCGTGACGCAGCAACAGGTCGTCGATGCGGCCCTGATCGTCGGGCGGACTGCCGGGAAACAGGGCTTCTTCGCGCGCCTCGTCGGTCAGCAGTCCTGCCGCCTTGGCTTCGCGGAGCATCCAGGCGAGGGGAATTTTCGCCAGTCCGGCCTCGGTCTCAGGGTATCCGCCGCCGACATCGCCATGCACGCCGGCGAACCAGCGTTGCTGCACATCCTGCCGGCCGCGCCCATCGCCGCGCCACAGATTTGCGCCGAACAAGGCACGTCGCTCGTCCAACGCCAGCGCGTGGCGCACGATGGCGACGTCGCGATTGGTCGCGGTGCGGCGGAAGGTCGATGGGCGCCACGGCGTGCCGACCGAGCTGACCGTGTCGAACAAGCCGAGAAAATGCACCGGCACCGCGCGCGCATAGCGCTTTTTGAAGCGCGCGGCATTGCGCTGGGCGGTCTGCTCGTTGTGCTTTTGTCCAGTTTTACTGAATTGCCGGTATTCGTCCCAGGCGAACGGCAGCATCTCGTCCATGCCCGTGTGCAACAGGCCCACCGAACTGAGCATGCCGCACAGCACTCGTGCCGCGTAAGCGCCGCGGCTGAAACCGAACACGAAAACCTCGTCGCCGGGTGTCCAGGTCTGCATCAGAAAATGGTAGGCGGATCCCACATGTCGTTGCAGCATCCAGGCCGTGGCGGCGTCGAGTCCCTTGAGCAGCAGGGCCCGCGATCGCAGATAGACGCCATGCGGCACCAAGGTGCCGACACCGGGCTGGTAGTAGGGAATCTGCAGGTTCGGGACGCGCGCGACGACACGGAAAATCCGCTGCACGTGAGTTTCCGCAGAACGTGGTCGATTGGTGGTGCCGTCCAGGCAGATGACAAGTCGCGTGGCCATTTCATTCCCGGGTACCGAGGTGCGGTGCAGCGTGCAACTGCCTTGTCTCACGCGCTGCGGCGAACCGGCGCAAGCCCGCTCAGCCTTGAGAAAGCAGCCCCTGCAGCGCCATCGCCGCGGCGGGATTGCGCGCCTTCGCGGCACTGATGAAATAGAGGAATACCTCGCGCGACGCGGCGGGCGGGGTCGCACCTGCAAGTCGCGGCAGATCATCCGGTTCACCGCCGGCGGCCCATAGCCGCGCACGCCGTGCCCACTGCGCGAGTTCGACCGGCGGATAGCCGCTCGCCACGTCGGCCCGGCTGCGCATGAGCCGCGCATAGACGAAATCCGCGCTCAGGTCGGCAAACGACGGATGGTCCGGCGAATCGGTATACACGGTCGCGAAACCGTGCTGCCGCGCCAGCGCGACGAAATCGGCGTTGACGAATTCGCGGTCGCGTACGTCAAGCACGTGACGCAGGGTGGTCGCGCCATGCTTGTTTGGCAACAATGTGCAGAAAGTTGCAAAATCATCCGGGTCGATGCGCCGGTCCTCGTCAAACTGCCAGACCAGCGGTCCGAGCTTTTCCCGCAGCGTGACGATGCCGCCCACGAAGTCATCGACCTGCCCACCAACCGTCGCCAGTTTGCGCGCCATCGTGATGCGCATCGGCGCCTTGGCGGAAAACACGAAGCCATCGGGTGTTTCATCGCGCCATTGGGCGTAGATCGCGGGCTTTTGCGCGCGGTAGTAGGTGCCGTTGATCTCGATCGCGCTGAGGTGTCGGCTGGCATATTCCAGCTCGCGGCGCTGCACCCAGCCGGCGGGATAGAAATTGTCGCGCCAAGGCGCGTAGGTCCAGCCGCCGATACCGACGCGAATCCCGTCAATTGCGTTCACGGCCATGTCCAGGGATGCCGGTGCCGCCTTCTTCACGGCTTGCTTTTTTGCCCCAGTGACCGCCATTCCCGCACCGTTGACGATTGCGCCAGCGCCTAGGCTAGCATCCCTGCCGCGCCCGCGTGACTGAATCCGGCCGACCGGTTGCATGCGTAGAGACCTTTGCGCGGCTTGATCGCACGCCGTCGGCGACGTAACGTGAGCAGCGGAGGGAGACCCATGAGCGAACCCTACGTCGACTTTGCCGCGGCATCGCGCGGAGTGCTGGAATATCTGCAGCGTCACGTGCCGCTCGGCCTGTGGATGGTCACGCGCACCGACGGTCAGCAATGGGTGGTACTGAGCGCCGACGACCGTGGTTACGGGGTCAAGGTGGGTGATGTGCTGCCCTACGCGGAATCGCTTTGTGCACAACGCATTGAAAGCAATGGACCGTCGATTGCGCCGGATGTGGAGCTGGTTCCGGTCTATCGCGACGCGCCAGCACGTCGTCGGGCGCCGATCGGTGCGTATGTGAGCTTTCCGCTGGAACGCGACGACGGCACGCTGTTCGGTACCTTGTGCGCGATCCACCCTCAGCCGCGCGATTCGGCATTGCTGCGCGAGGAAGATCTGATCGGCCTGCTGGCGCGCCAGCTCGCGACGGTGCTGCATTTCGACCTCGCACGCAGCGACGCGTGGCAACTCGCGCTACGCCACGAGACAGCGGCAATGACCGATGCCCTGTGCGAGGTGCTGAATCGCCGCGGCTGGGATCATGTCTGCGCGCGCGAGGAGGAACGCGCGCGCGCGCTCGGCACGCCGTTGTCAGTGATCGCGGTCGACCTGGACGGCCTGAAACGCATCAACGATGCGCAGGGTCATGCCGCCGGCGACGCGATCCTGCGGCGCGCCTCGCAACGGTTGGGTGATGCCGCGGCGCATGCGCATGTGGCGCGTATCGGCGGCGATGAGTTCGGCATCGTGTTGGCCGACTGCGCGCTCGCCGAGGCGCAGCAGCTCGCAACGCTTGCAAGCGGAGCTGGCGACAGATTCGGTCGCCGCTTCGGTCGGCTGCGCCGAACGCAAACCTTGGCGCGGCCTCACCGATGCCTGGCAGCGCGCCGACGCGCAGATGTATATCAATAAACAACTGCGGCGCGCGGCTGCCGGTTGATTTCCTTGCCGAATGCGCAGTCCGGCAATCGACAGCACTGGCCGGTGCGCGTGACTTGCGCGTATGTTCGCGCGGTGCACCGCCCTTTTCTGCCACGACGCCGCGGCGTCTTCCGGTTTTTCCCACTGCTGTGGATCGCCGCCTCGCTGGCGCCCACGCTCTTGCTCGCGCAATATGCATCAACGGACGAATACCTGGCCGCGATCGATACGAACGGCGATGGCCGAGTCAGCCTCGGCGAATACCAGGAGCACCTGAGCGATGCGTTCCGTGCGATGGACGTCAATCGCAACGAGGTGATCGACCTGTCCGAATTCGATCCCGCGGTGGTCGGCCCGAACACCCGCCCGGTCGGTCTGGCGCAGTATCTCGCACGCCTTGCGCAGGTATTCCACTCGCAGGACATCGATCACAACGGGTATCTCAGCGCACGCGAACTCGGCTTGCCGCCGCAGTAAGGCAATGCGCTGAACGCCGCGGCAAGGCCACGCGATCGAGGCTTGCCTTCGTCGTCGCGACTGCGCACCATCGAGCTGATCCACACCCACCGGGACCCCATCATGCGCCTTGCCGTCAGTCCGTACGTCCCGCTCGTCATTGGGCTGCTTGCCCAGGTTGCTGTCGGAGCGGAGCCAGCGAAGATCGCGCCTGACGAGATCGCGTTCCGCGCGCTGTATCGGGAACTTGTGGAAACGAATACAACCCTGTCGATCGGCAGCTGCACGGCGGCAGCCGAAGCGATGGCGACACGCCTCAAGGCCGGCGGAATCCCGTCCTCGGATATCCAGGTGATCGCGCCCCCGGAGCGCCCCAAGGACGGCGCGCTGATCGCCACCTTGCGGGGCACCGATCGCAAGGCCAAGGCCTTGCTACTGCTCGCGCATATCGACGTGGTGGAAGCGAATCGCGCCGACTGGACACGCGATCCTTTTACCCTTGTGGAGGAGGCTGGATTTTTCTATGCGCGTGGCGCGAGCGACGACAAGGCGATGGCCTCGGTGTTCACCGACAGCCTGATCCGCTACCAGCACGAAGGCTACAGGCCGTACCGCGACATCAAGCTTGCACTGACCTGCGGGGAGGAAACGCCGGATACCTTCAATGGCGTGCACTGGCTGCTGCAGAACCATGCGCAACTGCTGCAGGCCGAATTCGCCCTCAATGAAGGCGCCGGTGGAGAGCTCGACGCAGCCGGCAAGCCGGTCGCGCTGCAGATCCAGGCCGGTGAAAAGGTATACCAGGACTTCCGCCTGGAAATCACCAATCCCGGCGGACACAGTTCGCGACCGGTCAAGGACAATGCGATCGTGCAGCTGAGCGGTGCGCTGGCGCGCGTTGGCGCGTACCAGTTTCCGATCCGCCTCAATCCGACCACGCGCGCCTACTTTGAAAAGCAGGCGGAACTGTCGCCACCCGCACTCGCCGCGGACATGCGCGCGGTGTTGCAGACGCCGCCCGACGAGGCGGCTGCGCAACGTCTGTGGCTTGCCAATCCGAGCTGGAACGGGATGCTGCGCACGACCTGCACACCGACCATGATGGAGGGCGGCCATGCCCCGAATGCCCTGCCGCAACGTGCCCGCGCCAATGTGAACTGTCGCATTCTTCCCGGCGAGCCGGTCGCCTCAGTGCAGGCCGAGTTGGTTCGCGTGATGGCGGACGAACACGTCGGCATCGCAATCGCCGGCGAATCCGGCATCGCCTCCACGCCACCGCAGATCAGCCGCGACATGCTCGCTCCGATACGCCAGGTCGCGGAACGGATCTGGCCTGGCGTGGCGATCGTTCCGACCATGTCGACCGGCGCCACCGACGGTCGCTTCCTCAACGAGGCGGGCATCCCGACGTTTGGCCTGTCCGGCATGTTTCACGATGCCGAAGGCAGTCACGCACACGGCCTCAACGAGCGCATCCGGGTGAAGTCGCTGCTCGACGGGCGGCGGTTCCTTTATGAAATCGTGAAGATTTACGCCACGCGCAAGGATTGATCGCGCGTTTGAGTGCGTGACCGGTTGATTGCGGGCGCATATCCGCCGGGGCGATCTCTCCCCCGGCCTGTCGCAAGCTCGCGTGCCTTTGCGTCTGGCTCAAGCCGGCTGCCGGCGTCTTTACATATCTTTACCTGCGCCACAAACCGCGTTTACCGAGCGAGCGCAGCCTTTGCGTCAGGGACTGATCCCTGCATGCTCGAGGAAAGACATGAATACGACGCAAGGTTTTGCACGAACGATGCGCGGTTTCGCCACCCGGCACTTGCTTGCCGCGGTGCTGGCCGGTGGCGTGGCTCTGACCGCGGGCGCGGCCGTGGTCGCCCATCAGGGCGGTGGCGGGCATCATTTCGGCGGCATGATGTTCGCGATGGGCGGACCACAGGACATGGCCGAGCATGTCGATCGCATGCTGCAACATGTGTACATTGAGGTCGGCGCAACGGATGCGCAAAAGGCGCAGCTGGATCCGATCGTGAAGCAGGCGGCCACGGATCTGCTCGCGTTGCGTGATCAGGTGCATGTGGGTCACGGCGAAATGCTCGCGATGTTGACCGAGGATCACATCGACCGGGCCAAGCTCGAGACCGCGCGCGTTGCGCATATCGACGTCGCCGATCAGGCGTCGCGGCGTATCGTGCAGCTGATCGCCGATGTCGGTGACGTGCTCACGGTGGAACAGCGCAAGACGCTGGCCGCGCGCATCGCCGAACACCACGGCGCGCGCCACGAGTGAGCACGTCGGCCAGGCTCGCCACTGTGAACGCCACACCGTACAGTGCGCGTGCCATGGCCGAACGCCTACTGCTGGTTGAAGACGATGCCCGCCTTGCCGAGATGCTCGCCGAGTATCTGGGCGAGGCGGGTTTTCGCGTCACAGCCGCAGGATCCGGTGCGGCGGCCCTGGAGCGTCTGGCCGCGGGCGAATTCGACGCGCTGGTGCTGGATCTGATGCTGCCGGACATGGACGGTCTGGACGTCTGCCGCCAGCTGCGCGCGCATTCGGACTTGCCCGTGCTGATGCTAACCGCGCGCGGCGACGCGACCGATCGCATCGTCGGACTCGAACTCGGCGCCGACGACTATCTGCCCAAACCTTTTCAGCCGCGTGAGCTGCTGGCGCGACTGCGTGCGATCCTGCGCCGACGGGGCAGCGGCAGCGTCAGCGATGCGCCGCTGCGCTTCGGCCGCCTGGAGATCGATCGCGCGGCGCGCGCGCTGCGCCTGGATGGCCGCGTGTGCACGATCACCAGCTACCAGTTTTCCCTGTTGCTGGTGCTCGCCGACAACGCCGGTCGCGTACTGACCCGCGACGGATTGATGGACCTGCTGAAAGGTGAACAACTGGAATCGTTCGACCGCTCGATTGACGTGCACATCTCGCGGATCCGCGCCGCGATCGAGGACGATCCGAAACATCCGCGCCGCATCATCACGCTGCGCGGTGCGGGCTACCTGTTCGCCCGGAGCCAGGACTGATGTCGCGCCTGTACCTGCGATTCTACTTCGCGCTGCTTGGCAGCCTGGTCCTGTTTGCGTTGATCACTGCCGTGATCTCGCACCACTTTGTCGGACCGGTGGATCGCGCGAGCCGTACACTCGGTAAACTTATCCAGAATGCGTTGCCGCCCGCCGATGCGCCAGCCGCCGAGCAGCACGAAGCCTTGCTGCGACTGACACACGGACTGCATGCGAACGTGGTGCTGGTCGCCGCGCATCATGCGCCGATCGCGATGGTCGGCGATCCCCTGCCGATACCCGACGATGCCTGGCAGCGCGGCGAGTGGCGGCAGCCGTGGAAGGACGACACGATCTGGATGACCCACTTGCCCGACGGACGCTGGCTGGCGGCGAGCGCACCGATCGGCCTCGCGCGACCGGCGCATGCCTTGATGGTAACGCTGCTCGCACTCGCGCTGGCGGTCGCGGTCGGTGCCTATCCGATCGTGCGACGTCTGACCAAGCGCCTGGAACGCTTGCAGCGCGGCGTGGAATCGCTCGGCGCGGGCGACTTGTCGGCGCGTGTCGCGGTTGAAGGCGGCGATGAAGTTGCGCGCCTCGCCGAAAGCTTCAACCGCGCCGCGGCGCGCATCGAGAGCGTCGTCGGTGCCCACAAGGCGCTGCTCGCGAATGCCTCGCACGAATTGCGCACACCGCTCGCGCGCATCCGCATGGCGATTGAGCTGATGAAGGAAACCGCGGACGCGCGTCGCAAGGCTGGCCTGGATCAGGACATCGCGGAGCTGGACCGGTTGATCGACGAGATTCTGCTGAGCAGTCGCCTCGATGCGGTCGTCGATCACGAGGTTGACGAGGATGTCGATCTGTATGTTCTGGCGGCCGAGGAATGCGCGCGTTACGCAGACGTGCAGTTGGACGGACGCTCTGTGCAGCTGCGCGGCGATCCGCGCCTGCTGCGGCGCATGCTGCGCAACCTGCTGGAGAATGCGCAGCGGCACGGGCGTCCCCCCATCCAGGTGGATATCACCCAAAGGGACGCATCGATTGCGCTGTGCGTAAGCGATGCGGGCGCGCCGATACCCGCCGAGCAACGCGAACGCTTGTTCGAACCGTTTTATCGGCGCCAGGGTGGCAATGACGGTGGCGGTGCCGGCCTGGGACTCGCGCTCGTGCGGCAGATCGCGCGGCGTCATGGCGGTGATGCGCAATGTGTGGCGCTGGGCGACGACCGGAGTGGATTTGTGGTCGAGTTGCCGATGCGGCATTAGCTGCCTGTGGATTCGGCACGCGTGTCTCGATGTCACGCCGACAGGCTGATCGTGACGCGAAGCGCGGGGTCGCGTCACCTGCGCCGCCCGTACGATCGCCGCTGCTCAAGATGGACTTCTACGGCACCGAACGCCAGCGATCGGCAGCCTCCGCCGTCAACTGCGTCGTCCCGAAATCACCGGTACATGCCACACGGCATAGTGTGGCGCTGTTTCGATTCCTTCGATGATCGCATCGAAATCGGCGCGCACTTCATTCGCTTCACGCCCGCTGGCCGAGGCCAGCGCTTCGACGTAGCCGTCACGCCAGGCTCGCAGGATGCCGCCAAAGATTTCACGCGGCACGCGCAAAGTGTCGACGATCACGTAGTCCATCGCCAATTCCACATAGCCACGTTGTTGCAATAAGGCTGGCGAATGCCGCCCGATGCGCCCGTCGCAGTCGATGCTTTCCAGATACGGCAGCACGGTGGCAATCCAGAAGCGGTCCGGATCGCGCGCGCCACGCGGCATGCGCAGCATGCCGTAGTCTTCCGAGAGCAGATGCAACCAGCCGCCAGGCCGCAGGACGCGGTCGATTTCCTGCAGAACCCGCTCGAAACGCGGTACCGCCTGCGACAGGTGCCGGCACACAACCAGATCGAAAGTAGCGTCAACGTACCCGAGCGCGAAAGCATCGCCGGTTTCGTAGCGCACGCGATCACCGAAGCCGGTGCTTTCGCGTCGCGCGATGGCGAGATTGCCGTCGAGGATGTCGACGCCGGTGATGTTCGCTTGTGGATAAAGTTCGGCGAGCCGGCGGGTGATCTCGCCGGTGCCGCATCCGAGGTCGAGGATGCGCAAGGCACCGGAAAGCGCATAGCGCTGGAACAGCACGCGCTCCTGCGGCCAGATCGCCTGGGCCTGAAACCCAAGATTGCGCGCCATGGACTCATCGCCCATCTGTTGCGCCTGCGGATTGTGGTCGGTGTTCATCCAGACGGCTCCGAGCGGTTCGCCGCAGAATAGCCGCTTGATCCGGCTCAAGCGCGCCGGTTGAAGTTCGGTGTCTGATCGCCGACAGTGAACGCATCCCAGAGAGACGCGATGAATCGCCCCGCGACACCGGTGTGGCATCGGTATGTTCCGAAACTGATCAGCGTGCTGCGCCGCGGCTACGTGCTCGGCGATTTGCGCGCCGATGCGCTGGCAGGACTGACCGTTGCCATCGTTGCGCTGCCGCTCGCCATGGCCCTCGCCATCGCGTCCGGTACCACGCCGGACAGGGGCCTGCATACCGCGATCGTGGCGGGATTCCTGATTTCCGCGCTCGGCGGTTCGCGCGTGCAGATCGGCGGGCCAACCGCCGCATTCGTGCCCGTCGTGTTCAATGTAATCGAGCGCTTCGGTATCGAGGGCCTGATCCTCTGCACGTTGCTGGCCGGCCTGCTGCTGATCGCCGCCGGTCTGCTGCGCCTTGGCACCTTGATGAAATACATGCCACAGCCGGTCGTCACTGGCTTTACCGCTGGAATTGCGGTGAGCATCTTCTCCAGCCAGATCAAGGATCTCTTCGGGCTGCACATGGAGCACGTCCCGGCTGCGTTCGTCGCTCGCTGGCAGGCATTTCTGGGCCACGCCGACACGCTCTCCATCGCCGCGACCGGGGTCGCGCTGGGTTGCCTGGGGGTGATTGTTGCGTTGCGCCGCTGGCGTCCCGCCTGGCCCGGCTTTCTCATGGCGGTGGTCGGCGGATCCCTCGCGTGCGCCTGGTTTGCCTTGCCCGTCGAGACCATCGGCAGCCGCTTCGGCGACTTGCCTTCGAGCCTGCCGAGCTTCGGATTCCCGCATATTCCGTTTGAGCGTACCGCCGAGTTGCTACCCAGCGCCCTGACCATTGCCTTTTTGGCGGGTGTGGAATCCTTGCTTTCTGCGGTTGTTGCGGATGGCATGATCGGTGGCCGGCATCGGTCGAATGGCGAGCTGGTCGCTCAAGGCGTGGCGAATTGCGCCTCGGCCCTGTTCGCCGGCTTGCCGGCAACCGGTGCGCTCGCACGCACCGCGACCAATGTCCGGGCCGGCGCGCGCTCGCCGATCTCCGGCATGCTGCATGCCGTTTTCCTGCTGCTGTTCATGCTGTTTCTCGCACCGCTGATGCGCTACGTGCCGTTGGCGGCACTTGCCGCCGTGCTGGTCATCGTGGCCTGGAACATGTCGGAGATCGAGAACTTCCGGCATTTGCTGAGGGGTCCCGTCGGGGATCGCGCGGTGCTCTTGGTGACCTTCGTGCTGACCGTGCTGTTTGACCTGACCGTGGCGATCGAAGCCGGCGTCGTGCTCGCTGCGTTTTTGTTCATGCACCGAATGAGCGAAGTGGTCGCGGTGCAATCGCACACGACGTTGAGCGATGAGGATCAGGACGATTGGTCGCGGCCTGCGCAGCCGGATCTGCGCGCTCAGTTGCCACCGGACGTGGAAGTTTTCCAATTTTCCGGACCGCTGTTTTTCGCTGTCGCGAATCGGCTGGACGAAGTGCTCGACCATTTTCTGACGCCGCCACGCGTATTCATCCTGCGTCTGCGCCAGGTACCCATGATCGATGCCAGCGGTGTCGCCGCGCTGCGTCAGATGATCGCCCGCTGCGAACGCATGGGCACTCGCGTGATTCTTTCCGGTCTGCGCGAACAACCGCGCCAGATCCTCGATCAAATGGGCGTTCGCGACAATGCAACGACGCTGCGTTTTGCAGAACACTTCGAGGCGGCCTTGACGCTGTCCGCCAGTGCCTGAACGAGGCCGATTTGCGCGCTCGCGGCACTCACTTCCGGCACTGTCATGCCATTCCGCGCAGCGGCATCCTGCCATCGACCCGGCAACGACGCGGAGACCGTACACCGATGCTGACTTTCCTTGTGTGGCTGCTGCTGCTGATCGTGTGCTGGCCGGTCGCGCTGATCGCAGTTGTGCTGTATCCGCTGGTGTGGTTGCTGCTGCTGCCATTCAGGCTGGTCGGGCTGGTTTTCCATGGCGTTTTCGAATTTCTTCGCGCCCTGGTGTTGCTGCCGGCACGCGTGATCGGCGGACGTCCCGCCTGAACGGTGGTGGGTGCGGGCGTTGACGTGTCGGTGCATACCATTGTGATTGCTCCGCGCTGCCCCGATTTCGTCGGCCGACACCCGATACATTCGACGCCATGTCGCCACTGGATTTGTTCTCCGAAAACCCGGGCATATTGTTCGACGACGCCAGCGGGCGCGTTGAATTTCATGCGGCCTGTGTTGCACCGGCGCGCGCGCGTGAATGGTTCGATGTGCTGCAATCGGAAATCCAGTGGCGTAGCGAGCGCCGCCTGATGTACGCGCGCGAAGTCGATGTGCCACGACTGGTTGCGAGTCATGCGCTGGACGACGCGCAATTGCCGGCGGTCCTCACGGCCGCGAGCGCCGTGGTGCGAGAACTGACCGGCGTCGCATTCAGTCATGTGGGACTCAATCTGTACCGCGATGGCCGGGATAGCGTCGCGCCGCACAATGATCACCTGGACGAACTGGCGCTGGACCAGCCAATCGCCTTGTTGTCGCTGGGCGCCACGCGACGCATGACGATACGGCGCAAGCAGTCTCCGCCGCGGGTACTGCAACTCGATCTGCACGCGGGCAGCCTGTTGCTGATGAGCTATGCGACGCAATTGCACTACACGCACGCAATTCCCAAAGTGGACTATCCGGTCGGTGCGCGCATCAGCCTGGCGTTTCGCGTGCGTCGGGTACCCGCGGCGCCGATCGCACGTGGGCACTATCGCTGACGGAGGCCATGGCGGCGGTGAAAAACCCGATTTTGCGCTAGTCCCTCCATTCGGCGGATAATCGCCGCCCGCATCAACCCTCCCCGGCTGCCGCATGTCCGAGATTTTGCAACGCATTCCCGATTTCTTCGCCCATCACCAGTTCCTCAGCCTGGCTTTTGTCGGCGTGCTGGTGGCGGTCATCGCCAATGAAGTGAGTCAGTTCACCAAAGGTTACCGGGAAGTCACGCCAGGCGAACTGACCATGCTGATCAACCGTGAGAACGCCTTGCTGGTCGATCTGTCACCGCAAGCGGATTTCGAGAAAGGACATATTCCCGGCGCCAGGCACGTCGCGCTCGCGCAATTCGATCCGGAACACAAGGATCTGGTCAAGGTGAAGGACTTGCCGGTCGCGATCGTGTGCAAGGCCGGTCAGAACGCTGGCGCCGCCGCGTCGCGACTGCACAAGGCCGGTTTCAAGCGCGTCTATGTCCTGGGCGGCGGCACGGCCTCGTGGGTTGCCGCGGATCTGCCGCTGGCCAAAGGCAAAACCGGATAGTCGCCGTCGCCGTGCCTGCAAGCGGGTAAAACGCCTGCTTCCGTGTGCAATTGCAGCGCGCGTGGACTGAAGAGATGCGTGCGAGATACGTCGCAGGCTCGGTCGGAGCCTGCTTCGGCGTCGGTTTTGCCGGTCGGCACTCGTTCAGCACAGGCGGTCGGTTGGCAGAACGCGTAGTCGGGAAACGTTCATTTGTGGAATCCCGTGACATCAACGGTCTGCCAGATTCGTTGCGGAGATCGCCGAGCAAGCGCCGCCGCACCGCACGCGCCCGCCGCAGCGCAAATTCGGTTTGATATTTGTGCCTTGCTGACGCCTGCCGGGCCCAAGCATAAAAAGGAAATTGTGCAGATGGCGTCGCGATGCGCTTGTTGGATCTAGCCGGGCAAACGTGGTTGAACGACGACGTTGCCCCGCAACAATCGCAGAATCGCGCTCAGAGCAGGCCCGCCGCCGCCAGCATCCAGCGCCATAGCGGCAAGGTGAGTGCCGACAGCAGTGTGCCGTAGCCGACCAGCGCGGCGGCCAGCTGCGGCGACAGCCCCGCGAGGCTTGCCAGCGCCGCTGCCGTGATCATCGGCGGCATGGCGGATTCCAGCACGACAGCCGCGCGCATCGCAGGGTCCAGACCAAACAGCGCGGCCAGCACCAATGCCAACGCGGGGAGAAGGACGAGCTTTCCGAACAAGCCCAGCGCCAGCGGCTTCAGATGCTCGCGCGGCAGGCGCAGGGTCATTTGCATGCCGATCGCGAGTGCGGCCAACGGCAGCAGGGCACCGGCGATCTGCTGCAGCATCGGCGCCAGCCAGTCCGGAGTTTCGGCCGGCATCACCAACAGGGCAAATAGCAAGAAAACAAACGGTGGAAATGTCAGCATTCGCCGCAGGATGGTCGCGACCGTCGGTCGCACTCCGCCGGAATACCAGGCAATCACCGTGAGTCCGAAGCTCGCCAGCATGAGAAAGCTGCCAAGCTGATCGTAAACCACCGCGTAGCGCAGCGCCTCGCTGCCGGCGAGCAACGGAATCAGCGCAAATCCAAGAAACGAGGTGTTGCCGAGCGGCACCTCGAGCAACAGCACGGCAGTATCGCCTCGGCTGAAGCGCAGCAGTCGGGCACACAACACGACAATGAACGTACTGGCCAGCAATAGCAGCCATGGCGCAGCGACAAGTCCAACCAAGCTCGCCTGCCAGTGCAGCTTCGGTGCGTTCAGCAGGATCGCCGCAGGCAGGCAGACGTAGAGCACGACCAGATTCAGGGCGTCGGGTGCACTGTCGGGCACCAGGCGCCGCCAAGCGAGCAGGCGACCGAGCGCGATCAGCGACAGCAGAAAAGCGAATGCGGTGTAGATCTGCATGGAGAATGATCGCTTCGCTATCCGATCGAAGTGAAGGTGTAGCGGGTCTACGGGTCACGCTTGACGCGGAATCATGCGTCGCGACGGGCCCGGGTATTGTTCCGATGCACCGAAGATTGCCAGAAACCTTGCTGCGCACGCTGGCTGGAATCATGACCGCATCGATCTGCGAGCCGGCGGCGACGCGGGCAGAAGTCGGCTATTGGCGAACTCGATTCCGCACTGGCATCACAACCGTGACGACCACGCAGAGCGCTACTGCTACCGCCGTTGCGCGAAAATCTGCGACGTCGTGCGGTTGGATTGCACCGGTTCGATCATCCTCATCGTGCGATGCCAGGCAACCTCGGCACGCCATGCTCGCTGCGCTCCTCCACCACGATGGCCGTGGTGTTGAGGCCGAGCCGCGCGTTGCGGCCGGGCAGTGCGCGCGTTGCGCCGCCACGGGACAGGGCCAGCGCGTTCGAGTACGCAATCTGCGCGGCGACATGCTCGCCTTCGCCCGCGCAGCAGTCGCCTAGCGTCTCCCAGGTCAGCGGTTCTTCACGAATCGCGAGGGCGCGTTCCAGGTATTCGTGCGCCTTGCCCCACAGTTGATTGTCGACGCAGAGTCGACCCAGGGTCGTCAGCAATGCAACATTGTTGGGTTGTGCAGAAAGCCATTGTTCGGCCTTGCGCATGCGTGCACCCGCGTCTTCGTCGCCCAGATCGGCATACGCGAGGACGACCTCGTCAGCCCAGTCCTTGCGCAGAAACGCCTCGACTTCACTCATTCCCGGCAAGGGTTGGCCGAGCGTCGCAACGCGCCGCGCATACGCTGCCAGCGCGGCCGGCACGCGGCGCTGGGCGCGAGACAATCCGGCCCAGAACGTGTTCGCCGCATCGGCGCTGGGTTGCGCCGCAAGCACCGCTGCGAGCACGCGGGCTTCGAGCGCGGCGTAACGGGACGCAGGCAGCGACTGGCTGCGCGACAGCGGACCGAGCGCGCTAAAGGCCGCGTCCGCGTGTTCGGTCGCGAGTGCCGCTTCGATCGTCTCGACCAAGGCCGCGGGCGCGAGCGTGCCGGTCCGGGCTTCCGCCGCCAGCAGACGGTACGATTCCGCAAAATCCCCTTGTTCGCGCAATAACCTCGCGCGCAACGCGAGGGCCGCGGCTGGAGCGGTTTCCGCAGCCTCGTTCAATGCTGTCTGCGCCCGCTCGGTTTCACCCTGCGCGAGCGCGGCGCGTGCCGCCGCAAGCAGGGCCGGGGCGCGCAATTCGCGGTACTGGGTCGCGCGGACCAGCTCCTTTTCGGCGCGCAGGTAGCGGCCCTCGGCGAGCGCGATGAGTCCGTTTGCCATGCGCTCGCGACTTTTCTTGCGTGCGCGACGCATCCACAAACGCATAGGCCAGCGACCCAAACGCCAGGCGACATTGAAGATGGCGAGCGCGAACGCCAGGGCGAGCACCGCGAATACCAGGCTGGTTTCGACGCGCAGCGTACCGACACGGATCATCACGTAGCCTGGATCCTGCGCGATCCAATGCCACGCCAGCGAACCGAAAACCGCGGCAGTGACTAACAACAAGCCCCAGATCCAGCCTTTCACAGCGCGCCACCGGCCGTGTCGGCGGGAAGCGCCGCACGGGATGTACGCAGGCGTCGCAACTCGGTAAGGGCGGCACCGAGCTGCACCGGCGGCACCGGCTGCAGCGCGCCGGCCATCCGGTCGAGCCCGGAAAGCGCGTTCTGGACTTGTGGATTTGTTCCTTCGTAGTCGACGGCAATGGCCGCTCGGGCACGTTCAAGGGCAGCGCGTGCCGCCGCAGCATCCTGACTCGCCAGGGCGAGTTCCGCCGCCCGCAGGTCGAGCGCGATCACGCCCGGAGCGAAGCCGGCAGCTTGATCGCCGGAGGCGTCTTCGCCGGTACGGCTGATCCGCACGAATTGCCCGAGCAGATGCGACAGGCGCGACTCCTGGGCGGGTTCGCCATTGCGGCCTCGGGAGATTCTCGGCATGCCGGGAAGATCGCCGCGCAATTTTTCCAATTCCGCGATTGCATTCGTCCTGGCTGGCGCATGCAACGCGTCGAGGTTGCGGATTTCGACGGCCAGCATTTCGCGCAATGTGGCAAATGCAGGATCTTCCACGGCGGCCAGCGTGCTGTCCGCGAGGCGGCTGGCGCGCAACGCCGCCGCGGCATCGCCGAACAAGGCGTAACGCTCCTGCGCGAGCAACAGCACGAGTTCGGCCTCGTCGAGCAGCAATGCATCGTGACCCGATACGCGCTTCGCTGCGAGATTGTTGATGGCGTCCTCAAGCACGCGCGCCCGCTCGCCGAAGGCCAGCACTTCCTCGCGCAACGATTTATTCACATTTTCGGAATCCGCGAGACGCTGACGCAACGTGTCGCGTTCGCGGCGTTCCTGTTCGCTCGCGCGACGCAGGCTGTCGATGTCGGTGCGATGCAGCGCCAACTCCTGGCCGCTCGCCGCGTTGCTGCGGTCGATACTCCAGACCTGCCACAAGGCGACGGCGCTGGCAGCCGTGGCGATCAGGCCGAGCAGCAGCGCGATCGGTGCGCTGGATCTGCGAGGCGGGATCAGCGCAACCGGTCGTGCCGGTTCCGGCTGGGCGGGCGAGTCCAGAGTGGGCGTGTCCATGTCCATGCGACTATGCTAGCCGACATTGCCGCGTATTTGCGCTGTTGTGCTGCCCGCATGCGCCATTCCATTCAGCGGCATCTGCGCCGGATGGGCGCCTTTCAGAGGCGATGCCGCGACAGTGCGCCGATTGCCGCGTCGAGCAGATCGCGGCCCAGCGCGCTGCGCGCGACATGTACGTGTTGGAAACCGTGTTCTCGCGCGAGCATGGCCAGGCGCAGACTGCTCACCACCAACTCGGCTTCGCGCAGCGCAACGACCAGCCCCGGCGGCAGACGCGCGGCCAGATTTGCCAGCGCAAAGGCGCTGCTGACCAGGAGCAGTCGTGGCTTCGGCGCCGTGTCCAGGCGCGCAAAGTGGCGCTGGTCCCAGCGCGGCGCGGCGCGCGCGTAGACATGCAGTTCGGTCAGCGCAGCGCCGCGTCGGCGCAAGCCAGCGGCAAGTCGATCGCGACCTTCCGGCGCACCGATCACGACCACGCGTTTTCCACGCACCGCGCGCAAGTCGGCGTTCGCGAGCAGCGCGTCGCTGTCATGGCCGTCCTCTGGCGCAATGACGCCGTGTACGCCGCGGCGGCGCAGTGCCTGCGCCGTGGCGGCGCCGACTGCAGCGACCCCGACTCGCGCCGCAAAACGCAGTCCGGGACGCAAGGTCCAGGCAAAGCGTACCGCCGCCGGGCTGACGAAGATCACGAGATCGGCGGTTTGCGCCTGAATCAAGGCACGGCGTGCGCCAGCCGCGTCCTCCACCGGACGCAATGCGATACCCGGCAGGCGTACGGTGTCGGCGCCCAACCGGCGTGCGCCGCGCAACAACGGCGCGGCAGTCGCGCTGGGCCGGGTGACGATGACGCTCGCACCGCGCAGATCGCGGGCGCGAGTCATTGGCTGGATACGCTTACGCATGGACAAATGCTACGCCAGACCGCTTGTCGGCGCGCGTCTCGCGTGGCACCGTGCGCGCCCCTGCCGTCGGTCTTGAGAATTGTGAGCGCAAATCCTGTTGCACTGAGCATTACCCTTGAGCAGGAAATCCTGCACGACATTCCCCTCGCGCGTGCCATGCAATTGCGGATTGCCGCCAGTGACGAGCAGCAATTGACCCTCGCCGCGCCGCTCGCACCGAACATCAACGACAAAGGCTGCGCGTTCGGCGGCAGTCTGGCCAGCTTGCTGACTCTGGCTGGCTGGGGCTTTCTGGTGCTGCGCTTGCGCGCCGCCGGCGAGGACTGCGACGTATTTGTACAGGATTCCCAATTGCGCTATCTGGCCCCGGTCTGGGGTGAATTGTGCGCGACCGCGCAACTTGCCGAGGGTGATTCCTGGGCAGCATTCTTCAACGCGCTGGGTACGCGCGGCAAGGGTCGCCTGCGCGTCGTGGCCCAGGTGCCCGGTGCCGATGGCGCGCCGGCGACCACGCTCGAAGCCCGCTTCGTCGCGTTGCGGCGCAAGGCGCTGAGCCCGGCGCTCAACTAAGGCGGGCCCGCACCGCGCGCAGTCGTCGCAGACTGCAATCGCCGCCCCGCATGCGGCACAATCCCCGCCAGCGGGTGGCCGCCCGTCTGTCGCGGAGATTTCCATGCGTCGATACATCCTGCCTGTGCTCGTGGTGCTGCTCCTGCTTGGCGGGTGCGCCACACAGAAGGGAAAACGCGAAAAATCCCTGGATCTGATCCTTTCGCGCTATGCCTCGGCGCTGCGCTGGAACAGCTTTGAGGACGGGTTCCAATTCGTCGATCCCGAATGGCTCAAGGCACATCCGCTGACCTCGGTCGACATCCAGCGCTATCGACAGGTCCGCGTGAGTTCCTACAACGCGAATCCGCCGGTGCCGACGGGTCCGGACGACGTCGAACAACTGGTGCAGATCGGCGTCATCAACGAACACAGCCAGAGCGAACGCAGCATCATCGATCGCCAGCATTGGCATTGGGACGAGGCCAACCTGCGCTGGTGGCTGACCACGGGTCCGCCTGACATCACGCGTCATGACTGACCGCGCGTGAACGCCGGGACGTTGCGCCTGCGGGTCGCCGCGCTGCTGCTGGTCGCCGCGAGCCTGCCGGCGTCCGGACTCGAGGTGCTGCTGCGCGACAGCGTCAGTGGTGCGCCGCTCGACGCACGCCTGGAACTTGCGCAACAACCGTCGTCTGCCGCGCCCGAAGCAGCGCTGCCTGCGCAGCGCGTCACAATGGACATTGTGGAAGGTCGTGGCGAGGTCGTGCTCAGAACGGGACGCTGGCGCTACGACGTGATCTGCGCACAGCACGCTCCACTCGATGCCGTGATGGTGATCGATGGCAGTTCGCCATCGCTAACGGTGTTGCTGGATCCCTTGCGGGATCCGCAGCCCGTCGTCGCAACGCGCAATCGCGCAGCGCAGGACCCCACGCGAGCGTTCGTGCATGGCTATGTGCGCGATGCCAGCAGCGCGCTCGCGGTGGCGAACGCCGTCGTGCGCGTGGACGCCGGTGGCGCAACCACCCGGACCGATCGTGACGGCTATTTTGTGCTCGACGCGGGTATCGCCAGCGACGTCGGTGTGCCGCGCACCGTGCTCGTGGACGCAATCGGCTACGCGCGCGCGCAGCGCCGCGACGAGATACTCGCGGCGGGTGCGACGCAACTCCTGCTGCTGCTCGACGCGCAACCTCGGCTGCTGCGGGCCGAACATCGCCCGCTGTTGTCGCGCGATCCGCGCGAGGACGCATCGGTTGCGCCGGACGCACGCGCTCCCGTCGTCAGCGCATTGCCGGTGCTGCTGGCGCCACCCGCGACGATCCGCGTCGGCTTCAATGATGCGGGCTGCACCGCCACGTGCTGTGGTACGAGTTGCAGCAACACCTGCACGATGTCGCTGGAAACCTATGTGAAGCGCGGCCTGGATAGCGAATGGATCGCCAGCTGGAACACCCAGAGCCTGCGCGCCGGCAGCCTTGCGTACCGGGCCTACGGTGCCTGGCACGTGCTGCATCCACGCACACCGAACTACGACATCTGTTCCAGCGCATGTTGCCAGGTCAACGATGCGAGCACCGCGGCAAGCACCGATGCAGCAGCGGCGCGCACTCCGGGAATGCTGCTCACGAGGGACGGTATCGAAGCCTACCGCGCGGAATTTTCCGCGGAGAACAACAGCTGGGACGACCCGGGCGACGGACTGAGTTGTTCCAATGTGGATCTTTCCTGCGGTAACGGTTTCGCCGGCTCGCCGTCGGCGGGCTGGCCCTGTCTCAGCGATACAGTGGGCGCCACTCATGGCTGCTTCGGCCATGGCCGTGGCATGTCGCAGTGGGGTACCCAGCGCTGGGCGATTCATCCGGCCACGCCGAAATCCTGGAAATGGATCACCAACCACTACTACAACGACAACGCCAATGAGTCCGGCGTGGGCAGCGGCCAGCGCACCGCGACGATGACCTCGCCGTTGAGCCTGACCTCGCTCGTCGCGACACCGACAAGCGTAAGCGCCGGCAGCAGCTTTGCGATCCAGGTGGGCGTGGACAATCGGGCCGGCGCCAGTCACAGCCACTTGCTGATCGGCGCAAGTTTGTACAAAAGTGGTATCGGATATATTTCCGATCCGAGCGGGGATGCAGCACTGGTCGCGCTCAGCGGCAGCGGATCGGGATCGCGTGCGTTTGCCGTGCCCGCCGCGACCGCAACCGGCATCTATGACCTCATCGTCGCGCTCTACCTGGATGTCGATGAGAACGGCCTGATCAGCTCTGACGACCTGGCGATGAACAGCACCACCCGCATCGCTTACATTTCGGTCGGTAACGACCGGATTTACGCCAGCGGCTTCGAACCGTGACACTTTGGCTGTGAAGCCGCATTACCCATGAAACACGCAGCGCGCGATTCCGACCCGGCCTGCCACTGCGGCTCTGCACGCGTCTATCGCGACTGCTGCGAACCGCTGCATCTCGGCGCGCCCGCGCCGGATGCCGGATCCCTGATGCGCTCGCGCTACTGCGCCTACGTGCGCGGACTCGATGACTATCTGCGGGAAAGCTGGCACCCGAGTACGCGTCCCGCAACGCTCGCGTCGAACCCGGGCGAGCTCGCGCCAACCTGGCTCGGTCTCGCCATCAAGAGCCAGCGCAGC